>JAXDCM010000045.1:0-3394 GCA_034677965.1 Syntrophales bacterium
ACGCCACGATGCTCGGCAGAACGCTCGCATCATCGGGAATGGACATCTACACGGCGATGGAGAACATCTCGCCGCAGCGGGAGGCCAGCGCCCACAACATCACGGCAAAATGTTCGATGGAAACGGCGACGGCCCGCGAAGCGGACTGTTTCACCACGGTCAGCGAGATCACCGCCACCGAGGCCAAAAGCTTCCTCGGGCGCGCGCCGGACCTGATCACCCCGAACGGCCTCGACATGGAAAACATCCCCGATCTTGCGGCCGACCGCGCCGAGGCCCTGAGGTCCCGGGGAAAACTGCTTGCCGCAGCGGCCCGGTTCCTGGGCAGGGAGGTTCCCGCCGACACCACGATCATGATGATCTCCGGGCGGGGCGAATTCCACAACAAGGGGATCGACCTTTTCCTGGAGGCCCTCGGCCGTCTGAACGGGGAAATGCAGCCGGACCAGAGCGTCCTCGTCTATCTGTTTGTCCTGAGCGGATACACGGACCTGATCCCCTCCCTCAAGAGCGACACCGTCCCTCCCGATCCGGCGAACCCGCCCATCTCCACGCACCGGCTGCAGAACGAGGCTTTCGATCCCATCCTGCAGAGTTGCGAGCGCCTGGGCCTTCGAAATCTTCCCCAGAACCGGGTCCAGGTCGTCTTCATTCCGGCCTACCTGAACGGATACGACGGCCTGCTGAACATCCCCTACTATGAGGCCCTTGCCGGCTGCGATCTGGGGGTTTTCCCCTCCTATTACGAACCCTGGGGGTATACCCCCCTGGAGAGCGCGGCCTACGCCGTTCCGACACTCACGACGGATCAGGCCGGTTTCGGTCTCTGGGCGCAGAAGGTGGCGGGCGACTGCAACGGGATCATCCTGCTCAGGCGCAGGGGACAGACCCCGGGGGCGATCACGGAAAACATGCGCGGCATCTTTCAGGATTTCCTTGGCCGGAACCAGGACGAACTGCATTGCATGCGCGTCAACGCCCGCGCCGTCGCCGGCCGGGCCAACTGGAAGGATTTCTTTCAGAGCTACCGGAAAGCTTACAGCCACGCGCTGTCGGCCTCCAAAGAGCGCACGGAGAAGTTCGCCGGGGAGGAACTGAAGGCCGAGCTTAAATACACCTTTGCCGGGGCGGTTTCCGTCTCCCCCCATTTCCGGACCTTTACGGCGGTCGCCAACCTCCCGCCGCAGATCGAACGTCTCCGCGAGCTGGCCCACAACCTCTGGTGGGCATGGAATCCGCTTGCGCGTGAACTCTTTTCCGCATTGGACCCCAAGCTGTGGGCGGGGATCGGCAACAATCCCGTCCGGATGCTGGAAACCGTCTCCCGCAAGCGCCTGCTGGAGGCCTCGGAGAACGCCAGCTACCTGAACCTCTACCGGCAGATCCTGGATCAGTTCGACCGCTACATGGGGGACCGGAATCCGTCGCCGCTGATCGGACCCATCAACGGCCTGAAATGGGCGCAGCCGGTCGCCTACTTCTCCACCGAATACGGCCTTCACGATTGTCTCCCCATATACTCCGGCGGTCTCGGCACCCTCTCGGGCGATCACCTGAAAACGGCGAGCGACCTGAACATCCCCCTCGTCGGCATCGGACTTCTCTACAAGAGCGGTTTTTTCAAACAGACGATCGACCGGAACGGGCGGCAGATCTCGGAGTATGCGGAAAACGATTTCTCCAGCATGCCGCTGGAAATCGTGCGGGATGACCGCGGAAACGCGGTGCAGATCTCCCTGGACCTGCCCGGGAGGACGCTCTTTGCGAACATCTGGGAGATCCACGTGGGGCGCGTCTCCCTCTACCTGCTGGACACCGACACCTCGCGGAACACGCCTCAGGACCGGAGGATCACCGAACGCCTCTACTGCGCCGAACCGAGGACAAGGATCGAGCAGGAGATTCTGCTCGGAATGGGAGGAGTTCGGCTTCTCAAAAAGCTGGGAATCCGCCCCCATGTCTATCACATCAACGAGGGGCACTCCGCCTTCCTGCTCTTCGAGCGGATCGGCACGCTGATGAAGGAGGAGGGGCTCTCCCTCGACGAGGCCGCGGAAATCGTCCGCGGGAGCACCGTCTTTACGACCCACACCCCCGTGGAGGCCGGAAACGAGCGGTTCAGCCGGGAGCTGATGGAATACTACTTCTCGAATTTCGTGAAGTGGACGGGAATCTCCTGGTCCCAGTTCTGGGAGCTGGGGAGGAAGGAGAGCGACGAGGGGAAGTCCTTTTTCATGACGATCCTCGCCCTGAAGATGTCCCACAAAAGCAACGCCGTCAGCCGCGTTCACGGGCAGGTTTCCCGCCGGATGTGGCGCGAGGTCTGGAAGGGGTTCGACGAATCGGACATCCCGATCGGCCACATCACCAACGGCGCCCATGTGCTCTCCTACATCGCTCCCCGGATGAAAACATTGCTGGACATCTACCTCGGGCTGGACTGGGACCGGCACATCACCGATCCCGAACGCTGGGCGCGCATCCAAGACATCCCCGACACCGCCCTCTGGCGGACCCGGTATGAACTCAAACAGAAGCTGATCGACTTCCTGCGGGAAGACCTCTCCCGGAACTGGGGCAAATACGGCTATTCGAAAACCTGGCAGGAGGAGCTCTTCGCGAGGTTCAACCCGGCGGGGCTGATCATCGGCTTTGCCCGGCGCTTCGCCCCCTACAAGCGGGCGAACATGATTCTGTCCGACCTGGACCGGCTGGACCGCATCCTGAATCACCCGACCCGGCCCGTCCACATTGTCTTTGCCGGCAAGGCCCATCCGAACGACGAGATGGGGAAAGACCTGCTCAAAAAGGTGACCGATGCCTGCCGGGACGACCGGTTCCGGGGAAAGATCTTCTTCGTCGAGGGATACGACATCCGCATCGCCCGCCATCTCGTCCAGGGGGTGGATGTCTGGCTGAACAATCCGCGGCGGCCGCTGGAAGCGAGCGGCACGAGCGGCGAAAAGGTGGTGGCCAACGGCGTCCTCAACCTCAGTGTCTCCGACGGCTGGTGGGTCGAAGGATACGACGGAACAAACGGCTGGACCATCGGACCCGTCGTGAAGGGGCTCCGCGAAGAGACGGGGAACGCCGACGAGGAGGATGCCCAATCCCTTTACGCGCTTCTGGAAAACAGCGTAATCCCGCTTTTCTATGACCGGGAAATGTCGGGCATCCCCGATAAGTGGATCGCCACGATCAAACGGTCGATGCAGACGCTCGTCCCCCGCTTCAACACGGATCGGATGCTCATCGAATATTTCCGCGATCTCTATCTCCCCACGTCGCGGCGGGAGCATCAGCTCCACGAGAACTCCTATCGCATGGCGCGGGAGCTGGCCGACTGGAAAAGGAAGATCCCGATGAGATTCTCCTCCCTGCGGCTGATCGAGGT
>JAXDCM010000046.1:0-8440 GCA_034677965.1 Syntrophales bacterium
GGCGCGTGCGCGGTATTCCGCGGACCAGTGCTCGGCAATCAGCGCCGCGCACGGGCCCCAAATGCCGCCGATGGCAAGCCCCGTTGCGAACCTCAGCGCCATCCAATGGCCCCAGGATTGGACGAGGTAGACGCCCCCCATCCCAACGCCCAGCCAGGCCAGCGCGAGCACCAGGGAGACACGCCGGCCGCGGTTCTCGGCAATCAACCCGAACACGATGCTTCCGACCATCGCCCCCAACATCGTGGACGAACCGAGGAGCCCGCCCTCGGGGAGGGTGATCTGAAGGACCTTGAGCAGGACCGGCATGGCAATGGCCAGGACGATCAGGTCATAGCTGTCGAAAAGATAGGTCAGAAATGTGGCCCATAAGACGGGCCAGCGATGGCTCGTTCCACTCATGATTTTTCCTTTTTGAGTTTGGACAGCAGGTCTCGCGTCGCCTCCCGGATGTCCGGTCGATTCAGGATCGCCGATACGACGGCCACGCCGTCCACGCCCGTCTTCATGACCTCAGGGGCGTTTCCGGCGTCGATCCCGCCGATCGCCGCCACCGGGATGCGGACGGCGGCCTTGATTCGCGCGAGCGTTTCCAGGTCGACCTTTTCGGTGACCTGCTTGGTCGCTGTGGGGAAAACGGCGCCGACCCCGAGATAATCGGCGCCCTGCGCCTGAAGAGCCAGCGCCTCTTCCAGCGAAGAGGCGGAAGCGCCGACAATTTTGTCGGGTCCCAGCAACCGGCGGGCAACGGACACGGGCAAATCATCCGGCCCGACATGCACGCCGCCGGCGTCAACGGCCATCGCAATATCGATCCGGTCATTGACGATCAGCGGAACGCCATACCGGTCCGTCACGGCCTTGACCTTCCTGGCCAGCTCCAGATATGCCCGCGAGGAGATCTCCTTTTCGCGGATTTGAACGAGTGTCGCACCGCCCAGCAGCGCCTCTTCGACATCCTCCTCGAGGCTCCTTCGGCCGAGCCAGCGGCGATCCGTAACCAGATACAAGGTAAGCTCCCATTTTTTCCCGAACATCACGCATTCCTTTCCATCAATATGATCTGCCTTCCCAAAACCAAAAAGGCCGCTCCCCGGGGGGAAGCGGCCTGGATGTCTTCGGCATGCGTCAAGCTCATTTCCCTACGCAGGCATTACCCTGATCAGGTCGATAAAGGGTTACCGGAATCCCGGTATCTCAGTCCGCAGCGGACACCCCCAACAAGCGGCTTCTTTCTACGACACAAGCTCGCCAATGTCAAGTTGATCAATATTATCTGTCAGTATTTTCATCCCCGTTGCGCAGCGAGGAGTTGCCGTTTTGAAAATCCCCGCGAGGAGGGATCGTAGCTCCCGGATTCCCCGACAATCGCTTGACAGCATTCCCTTCCTGTCATAGGAGAATATCTGTCGCGTCCGGAAGACTTCAGGATTTTCTTCCGGACGGAAACCATGCCAACGGAAGGGATGTGGGGGATTTTACAAACCGGAGGGTGAAGATCATGCCCGAATTTTTTACAGTGGCCACGCCGGAGCGGGTATTCAAGGCGCTCTCCGGTTTCCGGCGCCTTGCCGTTGAAACCGTCGCGCTGGACGATGCCCTCCACCGGTTCTGTGGAATGGATATCACGTCGACGGAGGATCTCCCTCCCCTGCCCCGTTCGACCATGGACGGTTACGCCGTTCGTGCCGCGGACACCTTCGGAGCCTCGGACTCTCTGCCCGCGCTTCTCGATCTTGTCGGAACCGTCGTGATGGGCCGGGTCCCCCGCATGAGCGTCGGCCCCCATCAGGCAGCGGCGATCCCGACAGGGGGATTCCTTCCGCAGGGCGCGGATTCCGTCGTCATGGTGGAATATGCCGGTCCGGCAGGAGAAGGCGCCATCGAGATCTCCCATCCGGTCACGACGGGGGAAAACGTCCTCGGGAAGGCGGAAGATGTGGCGAGCGGCGATGTCGTGATTCCCGCGGGAAAGCGCATGCTTCCCCAGGACATCGGTTTGCTCGCTGGATTGGGATTGGCGAATGTCGCGGTTTATCGCAGACCGAAGGCGGCCGTCATCTCCACCGGGGATGAGATTATCCCCGTGTCCGACACCCCCGCTCCGGGAAAGATCCGGGACATCAACGCCCACTCCATTTCAGCGCTCATCCGGGCCGCGGGAGGCGAAACCGAAATGTTCGACCCTGTGCCGGACGATCCGATGCGTCTTCGCGACGCGCTTGAAAGGGGACTGACTTCGGCGGATGTCGTCGTGCTCTCCGGCGGCAGCTCGGTCGGCGAACGCGACCACATGCTGAACGTCGTGGCGTCGTTGTCTGATGCCGTGGTGCATGCGCACGGGATCGCGATCAGTCCGGGAAAACCGACATTGATCGCCTCGGTGCAGGGCAAACCGGTGTTCGGACTTCCCGGACACCCGGTGTCGGCGCTTGTCGTGGCGCAGGTTTTCCTTGCACCGTTTCTGGGATATCTGCAAGGGCAGGAGCTGAAACAAACGCCTTCCGGGATGCGGGTAAGCGCCGAGTTGACCGACTCCATCCACTCCGCACAGGGACGGGAGGAGTATGTGCGCGTCAAACTGGAGCAGTCGCAGGGTCGGCTCACCGCCCGGCCCGTCTTCGGCAAGTCGGGAATGCTGTCGACACTGGTCAAGGCCGACGGCTTTGTCGTGCTGCCGATCCACGCCGAGGGACTCCCGGCCGGAGAGACGGTAGAGGTCGTGATTTTCTGAATTTTGGATGGGACGGATATCATGGAGCGGAAAAATCGGATGTACCGGCATCTCAAGACCTTGGAGCAGGCGGGCGCCATCCTCCGGGCGAGATTCGGCGACCTGAGGGTCCCGCCGGAGACGATCGCCGTGCGGGAGGCGCTCGACCGAATCCTCACCGAACCGGTCACCGCGCTGTCATCGGTTCCGGCCTACCACGCCGCGGCGATGGACGGGATCGCGGTCAAGGCGTCCGACACCTTCGGCGCGCTTCCCGAAAAACCGCTCCTGATCCCGCGCGGGGCGGGGAAAATGGTGGACACCGGCGATCCCATCCCGGAGGGAAAGGACGCCGTTGTGATGATCGAACGGGTGGAGGAACGGGATCAGGGATGGGAGATCCGCGAGGCCGCCTATCCGTGGAGAAACGTCCGCAAGGCAGGAGAGGATATTGTCCGGGGAGAGGTGATCCTGCCGGCACGGCACCGCATCCGGCCCTGTGATCAGGCCGCCCTCCTGGCCGCCGGGATTCTCTCCGTGCGGGTGTTTTCCAGGCCGCGCGTTCTGATCATCCCGACGGGCGATGAAATCGTCCGCCCGGAAGAGGCTCTGTCGCCACTGCCGAAAGGGACGCTGCTCGAAGTCAACGGGCAGATGCTCGCGTCACTCGCCGTTCAGTGCGGCGCCGTCGCTGAGATCCGCCAAATCGTGCCCGACCGCCCGGGGGAACTCAGGGCCGCGCTGAACGAAGCGCTCACAGGGCAATACGATCTGATCATGACCATCGCCGGCTCATCGGCCGGTTCGGAGGACTTCACCCCGGTTCTGATGGAGGAATTGGGCGATCTTCTCGTGCACGGCATCACCGTTATGCCCGGAAAGCCGGCGCTGCTGGCCGCCTTGAACGGTCGGCCCGTTATCGGCATCCCCGGCTATCCCGTGTCCGCGGCCGTGGCTTTCGGAGAATTCGCCCGCCCCCTGCTCTATTTCATGCAGGGGCTCAACCCGCCCGAACCCGACCTGCTGGAGGTTTCCGTCGGCAGAAAGATTCCGTCGAAACTGGGCCTCGAAGAGAGGGTCCGGGTGATCCTCGGGAACGTCGGCGGGAAGCGCGTTGCGGTCCCGATCAGCGGCGGCGCAGGGGTGATTACCTCCCTCGTCCGCGCCGATGGGATTCTCCGAATCCCGCAAGAGGTCAGCGGCCTCGGGGAAGGCGAAACGGCGCAGGTGGAACTGATGATCCCGCGTGAGGCGCTGAACGATTGTCTGCTGGCCGTCGGTTCTCACGACCTGACCATCGATCTGCTCAACAGTCTGCTGAAGGAGAGGACGGGCGGGCGTATGCACATCTCGTCAAGCAATGTGGGCAGCTTGGGCGGCCTCTTTGCCCTGAAAAGGGGGACGGCACATTTCGCCGGATCGCATCTGCTCGACACCGCTACCGGCGATTACAACCGATCGTACATCCGCCGCTATCTCCCGGGGATGCCGGTTATGCTCCTTACCTTGGTCCACCGATGGCAGGGTTTGATCACACCGGCCGGGAATCCCAAGAAGATCAAAGATATCGAAGATCTCTCGCGGCCGGACATTATCTTCATCAATCGCCAGGCCGGTTCCGGCACACGCATTCTGCTTGACTACGAATTGGCCAGGGCCGGGATCGCCCCGGACGACATCGTCGGCTACCGCACCGAGGAGTACACCCACATGAATGTCTCCATGGCTGTGGTTTCCGGAGCGGCGGACGTGGGGCTGGGCATCTGTGCAGCGGCGAAGGCGCTCGGCCTCGATTTCCTTCCCATCACGAAAGAACGCTATGACCTGGTGATCCCGACCGCGTATAGGGAAGATGAAAAAATACAAATCCTGATCGACATCATCCGTTCCAAAGAGTTCAAGGAGAAGGTCTTGGCGATGGGAGGCTATGAAGTGCACGAAACGGGAAACATCGTCAATCAAAACTGAAGGAATCTTCAGAACAGGCCTTCATCCCGAATGCCGTAGCGCTCCTCCATCGAACGGATCGCATCGAGGTCCGCAAATAGATCAACAGGCTGTGCAACCGGTTGGGATACCTTGCCCGAGACAGCGCCGACAGGTCGTCCGCACCACCCGTCGACGCTGCGGATCATTGTTTTGCACGCGTTCCTTTTCAAGTCTATCCGTTTCGAAAGGATCTCCATGATCGGCACCTCCTCAAAAGTCCATGCGCAAAATATGACCGTCGGAATCTACGGATCATTTCATAGCGCAAAAACAGTGCCATAGGACCGATCCGGAATGAAAGATGCAACTACTTGGAAGTAGGACAGTTATTTCCGAGAACCTGAAAGGTCTTTCTGAGGAGGAGATAACAAAATTGTGCCGGCTTGCCAAACAGACACAAAAGCGTCACGACCCTTCGAAACGCAGAAGATGCCTTGGGCATCGAAGATCCATTTTACAAACGCGAATCGTCCCGGCAGAACCCGGTCGCAGAACATCGGCAGAGGGAAAAATCGTCCCTCACCGTGCAGGGTCATGAAAGTCGGAAATCGGTTGCAATCCCGGCAAAGATGGAATATGGGATCCAAGAATGCCATGGCTGTGTCCTGCCGTCCTACAAACGATCCGTGGAAGGGAAATATCATATGAAAATAGTCGATTACCGTAAGGTCCCCGCAACGACACCGCTGCCGGGGGTGATCAAGAGGGTGCCGATCGGTCCAGAGGCCGGCGCGAAAAATTTCATCATGCGTGTTTTTGAGGTTGCGCCCGGACATGCCAGTCCCGACCATGCACACCCCTGGGAGCACGAGATTTTCATTCTCTCCGGGGAGGGGGTCGCCCGGTCACAAGACGGAAAAGAAACGCCGATCGGTGAGGGAACGACGCTTTTCATTCCCGAAGGGGAAAAACACTGCCTGGTCAACAAAGGCAGGGTTGAACTCCGCTTCATCTGCATGATCCCTGCGGGGGTCGAATAGCAGGAGGATTCATCCATGGCCGACTCACCCAAGGAGCCCCGGCAGCAGATCCGCCGGGACGATCACGGGCGAATCCGGGAGCGGAAATTCATCCTTCATGGAAAGCCGGAAGGGGAATATGTTTCCTACTTCGAAAACGGCCGGGCGATGGTCCGGATGACCTTTCGCGACGGCCGGAGGGAGGGTGAAGCGCTTTCTTTCTATCGGGACGGCCGGATCCGCGAAAAGGGGTTTTTCAAAAACGACAAACCGGAAGGGGAGTATCTCTCCTGGTATGAAGACGGAGGACTCCACGAGCGGGAGTTTTATCAAAACGGTCTTCTCGACGGATCGTACGTCTTTTATTTCCGGAACGGCCGAATTCGCGACGAAGAAAATTTCCGGATGGGGAAATTGGAAGGGGAGTACCGTTCCTACTACAAAAGCGGGCGGCTCAAGGAAAGGGGCGCCTTTCGGAACGACCGTCGGGACGGAGAATACGAGGCCTTCGACCGGGAGGGCCGACTCCGGGAAAAGGCCGTTTATCGAAACGGCAAGCTTGTGGGAAAGTTCCTGACCTTCGGCGCGAACGAAGCAGCCGCCGGGGGAACGAATGGGGATGACGGCGCGGCGCGCGACGGAATCGAAGACGAGAGAGAGGGAAACAAGAAGGTCGTGGACAACCTGCTGAAGGATTTGCAGAACTTCAACCATTCCTGATGGTTTCACTCAGGGGAGGGCCATGATTCAAAATATTCTGATTCCCACCGACGGTTCCCATTACGGAAAGACGGCCATCGCCTATGGAATTCATATCGCCGGAAAGCTGGGCGCGCAACTGACCGGGCTCCATGTCGTGGACGTTCGGCTCATTCGCGGACCCGTGCTGACGGATATCTCCGGCTCTGTCGCTCTGCCGTCCTACCAGGAGTTCCTGCCGGCCATTGAAAACAGCCTGGACGTTAAAGCGGATGCGATCCTCCGGGAATTCAGGGACCAGTGCGAGGCGGCGGGACTCCATCCCGAAACGAAAAAGGTCAGAGGGGTGATCGACGAAGCCATTATCGAAGAGGGCCGGAAATGCTGTGACTGGATTCTCCTCGCCCAGCGGGGCGAGCATTTCCACATCGATGGAGGCGCCATCCTCGGCTCCACGGCTCAGTCGGTCGTCCGGCGATCCGGAAAGCCGGTCCTGGTGACCCCGGAACATTTCCGGGAGATCGAAAGCATCGCCGTCGCCTATGACGGGAGCGCCCCGGCCGACAAGGCGCTGAAACTGGCCGCCGAACTGTCGGAACACGCCTCCTGGCCGTTGTCCGTCGTGATTGTCACGGCCGACCCGTCCGCGGGCGAAACCATTTCGCGAAAGGCGGAGGATTTTTTGGAGTCCGACAGGATCGACAGCGCCACCCTCATCCTCCCGGGCAAGGAGGACAAGGAACTCCTCAAATTCATCCGGGAGGGGGCGGTGGAGCTCCTCGTCATGGGGGCCTACGGTCACAACCGCTTACGGGAACTGATGGTCGGTTCCACGACCTCCGCAATCATCCGGAAAAGCACGATCCCGGTCCTGCTGACCCGCTGAGCGTCCCTTCATGAAATCCATCCAGAGCCAGCCGGTCTATCTGAAAACGCTCTACTTTCTTTTTTTTGTCGGCCTGGGGATCAGCTCGCCTTTTTTCGGAATCTTCTACAAACATGTCCTCGTTCATAACGACGGAACTCCCGCCATTCGCCTGATCGGTCTGATCTTTTTCGTGATGCCGCTGGTCAGCCTGATCGCAAACATTCCCGCGGGAGTCCTTGCGGACAAGTTCCAGTCGGGGAAGCGCCTCATCACCCTTTTCTGCTTCGGCGTGTCCATCTTCGCACTGATGATCGGTCTGGCCGGAGAGGATCTTGCCCGCACATGGTCCATCCATCTGAAATTCACCTACATCTTTGTCCTGCTGCTCTTCCTCAACGCGTTTTTCTATCCGATCATGCCGACGCTCGACGCGGAGACGCTGCTCTTTCTGAACCGGCATTCCCGAAGGGAATACTACGGAGCCTACCGGGTGTGGGGAACCTATGGCTGGTCCGTCTCGTCGATCCTGATGGGGGCCCTGCTCTTCTTCATCCGCCACGATCCGATGATCTTTTACGGGGCGGCGCTGGCCTTTGCCGCGCTGGGGTTTGCCTCCTGGTCCGGCATCGAGAGCCGGCCGGCGACGGCCCCGATCATCATTCCGTGGGACCACCTGAAAAGGGACACCCTCTTCCGGCGGTTTCTGCTGTTCATCTTTCTCCACGGTGTCGTGACCACCTCGTCTTTCACCTACGTCGGATACTTTTTCGATGATGTCATGAAGAGTCCGATGGAGATCGGCTTCATCCTCGGCACCTGGGCCCTCTTCGAGATTCCGGTGATGACGTTTTCCAGGAAACTGATCGACCGTTTCGGAAACCGACTGCTGATCGTATCGGGACTGCTGCTGAGCGGGATTCGCCTGATCCTCTTTTCCCTCTTCACGCCGGAAACGCCTTTTGCCTGGAAATTCGCCGCGGCGCTTCTGCACGGGCCCGGCTTCGGCCTTTCCCAGTTGGGGATCATCGATTTCGTGGACCGGCAGGCGCATCCGGCGATGCGGGCCACCTACCTGAATATCTCGACCGTGGCCCGCATGTCGCTGGCCTCGGCGCTGGGGGGCATCCTGGGAAGTTTTCTGATCGACTGGCGGGGAGGCGCGTTTCTGATGCTTTTTTGCGGATGGGTCACGATCGCAATGATTCTCTTCTT
>JAXDCM010000047.1:0-2997 GCA_034677965.1 Syntrophales bacterium
TTTTTGCGATGTCTTTTTGTGTGGGGAAGCATAGGTCCGACCGGACTTCTCTGTAACCAGGAACTGTTCAATCGATGCGGAAAACTTTTGGAGGTGCCGGATGATCAGATCATTGAGTGACATTTCACGACTTGCACTGGAAAAAGGGCCGAAAAAGCTTGCCGTTCTCGCTCCTGAAGATGAAGAGTTCATGCTTGCCGTAAAAAGGAGCTGGGAAAAAGGATGCATCGAACCTGTCCTGATCGGGGACAGGGACAAGATGGCGCGGGTGGCGGAAACGGTTGGCTTCGATATTTCCAGGTTTGAGCAGATTGTCGAACACGACCGGCAGACCGTTTCCGATCTGGGGATCGGCATGCTCTTTTCCGGGGACGTTTCCGTTGTCAGTAAAGGCCAGATTACCACTTCCTATGTCTACCGTTCGATCATTCGGGCGGAGGCGAAAGCCGCGTCGGGCATGACAGTCACCGTCGTTTCCATCTGGGAGGTTCCGGGGGTCGATCATCTTGTCGGCTTCACGGATTCCGGAGTCAATATCCGGCCGGATTTCAAGACCAAGGTGGAGATTTTGCGGAACGCCGTTTTTCTCTGCCATCTGCTGGGGTATGAAACGCCCGGAATCGCTGTCCTTTCCGGACGAAGGACTTTTGGAGAGGATTTGCCCTCCTATACCGACTATGAGTCGCTGCGAAGGATGGCCGGATCGGGATGCCTTGGGGATTGCGAGATCCTGGAGGCGACCTCCATCGCCGAAATCTTTCTGGGCGCGGGAGGCCGTCTGAAGGAGTCCGTCAACGAGATCGATCTCTCGAAAACGCCTCACATATTTCTTGCTCCCTGCCTCGATACGGCAAATATCCTGGCCAAGCTCGATCTCGCCATGGATATAAAGCGCTGTTCCATATCCGTGACCTCGCGGGGGGCCGTCTGCATTCCGGCCCGATCGGACCTGAGCAGCGCGATCGAAGATCAGATTGAAATGGGCGTCGTTGTGGCCGACCGAATTCAAGAGGGGGTGAGATGAGATGATCGGGACATTTCAGAAAATGATTGCATCCGCAAGGGGCGGCGTCCGCGCCCGCCTGGCCGTTCCGTTGCCGATAAAGCAGGACCTGGATCTTCTCTGCCGGGTGACCGAAGAAGGGTTTATCCTTCCCGTGCTGATTGGTGATGGCGGGGCAATGGAAAGCCTGGTTAAAAAAAGTCCACTCTCCTCCCTGGAACACGAGATCGTGAATGTGGGAGAAGATCCCGGCGAGGCGCTGAGCACGGCGATAACGCTTGTCCGGGAAGGCCGAGCGGACATCCTCATGCAGGGCGGCATTGGTCAGAAGCCCTTCATGGAGGAAGTCCTCGACGCGAAAAACGGATTATTGAAAAGCAAGGTTGCCAGTTATGCATCCATCGTTCAGTTTCAGCGCCGGGAGAAACTGGTTCTTGTGACCGATACCTTCATCAACAATTTTCCGGGAATCGCCGAAAAGCAGATCATCCTGGAAAACGCCCTGGGTCTTGCCGGCATTCTGGGAATGGAAGAACCGAAGGTCGCGGTTATCTCCGCTATCGAGCAGGTGAACCCCAGCATCCCCTCGACGCTCGATGCCGCCGCCCTGGCTAAAATGGCAGAAAGGGGACAGTTTGGGAAGGCTGTGGTTGACGGCCCCCTGGATATGGATTGCGCCCTGAGCCGGGTCGCGGCGGCGAGAAAAAACGTGCGCAGCGTCGTGACCGGTAACGCGGACATTTATCTCGTTCCAGAGATAGAAACCGGTCTTCCCCTCGTCCAGGCCCTCTGTTTTTTTGGCGGGATGAAAACGGCGGGCATGATGCTGGGCGCGAAAGTGCCGGTCATTCCGGATATTCCTTTCATTTCCGATGAGGAAAGGGCGGCGGAGCTCGCCCTTGCTGTTCTGATGACCCGCAAAGGAGGAAACCATGAATAAGGCCTGTTCCCTGCTTGTGATCAACGTCGGGTCGACATCGACAAAAGCGGCCTGGTTTCAGGGAAGAGAACCGGCGGCCCTGGAAACGATCCGGTATCAAAGCGAAGATCTGGCCCCCTATGCCTCTCTGCGCGAGCAGTTGCCTCTTCGGGAAAAGGGGCTCCTCGATTTTCTGAAAAAGAATTCACTCGATCCGGAAGCGGTCGATCTGTTCATAAGCCGCGGCGGTCTGGGCAATCCGGCGCCGGCAGGCGTTTACCGGATTGACGAGGTCATGTGCGAGGACCTGCTGGAAGGAAGATACGGGAAACATCCTTCGGCTCTTGGGCCGGCGATGGCTCTGAACCTCTCGAAACGATACGGAAAACCGGCCATTGTCGTCGATCCGCCGAGTACCGATGAATTTCATCCTCTGGCCAGGATTTCGGGCCTTCCGGAAATAGAGCGCAAGAGCGTTTTTCACGCCCTGAACCAGAAGGCCGCCGCACGGCGCCTCGCTTCGGACCTCGATAAAAGATATGAAGCGCTGAACCTCATTGTTGCCCACCTGGGCGGCGGCATCACCATCGGCGCCCATCGCAACGGCAAAGTGATCGATTGCACCCATGGCCTGGGAGAGGGTCCCCTGACGCCGGAGCGAGCCGGCGCCCTGCCGACGATGGATCTGATCGACCTGGTTTTTTCTGGAAATAAGGACAGGAAAACGATTTCGGATGCACTTGTGGGAAAAGGGGGGCTCTGCGCCTATCTGGGAACGACCGACGCAACCGAAGTCCTGGGCAAGATCCTGGCGGGAGATGAAAGGGCGAAGTTGATTTTTGAAGCCATGGCTTATCAGATCGCCAAGGAGATCGGCGCCATGGCCACCGTTCTGGAAGGGCGAATCGATGGAATCGTCCTGACGGGCGGGCTGGCCAATGTGGAGATGCTGACGGACTGGATCCGGGGGCGGGTTCAATTCATCGCCCCCGTCTTCGTCTATCCCGGCGAGGACGAAATGGCAGCCCTTGCCGAAGGCGGCCTGAGGGTGCTGCTGAAGGAAGAAGACGTGAAG
>JAXDCM010000048.1:0-45537 GCA_034677965.1 Syntrophales bacterium
CACCATGTCAGCTTCTTTATAATAACCCATCTTAATGGACTTCATGAACTCCCACTGCGACTTGAAAGCCTTCATCGCCAGCGGGTCCTTCTTGGCCCAGACGACCCAGAGCTCGGGGGCAAACTTCTTGAACTTTTCGATGTCCGAATCCTTCAGCCGGATGATCTCGCAGCCCTTTGCCAGGTATTTTGGGATCGCCTCGAGGTCGGCCTTCTGGTTCCCCACATAGTGGTCAATCGAATGCCATGCGACCGCCGCCTCCAGCAAATCCTGGAGATGCTTGGGCAGCGCCTTCCATTTGTTCATGTTGACCTCGATGCTCATTAAGTCGCAAGGCTGGTGCAGGCACGGCGTCGAGGGTGGGCCGATGATGATATACTTCGCGATTTCGGCAAACCCGAGGTTGTAGTTGACGGCCCAACCCACGAAGTCGGACGCGTCGATGACGCCCTTCTCGAGAGCCGGATAGACCTCGCCGCCCGGAAGCAGGACCGTGGAGACGCCCGCCGCGCGGTAGATATCGGCGATGATCCCGCCCGGGTACCGGATCTTCTTCCCCTTAAAGTCTTCGAAGGAGCGGATCGGGATCTTGGAGTGGATCAGGTTGTCGTCATGCTGAATCGGTCCGAGGTACATCATGTTGTGCTTCCCATAGGCCTCGCGTGCGATCTCCTTGCCGCCCAGCGCATTATACCATGTGTCCCACTGGTCCGGACGGTCCATCCCGAACGGGTAGGAGGACAGGAAGGTGCAGGCGGGAACCTTGCCCGGCCAGTAGACGTCGAAGCTGTGGTAGGCGTCGAAAACGCCGGCCTTGACCGCGTCGAACATCTCGAAGGTGCCTACGATCGCGCCCGCGGGCAGACCTTCGATCGTCAGTTTGCCCTCGGTCATCTCACCGACCTTCGCGCAGAACTTCTTGAACAGATCGTATCCGACCGTCCCGGCGTCCCAGCAGGTCTGCATTTTCCATTTGATCGGCGCCGCCGCCGACAATCTCATGACGCCGGGGAAACCCATGACCCCCGCCGCGCCGCCGGCCACCACCGCGGCCTTTTTCAAGAAACTGCGTCGAGACTTCTTTTCCACTGTGACTTTTTCCTGCTTCTCTCTCTTCATCGCCATCCTCCTTGAATTTCGGTCGGGAAGCCGACCCATCTTGATCGTCACCGGACGATCGACCAAACGAAAGAATTCCGATTGACTTCCCCCGCGAGGCAGAGTGACCCTCACCTCGCCCATTGCCCGCCGACACCCCATGAGAGGTGCCGGTGATCCTACATTCACTTGAATAGTGTGTCAAGAATTTTCAGTCCACCGGATTCACCGGGAAGCTGCCTCTTTTCCTCCGTTTATCCCCCGGAACGGATCTGTGACGAATCCGCTGTTTCACCGCCGGTCAACGGTTCAGCGCCATCTGAAGAATCTGGACCGGATGCATGGTCTTGACGCCTCCGGCCGGATCCAGGTGGTTCGAGATGGTTACATTGCAGCCCGGGCAACAGGTGGTCACCACCTGCGCCTTGGTGGCCGCAATGTTGTCGATCTTGCGCTTGGTGATTTTCTCCGAGACTTCGGCATGCTCCACCTGGAAGGAGCCGCCGCCGCCGCAGCAGTCGATCGCGCCCGGCATCTCGACATATTCCACGCCGGGAATCGATTTGAGAATGTTCCGCGGCTGGGCCGTGACCTTCATCCCTTTCGCCATATGGCACGGGTCGTGGTAGGTCACGCGGATCTTCTTTCCGTCTTCGCGCATTTTGGGAAGCCAGTCCTTGTGGGCTTCGATGAATACCGTTACTTCCATCGTCTTGGAGGAAAGCAGCTCGGCCGCCTTGATCTCCTCGTCCGTCACCATCTCTCCGAGCTCGCGCAGATCCTTCAGCAGATGGGGATACTCGTTCTTCAGCGCCGCGCCGCAGGTGGCACAATCCACCAGTACGGCATCCACATCACCGCGCGCAAACAGCTTCAGGGTCTCTTTGATGATGGACACCGAGGTTTCCCGGTCTCCCGACAGAAAGATCGGAAGGCCGCAGCATCCCTGGTCCTTGGGAACGATAACCTCGACACCCATCTTGGAGAGCACGTCGACCACCGCATTGCCGATGTCGCCGAAGACGAAGTTCGTGGCACAGCCGTGGAAATAGAGAACCTTCGCCCTCGCCTTTCCCGATTTGGGGGACACAACCTCGGGAACCGTCTCCGAAAAGGCCTTTTTGTTGAACGGCGGAATGCGATCCACCGAAAGAGCGCCCGCCTTGATTTTGGATTCGATCCAGGGTCCGCCGAAGTTTCGACGCGCCCAGCCGCCCAGCGCCGCCGACTTGGACATCAGCCACTTGTTGGCCAGAACCTGGAACATGATCTTCTTTCGCCAGTCGATCCCGTATTTCTGCTTGGCCCTCCAGCGGACGCCGGAAAAGAGATGGTCTCCGTGCACGCCGCTGGGGCAGTTGGCCACGCAGGAACCGCAGAGCAGACAGGTGGAGAAGAATGCCTCCTTCACCTCCTCGCTCAAATCCAGCTTTTTCTCGACAAGGGACCGGGAGAGTTGGACCTTGCCGCGGGGGCTGGCCACCTCCAGGAGTTCCTCCTTGTACACCGGACAATGGGCCAGACAGAGTCCGCACCTGATGCAATGATAGATGTTTTCGCCCGTATTTTGGCTCAACAATGCTTTGTCTTCCATATCGAAACTATCCCTCTCTTTCTTTTGAGCGCTCTCAAACCCCGCCCACATAACGGCCCGGATTGAGGACGCCGGCCGGATCCAGCTTTTCCTTCAGGCGGCGGATGACGACCACATCGCTGCGCATCTGGCCCCACACGTTGACTTTCTCCTTGAGCATCCTCGGGGCGCGCTCCACGATGAGGTTGCCCCCGTTTTTCACCGCCTCCGCGGTCAGTTTACCGACCATGGCGGCCGCGACCGCCGTTTTAGCCCCCGGATTGTCCCCCAGCGGAAACACCGCGTAGAGAACACCGTTGCCGGCCCGACAGAACAACGCGCCCTCCAGCCCGGCTTCCTTCATATCCGCCTCAAAGGCGCTCATCATCGGGACCACCTGGGAGAGGGCAAAGTTTGCTTTCAGAGAAACGACATTGGAATGGGCTTTGGCCGTCTGATCGACAATATCCCGATAGGCAAGCCAGAAATCCCGATGGGCCTCGGACGCAAGCACGACCGCATCGGAAGCGCCCTCTTTGCGTCCCATCTCGCTCAGATCTTTTTTCAGGCGCACGACGGCCTCCTCGATCCCCTCGAGCGCAACGGCAGCGACGTATTGGGCTTTCAAAGGGGCCGTCGCCTTCAACTGAGCCGCCATGCCGACGTTGATCAGCTCCAATGAGGCCGGATAATACTTGGAGTGGAGGAGTTTGCGGAGGAATCCGGCAGCCTCCTGCAGACCGCCGAACGGGAACAGCAGCGTCTCTTCCGCGTCGGGCCGGGGGGTGATCCGGAAGGTAATCTCGCAGACGATCCCGACGGCCCCCATCGAGCCGATCATCAATTTGGTCATGTCGTAGCCGGCCACATTCTTCACCGCTTTTCCACCCGATACGACAATGTCTCCGTTGGGGAAAACCGCCTTCATCCCGAGGATGAAGTCCCGGCAGGCCCCGTAGAGAAAGCGCTTTGAACCGCTGTCGTTCGTCGCCACAATTCCGCCGACCGTCGCCCCCTGGACGTGCTGCGGGTCCAGCGGAATGAAGTAGCCTCGCCCCTCGCCCGCCAGTTTCGCCTGAACCTCCGCGAGCGTAACCCCGCATTCCACGCCCACGGTGAGATTGGCGATGTCGTAGTCATTGAAGCGGTTCATTCTCTTGGTGGAAAGGAGGATATCCAGCCTTTTCGGAATCCCGCCCAGAGCCATTTTGGTGCCGCCTCCCATCGGAATGACGGCCAGCTTCTCGGCACAGGCGTGGGCGACGATCTTCGACGTCTCTTCCATCGTTCCCGGCGAAACCATCGCCTTTGCGATCAGACCATCGACCGCAAGGGCCTTGAGTTTTTCCGGATCTTCGGTGACATTGGCCTCGCCGACGATCTCCCTCAGCTTCGAGGCCAATTTTTCATTGTTGGACATAGGGTTTTCTCCTTTCCTCGATCAAGCCGCCTTTTCCGTTGGAAGCAGCTTTCCGGGATTGTAAACGTTCTCGGGATCAAAGGCCTTTTTCACATTCCGCATCGCGGCCATGTCCGCCTCGCTGAAGACCAGAGGCATGCCCTTGAGTTTCTCGACCCCGATCCCGTGCTCGCCGCTGATCGTTCCGCCCATCTTTGCGCAGAGCTCCATGATCTCGAAGGCGGCCTTGTGCACCCGCTCCAGTTCGTCCTTGTCCCGCTCATCGAACAGGATCAGCGGGTGGAGGTTCCCGTCGCCGGCATGGAACACGTTTGCGATCGGAAGGTTGTATTTCTTGCCGATCTCGACCACCTGCGCCAGCGCCTCGGGAAGCCTGGTCCGCGGAACAGTCGGGTCGTTGACCAGGTAATTGGGCCGCAGCCGTCCGACCGCGCCGAAGGCGCCCTTCCGTCCCGCCCAGATCTTCTCCCGCTCCGCCTCGTTCTTGGCCACACGCACCTCGCGGACGTTGTTTTGCTTGCAGATGGCAACCACCTGATCGGTCAGGCGGTCCATGCCGTCCTGCAGCCCGTCCAGTTCGATCAGCAGAATCGAAGCAGCGTCCTCCGGAAATCCGACATGGTAGGCCGCCTCGACCGCCTTGATCGTCAGGTTGTCCATCATCTCCAGCGTCGTGGGGATCATCCCGGCCTTGACGATGTCGCTGACCGTGTTGGCGCCGTCGGCGATCGTGTCGTAAATGGCGAGCATCGTCTTGACCGCCTCGGTCTTCGGCATCATGCGGAGAACAAGCTTCGTGACCATCCCGAGCGTCCCTTCCGAGCCGACCAGCAGGCCGGGCAGATCGAAACCGGGATTGTCGAGAGATTTGCCGCCGATCTCGATCACCTCGCCGTCATAGAGTACGATCTCCGCGCCGAGGACGTGGTTGCTCGTGACGCCATATTTGAAGCAGTGAGCCCCGCCGGCGTTCTCCCCAAGGTTCCCGGCGATCGTCGTCGCCTTTTCACTGGAGGGGTCCGGATGGTAGAGATAGCCGTATTTGGCAATCGCCCCTTTGATGTCGAGCGTGATCGCGCCGGGCTCGACGACGACGCGCTGGTTTTCCACATCGATCTCCAGTATCCGGTTCATTCGGGTGAAGAGCATCGCGATGCCGCCCTGGGTCGGCGAACTGCCGCCGCTGAGATTCGTCCCGGCGCCTCGGGCCACGACCGGGATGCCGTTCTCGCGGGCAAACTTGACCACCCGGGAGACCTCCTCCGTGGAGGAGGGCATCACGATACAATCCGGTCTCCCCCGGTTGAGGGAGGCGTCGTAGCCGTAGAGCTGCAGCTCCATCTCCGAGGACATGACATCCTCCTTGCCGACGATCTTCCCCAACTCCTGAATCATCTTTTCCCGTTCCATAACACACTCCTTATCAACGCATCCGGCGAGCTGCGATCGCCTGCCGAATGGTCCTTTAAATAAACGAGGCGAAGCGAACCGCCATACCGGGTCCGCTCCGCCTGTAGTAAGATCAAAGACTCCTCTTCATCATGCTGAACCCGAGTCTCTAAAAACCGTGTCCATAACCACCGAACCCATGTCGGAAACGCAAATCGATTTTCCGCACTTCCTGAATCTGCAGGACTTGAAATAGCCCTCTATTTTACTTCTTCTTCCTCAGGGCTTCCATATCCGCGATCTCCTTCATCGTCGCCAGGATCTGCCGGGCATTGTCATAGACCGGCGTATCGACCATCTTCCCCTTGTAGGAAACGGCCGCCGCCCCCTTCGCGATCCCCTCTTCCTCAAAGATCTTCACGACGCCCGTGGCCCACTCGACATCGTCCGCGGACGGCATGTAGAGTTTATGGGAAGGTTCGATCTGGCTCGGATGGATCAGCATCCTGCCCTCATACCCCATCTGCTTGCCCTGCTGTACGCTCGCCTCGAAGGCCTCCACGTTCTTGAAATCGACGAACGGGCAGTCGATCGCGACACATCCTGCGGCGCGGGCGGCCACGGCGGTGTAAAAACGACCGTAGGTCTGCTCCACGGCTTCGGAGGTCAACTTTACCCTCATGTCCTTGCAGTAATCGACCGCGCCGAAGATCAGCGAATTGACGCGCTTGCTCGCGGTCGCGGAGGCGTAGGCATTGATCATCCCTTTGGCCGTTTCGATCAGAAGCTGAATGGCGATGCTGCCCACCTGAAGACCCCTTCTGCGCTCCAGTTCTTCAAGCTTCCAGTCGAGCCGCTTCACGTTGTCCGCCTCGCCGGTCTTGGCCAGACAGACGCCGGAGAGGCCTTCGTGGACAATCGCCTCTAGGTCGTCGTTCGTCATCAGGGTTTCCCAATTGTTGATCCGGGAATAGACCTTTGAACCGCCGGTCCCGGCATATTTCAGGTTTTCGCGGACGCACTCCCTGGCCCTCGCCTTTTCGGCGGGAGGAACGGAGTCCTCCAGGTCCAGAGTGATGATGTCCGCCGGAAATTCCGGCGCCTTGCCGACCATCTTTTCGTTGTTCCCCGGCACATAAAATACGGATCTCATGACTGTCATAATTCTTAATTCTCCTTTCAAGTTTGGGACGGATTCTAATCCATCCCGTGTAAAGTATTATTTCACCCTTAGTTTCCCCTGCTTCTTAAATTCCCTGAGTTTTTCCGGAATTTCGTTGGGGCTGTCCACGACAATGATGCCTGCGTCCCTCAGGCGGGTAATCTTGTCCTGCGTGGAGCCGCTTCCGCGTTCGACGATCGCGCTGGCATGCGAGAACTTCATCCCCGCGGGCGCCCATGCGCCGGACACATAAATGATGATCGGTTTGGTAAACCGGCCTGACTTCACCAGTTGCGCGGCCTCTTCTTCGTGCGAACCGCCCATCTCGCCGAAGATCGCCATTACGTCCGTATCGGGATCTTCCTGAAACATCGGGAGGACGTCCGAAAAGGACATGCCGGTGACCGGCTCCGTCCCGACGTGCAGAACGGTGCTGATGCCGAACCCCGCTTGCGCGATCACATAGGGAAGCGTGCCCGACTGACCGCCGCTGCGGGAGATGACGCCGACATGACCGGGAACGAAATGCTTGTTGGCGAATTCGACCGACCCGCCCAGCCAGCCCAGCGCGCCGATCCCCGGGGTATTGACCCCGATGGAGCCCGGTCCCAGGAGCTTGGCGCCCTTCATCTTGCCGTAGGCGACCATCTCGAGGATATCATACAGCGGAACTCGTTCCACCGGCATCACGATCCACTTGATGTCCGAATCCAACGCCTCCAGCACGGCGTCTTTCAGGGCCGTTCCGGGAATGAAGGTCACGGACACATCAAAGAGCCCATGGTTTTTCACCGCATCCTTCACCGTGTTGTATACCGGGATTCCATCCACCTCTTCTCCGCCGCGCCCCGGCGTGACACCGGCAACCACATTGGTTCCGAGGCGCCGCATGAACTTGGCCCGCATGGACCCTTCCCTACCCGTGATCCCCTGGACCACGACTTTCGTTGATTTTGTCAACAGGATAGCCATATTTTCACCACCTTTTCTGGTTAGGATATTCCGTGCTTCTTGCGGTACTCATCCAGCCCCGGGATAGGCGCCTCGATCTTGATGGCTCCTTTCCCCCTGAACCAGCACTCATATTCACAGGCCAGGCATTCCGTCCCCAGCCGCTTGGGATCTCCTTCCACCACGGGCTTGCCGTCCTTCAGGACCAAGATTCCCCGGGCGTAGGTCTTGCAGGCCGCGATGCAGGCCTTGGATTCGCATGTCTTGCATTTTTCGTCATCGATGATGACCTTGATCGTCTGTTCCTGAAACTCCATGGGTGGCCTCCTTTACCCTTTTCTTTCCTTCTTGTATTCGAGCACCATCTCCTTCATCTCCGCGGCAAGGCCCACCGTATCGTACACTCGGTCTCCTCCGTAGATCCGGATCCGGGCATTGAGATCCTTCGTCCCCTCCCGGAGGATCTCCAGGGACTCCTTTTCCTTGTTGCCGGCAATGAGCAACAGGACGGGGAATCCGGGTCGCTTTGGAAGCTCTTCCCGCAGCGCCTTGACGACACCGTGCGCGTGGTGCCACTGCTCCTGGTTGGCTGCCATGAATCCGCCCAGCATGTAGCCGTCGATCCCGGGTTGCGAAAAGACAAGCTTCGCCGCGCGATAGACCTTGGAAGCGGGCGGATTGCCGCTCGTATCGGCAAAATCCGGCACCCTCAGCCCTTGCTTGTTGAGACCGTCGACGCCGAGCATCGCCCCTCCGCCGCCCATGCCGTGATAACCGATCGTCCCGAAACATTCGCCCTGGATCTGGTTGTTCATCTCGGCAAAATAGCAGGTGCCGCGCAGGTCCTTCTCCTCCACCCACCATGCGATCTTGTCCAGCTCCGTGGGGGGCGTTCCCGACTCGCGGCCCACTTCGATTCCGAGCTCCGGATGACGGATGGCTGACGAGTCGTCGATGGAGATCCGGCAATCGCTGGCCAGGACTTTCCCATCCTTCGTGACGACCATCGGGTTGATTTCAATCAGACGGGCGCCGTAATTCCTGAAGGTGTCGTAGAGACCGACCATCAGGCGTGCCACCTGGGCGATGTGTTTGCTGGGCACCTTCACCTGGTTCGCCAGGTTGAGGGCATCGTAAATCCTGAAGCCGCGTATCACATCGACGTTCATCATCGCAATCTTCTCGGCGGGGACCGATTCGATGTCCATGCCGCCCTCCGTCGAGAACATCACGACCGGACAGCGCGCGTCAGCCTTTGCATTGACGATGATCCCGGCGTAGTATTCACGTTCGATGTCGAGCTTTTCCTCGACCAGCACCTTCTCCACCAGGTAGCCCTTGATGGTGGCGCCGATCAACTGTCCAGCCATTTTAACCGCCTCTGCCGGCGTATCGGCAAATTTGACGCCGCCCGCCTTTCCGCGGCCTCCGGACCATATCTGAACCTTGATCACGACGGGTTTCCCGATTTTCTCCGCAATCTTTCCGGCCTCCGCCGGCGTTTCGGCGACATCCCCCTGGGGAATCGGCATTTTGGCAATCTTGAACAATGCCTTACCCTCATGCTCATTCAATCGAGCCATACCTACCTCCTAAAGACATCCATGATTTCGTTTTTCCATCCGGGTTTTCACTTCATTTCCTCGGATGATGCTCTTCCATACCCTTTATTCCAATTTTGCTCGCGTCCCCGTTAACGGAGACGTCGGAATGATCTTTTTAACAGACCCGTCAACCGATGTCAATCCAAATCGGCATGCAAAAATATGATTCGATGGCCATTGGGGGGATCCCGCTAATGGGGGTTGTATAGGATTGCTGTTCGGATGATTCAGGATCTTGTACAAAGGAATTTTTCTCGACATTTCTGATTGTCTCTCCATCCCGGCCGCCGACTCACGTATCGGACAGCGTGTGCCGGGACGCCGCAAGATAACCGCGGGCCAAACCTATGTTCACATGCACGACCCCGCGGTTCATCTCCTTCATGGGGTATTCGGAAGTAATTTCGGGGAGCGCATCGGCCTCGGCTTGCGTTTTCACGACCGATCCCGCAGGGACATAACGACGATCCGCAACCCGAACCCCCATCAGGATCGCGCAGGGTTCGATGACACAGTTATGCCCCACAACAGACTTAAAAATGAGGCTCTTCATCCCGACGAAGGTGTCATCCCGTACAACGGCAGGCCCGTGGATCTGAACCTGATGGGCCAGGGAAACCCGGTTTCCGACATAAACGGCGTATGCACGTCCATCGACCTCGCATAGGTTTTTGGTCACGGGCCGGCCGTTCATCTCGGTCTCCAGCGCGTGGATCACGACACCGTCCTGTACGTTCGAATCGTCGCCGACAAAAAGCGGCTGGCCCTCGTCACCGCGGATGGAGGCCGTCGGAGAAACCATGATGTTCTTTCCGAGATGAACATTGCCGATCACCGACGCCAGCGGGTGGACATAGGTTGAAGGGTCAATATCCGGCTCTGACACCTGGGCCGAAAAATCCGTCATCACATTTTTCCCGATCATCTGTTTCACCTCATTTGTTTACTCACTCACATATAAAGAGATCTTCAATATATCGATCATATGCCTCGATGCCAGAACCGTCAATCATGGTCTTCTTCGGCCACCTCCAAACCTTTCTCACGATATTCCGACCAGACACCCCGCGCAATCGAAATAAATGCCAACACCATGAAAACGGCAGCGATCGGCCGGTTGAAGAAAATCAGGGGCGATCCGTGGGAGATCAGCAGCGACTGCTGGAAGGATGCCTCGAGCATCTGAGCCAGAACACTTGCAAGCACCATGGGAGCGATCGGGAAGCCCAGCTTCCGCATGAAATAACCCATCACGCCGAAAATCAGCGCCACCCAGACGTCAAATAGGAGATAGCGGACGCTATAAGCCCCGATGATTGAGAAAACCACGATGAGAGGACCGAGCATGGGAAACGGCAAGAGCGCAATGCGGGCCCACATCCCGACCAAGGGAAGGTTCAACACCAGTAGGATGACATTGCCGATATACATGCTTGCGATGACAGCCCAGACGAACTGTGGATTCTGGGTAAAGAGCATCGGCCCCGGCTGGAGGCCGTACATCATCAGTCCACCCAGCAGCACAGCCATCGCGGGTCCGGTGGGCAGGCCAAAGGCGAAGAGGGGTACAAAGCATCCGCTCACTGTTGCATTGTTGGCCCCTTCCGGTCCGGCCACCCCCTCCATGGCTCCCTTCCCAAAACGTTCAGGATGCTTGGAGATCCGTTTCTCGACATCGTATGCGATAAACGTGGTCACGGATGGAGAGCATCCGGGCAAGAGACCGAGGGGGAAGCCGACAAATGTGGAACGGATCATCGACCCCCAACACTGTTTAATATCGGACCATCTCGGCATCCATTCGAGTTTCTTTTTTTCGTAAATGTGAGTAACCGCACGCTCGACATTCACCAGGACCTCGGCAATGGCAAACAATCCGATGATGACACTGATGAAGTTGATGCCGGCGATCAGATCTTCTAAACCGAATGTCAGTCGAACATCACCGGTCAGCGGGTCCTGTCCGATCGTGGCGGCCAGGACTCCGAGTGCCGTGGCGATGAGGCCCTTGAGAAGGGCTTTCTGGGAAAGGCTGATGACCAGACTCAACCCCATGAACATCAGGGCAAAGTACTCCGGCGGCCCGAAAGCGAGTGCCACGCTGGCCAGGGCGGGGGCAAAAAAAGTTAGCCCGAACAGGCTCAGGGTACCGGCTACGAAAGAGGAGATTGCCGCGATCCCCAAGGCGGGCCCAGCTCTTCCCTGTTTGGCAAGTTCGTAGCCGTCCAGAGCGGTCGGCACGGAAGCCGACTCTCCGGGAATGTTCACAACGATCGCGGTTGTCGACCCCCCATACATCCCCCCGTAATAGATTGCTGCCATCATGATGATGGCAGGGATCGGATCCAGAACGGTGGTGAGTGGCAAGAGGATGGCGATACCCGAAGTCGGTCCAATCCCTGGAAGCACTCCAATCAGTGTACCCAGCATACAGCCCACCGCTGCCCAGATAAGGTTCTGAAGGGATAAAGCGGTCGCGAATCCTTGGAAAAGGTAATCCCAGGAGAAAAACATCGTTTTTCCTTCTGTCTATCGGCCGAGGGGACCGATCGGAAACGAGAGGTTCAGCAGATAAATGAAAACCACATAGATCGTCACCCCTGTTGCCAGGCCGAGAAATCCTGCGTAGATCGGACGATACCTCCCCAGATACCAAACGAGGAAACCGACAAGCAGGCTGCTACCGAGCGGCAAACCGAGCGGTCCCAGCAGGAACAGGAAGACGATGAGCGCCGCCAAGGTCACGCCAACCCTCTGGACGCCTACCCGATCCGGCCAGGGAACGACCCTGGCCGGACCCTTGTAGCGCCATGCACGAAGGGCCAGCGCGGCGCCCGCCACACCAATGATGCAGCCGAGAATCAAGGGCAGGGTTCTCGGCTGCATCCGAACGTCCGGAGCCCCTTTAATCTGGACAGCCGCCATGATAACGACGATCCCCAAGAGGATCAGAAAGACGCCACTTACGATGTCGCCAACCCGCTGACTCTTCATACATGGCCCTCCCTGCCCCTCTTCATCTGCACCCCTTCTGCGCCTATTTCTTCAAACCGGCGACCAACTCCTTGAAAATCTCGGTGGTTTTTTCGATGTACGCCTTGCTCTCCTTGTGTCCCATGGCCACCGGGATGAATCCCTGCTTCTTCATTTCGGCTTGAATATCGGGGTTCCGGGCGATCTCAAGGAAAGCTTCTTCGAGTTTTTGAATGACCGCATCCGGCGTCCCCGGAGGTACGGCCACCCCCCGGTCTGTTGCAAGAACGATGTCGAGACCCAATTCCTTGAACGTCGGCACATCCGGAAAGTCTGTGAAACGCTGATCCGTGCACGAACCCAATATCCGGATCTGACCCTTAAACTTGACCAGGCTGTCCGAGTTGGCAAAGGTGCCGGCGACATGGCCACCGAGAACCGCCATCATCATCGGGGCTGAACCGGTGAACGGTACATAGGTCAGCTTGATGCCGGCTGTCTTTTCCAGTCTCAGGGTCGCCATGTGGTGGTTGGAGAAGGGCCCCGTACCGCCCATGGTCAGAGCACTGGGGTTCTTTTTTGCATAATCGACGAAATCCTGCACAGTCTTGAACGGGCTTTTAGCGTTGACAATCAGGGCCAACGGCGTCCGCTGGAAAATCGCGACCGGGATGATCTGTTCGGTCTTGTACCCCACCTCCTGCTGAAGCGGCTGCAGGATGATGTGTGGGATGTTAAAACCGGCAATGAAGTATCCGTCCGGCTTTGCGCGAGTCATTTCCCGCCAGCCCAGGGCGCCCCCACCGCCCACCTTGTAATCGATCAGGACCTTCTGTTTCATGATCCGCTCCAGGTGTGGCTGCTGGCGTCTGGCTTCCAGGTCGGACTGTCCGCCCGGATCGAAGACAATGAGATAGGTGATCTGTTTCGTCGGATAATCGGTGGCGGCCAGGACGGGCATTGCCGTCATCGCCAGCGCAACCATCAGGACTGCCGCAAAGGTCAAAACAAGCTTTTTCATGATTGATCCTCCTTCTTCATTCTTCATTCAGGTTTGCAAGAAAACAGTTGATTTGAAGTGACGCCGCTGCATCCTTCGCGATGAAGAAGGCAGCACCCGTTTCCCATCAGCGGCCGTTGAATGCCGTTCTCTCCCTGCAAGAGGCTCCGACCGGATACCAAGAATGCTCACTCATCCTCCATCTTTGTCAATTCGGTCCGTCCTGAACCTCAAATCAGTGGAATCGTACCGTGTATTGCCGTCGGCACGAGACTTATTTTCGGCATCTTTCGAGTTCCTCAGGCACCGCCCAGACGTTTTCCGGCTTCCGTTCAAAGTGCGCGGCAAGGCCGGATTCGACGGACTGTCTGAAGAACTCGGTGGTTCCCCTGGTCATGATCGGTTCGAGATCCAACTCCTTAATCGTCTCCAGAACCTGCTCCATCTCGTGATACCGGCGCTCGCTCGCTCCGGGGTGCGTCTTGATCCAGTTCTCGGCAACGCCCTGAAATGGATGCTTTGTCATGAAGCTTACGATATCCTCCCAAAGATATTCTGCAACACCCGCACGCTTTCCCGCAACGAGCATTTCCAGAAGCAGGCACTCGACCCCTTTGGAAAAGATGCTGCGCAGCATCTTGACCTGGGAAGCCTCCCCAACGACCGGGGAAAAATATTTTACGTTGATCAGTCCATATCGATTCATCCATTCCGCGAAGACCTCGGCCCGCTCTCCGGCGACCAGTATCGACGCCCGTGCCCCCGCTTCACCGACGGCACTTAGAATGGCGCCTTCCACGAAGTTTGCCGACGAAGCATTGATAATTGCGGCTATCCGGCGTTTCACGGAGGCCGACGTGGAGTTCATGTCGGCGTATGTGTTCCGCGCGCTCAAGAATGGCGCGGCGGTTGAGGCAACGGACACTGCGACATGGGTCGCAACGGTAGATAGAAGAATTTCACATCGCTCAATAAGCTCATCCAACGGACGGTAAGCGACGTTCGGTAGAGCCTCGTTCCGAATGACATCATAGTAGGAGACCTCCGCACCTTGTTCCACCATCGTAGACGCAAAAGTCTTGCCCACTTCCCCGAATCCAATGAATCCTACCCTTTGAGCCTTAACGGTTTGCTTCATCGTCACACCAAGTATTTCTTCTCGTTCTGTTTCATTTCGGAGACACCTTGTATATCAAAAATGTAGCTCACCGGAACCATCATAGGATCAATTGTGTGAATCCCCCCCGATTTTTTGATTTCCTCCAGCAATGCCTCCTGGGCCTTCACCGAGGCCCGCATCGGCTGGTTGGCATAGATAAAAAGCTTCACTTTCTTAAGCTTTTCGACCTCCTGAAGCGTCAAGGACGGATAATTCGTCGGCACCAGTACGATTGGCGTCGGCTGATTCCATTGCCGGATGAATTCGAGGATCTCATCGGGCTGCTTTGATTTGGAGTGCATCAGAATACAATCCGCACCGGCTTCTGCGTAACACAAGGAACGCTTCATCGCCTCTTCCTGTCCCCAGCCTGCGATCAGAGCTTCCACGCGGGCAATGACGATGAACTCTTCATGCCGCTGATGGTCCTTGGCCGCTTTGATCTTTCCGGCAAATTCGTCCATCGAGGCCAAATCCTGCCTTCCCCCTTCCAACAAGCTGTTGTCCTTGGGAAACTTTTTGTCCTCGATCGAAATCCCGACGATTCCGGCTTCCTCAAACTTCTTCACCGCGTAGATCAGATTGTTGGCATTGCCGTAACCCGTATCGCAGTCCGCGACAATGGGGATGGAAACCACCTCGTTCATACTTCGGGCCGCCTCGCAATACTGGCTCATGGAAATCAAGTTGGCATCCGGGACGGCATAAGACGCCGAAATGCATAGGCTGCTTGCCCAGATAAAATCGAATCCCGCCCTTTCAATGAGCTTTGCGCAGAGGGCATCCCCTGCGCCCACGCCTAGCGCAACGCCGGACCTCGTCAAGAATTCTCTCGCTTTGATCAATTTTTCTTTCTGGCTAATGATAGTCATCTAGACCCCCTCTTCATGCTTCATGAATGAATTGCCTGCCGATGTGACGTATTACGGCAGCCTGATTACTTCTCCGTACATGGCATTTCCCCACTGTCCAGGAAAAATGTCAAACTTAAATATTTTATTAGGGTTATTGAAAAAATGAATGTGGTCCGTGGCTTTCGTGGAAAGAAAAAAACGAGCATCATCCAGACCGACGGCTTGGGGATGAAAGCCTTTTCCCAGACTGCATGACCGCAATTTCGGCCCGTTCAAGGTGCAGAGGCTTCGCTCTCACACCTCGCTATCGGCTATGTCATGGATTAACCGAGAGTCAAATTATCCGATTAAAATCTCGTTTTTTACTCTTTAAGTATTCTTTTAGTCTCAACGCCGGGACGCTCAGATTCTCCTCGGATTTGAAGACGACAAAAAAATCTCTCGACATATTGACATTTTTTATCCGAACCTCTTTTAGAAGACCCAGCTCTACCTCGGAACGAGCCGCTAAACGAGAAACGATCGAAAACCCCATTTTTCCTATGACAGCCATCTTTACGGATTCCGTATTTCCCAGAACCATTACAGTTTTCAATGGGTTTCCCTTTAAGTAGGCTTTAAGTGACTTGATATAGACCTCTCGAGTGCCCGAACCCAGTTCCCTGGAGATGAAGTCTTCATTCAATAGATCGATTGGAGAGATCTCCTTTTTACGTGACCAAGGATGGTCTGGGGCAACGATGACGATCAAATCGTCACTGTATAGTGAAAAAGCACTGAGGTTCTTCGATGGGATCGGTTCACTGACAATGGCCAATTCAATGACATCGTTCTTGAGATATTCGAGGATTTCTTTGCTATTACCGGCCAGCATTGAAATATGGACTTCGGGAAAATTTTTTTTGAATTCGCCGATTATTCTCGGCAGAAGATATTTGCCCAGTAGGGATGCCGCCCCGATATGGGCATCACCGGCCACACGGTTATCGACCTCTTGGATTTCTTTCATGGCGTTCTGGTAGAGATGGTTGATGTCATCGGCGTACTTCAACAGGATGTTGCCGGATTTCGTTAAAAATATTTTGTTTTGGGTCCGATGAAACAGTTTCGTCCTGAGCAGGGTTTCAAGGTTTTTGATCTGGTGTGTCACCGCCGGTTGGGAGAGATTGAGAAATTCAGCAGCACGCGTGAAACTGCTCGTCTTTGCGACTACCAAGAAGACCTTGAGATTAAAATCGATCATGCTTTCACCCTGCACATGACTTCATGCAATGGAAATGAGGACTTACTCCCTTCAACTCAAATTGGATCAAACCAATCCTTCCTCAAAACTCGGCAGTTCTTATGATTTTTTACAAATGAATCTGTCGTCAGGCCGGATCAACTTCATGGGTTACGGATCTCGTTTCGCCGCTTCATTCTCCTCCACTGCAGATTCTCCCAGATCCGTTCGACCTCGCGCGCTGTCTCTTCGATGGATCCCTCGTTGCGGATCACCCTGTCCGCCCTCGGGATTTTCTGGACCATCGGCATCTGCGCGGAAACCCTGCGTTCCGCCTCCTCCCGGGAAAAGCCGTTTCGCGCCATTAGCCTGCGGATCTGTTCGTCCGGCGGAATGTAGACGAGAAGAACCAGATCCACCATCTTCTCCAGGCCGGCTTCGATCAGGAGCGGGATGTCGGACAGCACGACGGCATCCGGCTGTCTTCGTTCGATCTCCGCAAGCCTCCTGCGCCACTCAGCGAAGACCGCCGGGTGCACGATGCCGTTGAGGATCCTCCTTTTGACCGGATCCGCGAAGACGATCGCCCCCAGCTTGCCGCGGTCTATCCTCCGGTCCGGAAGCAGAACCGCCTCCCCGAAGTGCCGGACGATCTCCCGCCACGCCGGCTTGTCCGGCTCTTCGACCTCGAGGGTCAGTTCGTCAAAATCGATCAGAACGGCGCCCTTCTCCACGAGCATCCGCGCAACCGTCGATTTGCCGCTGGCGATGCCGCCTGTCAACCCCACATTCAGCATGGTTGTTTCCCAACTTTACCTACGGGATCTCTTTCCTGCATCATCGTTATGGGTGGAAATGCGGATGGCCGGCCTCGGCTACTCCTCCTCGGGCCTCGGGTTTTTCCGGTTCCGCAGATAGATAATGCGCAGCCCCTCGAGAGTAAGCATCTCGTCGACAACGTCGATCTGTTTCGCCTCACTGGCAATCAGCTTCGCCAGTCCCCCGGTTGCAACGACGATCGGCTCGGAGGAGGTTTCGGCCTTGATCCTCCGCACGATTCCGTCGACCAGACCCGCATAGCCGAACATGATGCCCGCCTGCATGCCGCTCACCGTGTCTTTCGTGATCACGGCATGGGGCCTGGTGAGCTCCACCCTGGGCAGCTTCGATGCGCGCTCGAAAAGAGCCTCGCTGGAAATCATGATCCCGGGAGCGATGCACCCCCCCATATATTCCCCTTTCGGAGAGATGTAGTCGAAGGTCGTCGCCGTTCCGAAATCGACGATAATCAGATCGTGCCTGTATTTTTCATAGGCGGCCACCGCATTGACGATCCGGTCCGCGCCGACCTCCTTGGGATTGTCGTAGAAGATCGGCATCCCGGTCCGGACGCCCGGTCCGACAATCAGGGGTCGCGTGTCGAAATATTTCAGACAAAGCGGTTCGAGGATGTTGAGCATCGGCGGCACGACGCAGGAGATGATGATGTCCGTGATCGCCTTGGAACTGATCCGGCTGTTCTTGTACAGGTTGAGGATCAGCATCCCGTATTCGTCCACGGTATGATCGATGACCGTTCGAATCCGCCAGTCGTGGACCAGCAGCTCGCCGTCGTAGAGACCGAGGACCGTGTTCGTATTTCCCACATCGATAACCAGCAGCATCTCTCACCCCTTCACGATGGTCGCGTCTCCCGCCACGATGCGACGGATCTCCCCCCGCCCGTCGGCGAGAAGCAGCGCCCCGTCCCCGTCGATACCCGCCATCCTTCCTTCCCTGACCTCGTCCCGGAACAGAACGCGGACCGTTCTGCCGGCCATTGCCGATCGTGCAAGCCATCCATCGCGGATGGGCGTGAACCCTTCCTTGCTAAAGGTATTATACCACTCTTCGAGACGCTCACAGAGCAAAACAACCATCCCCTCCCGGGAATGATCCTGACCGGTCTCCTCCCGGAGCGATGTGGCGGAAGCCCGGTGACCCGGATCAAAGTCCTCCCTCCGGATGTTGACATTTAAACCGATCCCCACGATCAGAGACGGTCCGTCGCCGTCCGTGACCGCCTCCGCCAGGATACCGCAGACCTTCCGTTCCCGAATCAAAACATCATTCGGCCATTTGATCGCCACGCCGTCGGGACACACCGCGGCGACTGCATCCGCAACCGCCACTCCCGCAAGAAGCGTGATCTGTGTGAGACCCGGAGGGGCGAGTGCGGGACGGAAAATTACGGAGAAATGGAGATTGCAGCCCGGCGGCGACTGCCAGGTTCTCCGCAACCGGCCCCTTCCGGCGATCTGCCGGTCGGCAAGAACCATGGTTCCCTCGGGAGCCCCTTCCCGAGCGAGCTTCGCTGCCGCACGGTTCGTCGAGTCCACCTCCCGAAGGCAGTGAAACGGAAACCCGATCTTTTTCCCGGTCATCCTCGACCGGAGGGCATCTACATCGAATTGCATTCCAACCGCAGAGGTTCCTCTCCGCCACCCCGTTTTCCGCTTTCAGAAGGTCATGTTTGAAAATGTACTTTGGCCATGCCGGATTGATGAGTTTCCGTGATCGAAAGGCAGGAGGAAAGGCGGCAACATTCGTTCATTTTACGACGCGGATCTTTGCCGTTCATCCCCGTTCTCCACCCGGGCCACGTTGAGGGAGATGTCCGCGGCAACCACGGAATGGGTAAGGGCTCCCACCGAGATGAAATCCACGCCCGTGTCCGCCACTTTCCCGACCCGTTCCAGCGTCATGTTTCCCGAGGCCTCGAGCGGGATCTTCCCGGCCACCCTTTTCACCGCCGCGGCCATCTCGGCAAGGTCCATGTTGTCCAACAGGATCGAGTCCGCGCCTGCGGCCAGCGCCTCCTCCAGCTCCGCAGAGCTTTTGACCTCGACCTCAATTTTCAGGGTGTGGGGGATGCCGCCGCGAACCCGCCGCACGGCCTCCCGGATGCCGCCTGCCGCCTCGATGTGGTTGTCCTTGATCAGCACACCGTCATAAAGTGCAAACCGATGGTTATACCCGCCGCCTACCCGGACGGCGTACTTATCGAGAATCCTGAGGCCCGGCGCCGTCTTTCGCGTATCGAGGATCCTCGCCTTCCGTCCCTCCACGGCCTCGACATATCTGCCGGTGAGGGTGGCAATCCCGCACATCCGCTGAAACAGGTTCAGCGCAACCCGCTCCGCGGTCAGGATCGAGGCCAGGTTCCCGGATATTTCCGCAACCACCTCCCCGGTCATCGCCTTTTCTCCGTCGCGGCGAATGGATGAGAAGCTGAGCGACGCGTCCCAGATCCGGAAAACCTCGCCGAAGACATCGCTTCCGGCGACCACCAATCCCGATTTCGCTACGGCCCTCGCAACCCCCCGTTCATTCCCGCGAAGGGCTGCTCCCGTCGTGATATCTCCGGCTCCCACATCTTCTGCAAGGGCCCGCCGGATCAGTTCCTCGACCACCGGGATCGACATCTGCAACGACTGCATGGATCCTCTCCGGGATTCCGTTTTTGGCCGAAACAGCCGAAATTATCCTGTTACAGGGCCTCAACTCTGTGGAGCGCCGCCTCCAGCGCCGCTTTTTTCTCCCCGAGCGCGACGGCCTTCTGCTTCTCCTTTTTCACGACTGCATCCGCCGCCTTCGCCAGAAAATCGGGATTGGCCAGCTTCTTTTCCACAACAGCCAGATCTTTTTCAATCCGGCTGATCTCTTTGCCGAGACGGCCCTTTTCCCCCTCGATATCGATCACACCCGCCACAGAAACGTAGACATGCACCGGGCCGGCCACCGCGGTTGCGGCCCCCTTCGGTTCCGCCATCTCATCGGCAATCTCCAGACCCTCCAGGTTGGCCAAATTCAGGATATAGACCCGCCCGCGTTCCAGGGAGTCCCGCAGCGCATCGGAAGTCGCCGTCAGCGTTACCTTGAGTTTCAGCGACGGCGCGATGTTCATCTCTCCGCGAATGTTCCGGATGCGGGTGATCACCTCCATGATCTGCGACATCTCCTGATCCGCCTCCGGATCGTCGTGGATTTCGTCCATCGCGGGAAATTCGGCGACCATGACCGAGCTGCCGTCCGCCACCAGCGTCTGCCAGATCTCCTCTGTCAGGAACGGCATGAAGGGGTGGAGCAGTTTGAGCGCCGTGGTCAGGACCTCGACCAGCGTCTTCTGGGCAGCCCGCCTTCCGGGCGAATGATCCCGGCCGTAGAGCAGGGGCTTGATCAGCTCCAGGTACCAGTCGCAGAACTCGTGCCAGACAAACTGGTAGACGGCCGCCGCTGCGTCGTTGAAGCGGTATTCGTCCAACCCGAGGATCACCTCGGCCACGGTCCGGTTCAGCCGCGACCGGATCCAGCGGTCTGCGACCGAACCGTCCTCCGGACGGTCCGGCAACGCAGTGTCGTAATCCGCAAGATTCATCATGGAGAAGCGGGTCGCATTCCAGATCTTGTTGACAAAAAACTTGTACCCCTCGATCCGCTCCTCCGACATCCGGACATCCCGTCCCTGGGCGGTGAAGGCGGCCAGCGTAAAGCGGAAGGCGTCGGTCCCGAACTTGTCCATCATCTCCAGCGGATCGATGCTGTTCCCCTTGGACTTGCTCATCTTCTCGCCGTTTTCGTCGCGAACGAGCGCGTGCAGGTAGACATCCCGGAAGGGCACGTCCTTCATGACGTAGAGCCCCATCATCATCATCCGCGCGACCCAGAAGAAGAGAATGTCAAAACCGGTCACGAGCAGCGACGTCGGATAGAAGGTCCTGAGCGCTTCCGTGTTTTCCGGCCATCCCAGCGTCGAAAAGGGCCACAGCGCCGAGCTGAACCAGGTATCCAGAACGTCCTCCTCCTGATGCAGTTTTTTTCCGTCGCAGCCGGGACAATGTTCGGGATCCTGAGCCGCGACGATCATCTTTCCACAATCCTTGCAGGTCCAGACGGGAATCCTGTGGCCCCACCAGATTTGTCGCGAAATGCACCAGTCCCGGATGTTGTTCATCCATTCGAAATAGGTGGCCTCCCAGGTCGACGGCACGATCCGTGTCTTTCCGGTCACCACCGCGGAAATCGCCTCCTTGGCCAGCGGCGCGATCCGGACAAACCACTGCCGAGAGACGGCCGGTTCGACGTCGGTTTTGCAGCGGTAGCACCGGCCGATGTTGTGTGTGTAGGGTTCCGTTCCGATCAGGAACCCCCCCGACTCCAAGTCGCCGACGATGTTCCTGCGACACGTGTAGCGGTCCTGGCCTTCATAAACGCCGCCGTTTTGGTTGATCACCGCGTTGTCATCCATGATCTTGATGATCGGCAGGTTGTGTCTTCCCGCCATGGCAAAGTCATTCGGGTCCGAGGCCGGCGTGATCTTGACCGCGCCGGATCCGAACTCCATCGTGACATAGTCGTCGGCGATGACGGGAATTCTGCGGTTGACCAGCGGAAGGATCACCTCTTTTCCCACGAGAGGACGGTACCGCTCATCGTCGGGATGCACGGCCACGGCCGTATCCCCGAGCATCGTCTCCGGCCGTGTCGTCGCCACAATGATCGCCCCGCCGCCCTCGGCGAACGGGTAACGGATATTCCAGAGATGACCCGCCTCCTGGTGATACTCGACCTCCAGGTCGGAGATCGCGGTCCGGCAACGCGGGCACCAGTTGACGATGTAGTCCCCCTGGTAGATCAGGCCGTCGTCATAAAGCCGAACAAAAACCTCCCGAACGGCACGGGAGAGCCCCTCGTCCATCGTGAAGCGTTCCCGCGCCCAGTCGCAGGAGCAGCCCAGGCGTTTCAACTGGTGAATGATCACCCCCCCGTACTTGGCCTTCCACTCCCAGACCCGTTCGATGAATTTTTCACGGCCGAGGTCGTGCCGTGTGATTCCCTCTTTCGTCAGTTCCTGCTCGACGACGTTTTGCGTTGCTATTCCGGCATGGTCCATCCCCGGCATCCAGAGGGCGTTGTAGCCCTGCATCCGCTTGTACCGAACGACGATGTCCTGCAGCACATTGTTGAGTGCATGACCCATGTGCAGCATTCCCGTAACGTTCGGCGGGGGAATGACGATGGAAAAAGGTTTTTTCGAAGATGGGTCCGCCGCATGGAAATAGTCATGGTCGAGCCAGTACCGGTACCACTTTTCCTCCGCTTCACGGGGCTCATACGTCTTGGATAACACGCCCTGTTCCATTCATCCTCTCCAGTCGCAAGTGAGATATTGCCGCGGCCTTTCTTACGAAACAACGGCAAAAAAATCAAGGATCCCTTTGAAAATTCAGCACGACCGCCAAAATGCCTCGATCCGCCCGGATGCCTCTCCGAGATCCCGCGGGTCGAACCAGACGATCTCCCGGTCCGTGGCAAACCAGGTCATCTGCCGTTTCGCGTAACGCCGGGTATCCTTTCGAATGTCATCCACCGTCCGCTCCAGGCTCTGCCGCCCGGCGATATGGGCCGTCATGTGCCTGTACCCGAGGGATTGCATCGGTTTGAGGGATTCCTTGTAACCCATATCGAGCAGCCTCCTGACCTCCGCTGCGAACCCATACGCAACCATCCGTTCCGTCCGTCGGTCGATCCGCTCGTTCAGGCGATCCCGGTCCAGCCGGAGGCCGATTCGCAGCGTTTCATAGGGCGCCTCCCGGAAACGGTGGCCCTCTTGAAATTCCACGATCGATTTCCCGGTATTCTCGATCACCTCCAGCGCGCGGATGATCCGGATGCCGTCACGGGGGTTGATCCGGTCGGCAGCCCGGGGATCCCTTGCCTTCAGCCTCTCGTACAGGTGGGCCTTCCCCCGGACCTTCATTTCCTGTTTCAGTTCCCGTCTCAGCTCCTCGTCCGCCCCTGGTCCGTCGATCAGCCCCCCCAGGAGGGCCCGGATGTAGAGCCCGGTCCCGCCGACGATGAAAACCGGTTTCCCCTCACGGTGCAATGCCGAAACGACGCCGCGGGCCATCCCGATATAGCGTGCGACGTCGAAAGGTTCATCCGGATCGGCCACATCGATGAGGTGGTGGAAAACACGACTCCGCTCTTCCGGCGTCGGTTTCGCCGTGCCGATATTCATGTACCTGTATACCTGCATGGAATCGGCGCTGACGATTTCGCCGCCGTATCTTCCGGCCAGTTCCAGGGCCGCCTCCGTTTTTCCGACGGCAGTCGGTCCGAGAATGCAGACCACCCTCGGTTTGGGGACATCAAAACCGGCCATGCACGGCTATCTCCTCCTGAACATCTTCTCCAGCTCACCGACGGAGATGACGATCTTCAATGGTCTTCCGTGCGGGCAGGTAGCCGCTTGGGGAAGAGCATCCAGGTCGCGGCAGAGGGTTTCGACCTCCGGCCCGCTGAGATTTCGGTTTGCCTTTACGGCCGCGCGGCAGGCGAGTGCCGTAAAGATTTTTTCCCGCTTTTCCGCCAGCGGCAGACGGCAATCCCCTTCCACGCATTCGGCCAGCAGGTCGCTGATCAACGTCCGCGCCTCCGTGCCGGACAGGAAGACCGGAACGGCTTTAACGACGACGGAATCCCCGCCAAAGGCTTCCGCCTCTATTCCCGCCTCCTCAAGCACCGGGAGGGATTCCGTCAAAAATGAGAGTTCGCGGGGGGGAAGGCTGACCACTTCGGGCAGCAGCAGCCGCTGGCCGATCGTTTTTTTGTCCGTTCCCTCGGCGCCCCGCTTCAGACTTTCAAAAACGATTCGTTCATGGGCCGCATGCTGATCGACGAGGACCACCCCCGGTTCTCCGGCAAACACAAGGTAGGTCCCAGCGACCTGACCAAGATATCGGAGATCGGAAAAGCGATCCTCCATTTCCGGTTGCCCTTGTACAGGCTGAAATTCCCGAACCGCCGGCTCCGCTGCGATCGGTGCCGCCTGAAATGATGGGGTGGAATGACCGAAGAAAAGCTTTTCCGGACTCGCAGAGATCCGGTACCGTTTCAGGGCCTCCTCGACACGCACGGCATAAGCGGGCTTCTGCTCTTCATACGGTCCGGTTTTTCGCACCGCTTCCCTAGAGCCGGCGCCGATGACAGCACACAGACTCTCGACGATGAGGCCGTAGATCTCCCGCGGGTTTCGGAAGCGAATCTCCATTTTCGTGGGATGAACGTTCACGTCCACGTCCCCCTGCGGCACATTGATGAACAGCACGGCGGCCGGATGGCGTCGGGGCTCGATAATCCTACGGTAAGCTGTCGTGATCGCATGGTTCAGCAGGTAATCCTTGACGAATCGGCCGTTCACGAAAAGATAGATCTGATCGGCGCCGGAGCGTGTGAATTCCGGACGGGAAACGAATCCCTCAAGCATCGTGCCGTTTTTCTCCCCCGTCGCCCGCACAAGATGATCCTGAAAATCCCTGCCCAATGTAAGGGCAATCCGCTCCGCAGGATCCTTGGCGGCAGGGATATTCATCAGCGTGCGGCGCTCCGTGGAAACCGTCAGACGGATTCCCGGCTGAGCCAGGGCAAGACGGGTGATCCAATCCAGGCAGTATCCCTGTTCGGTCGTTTCGCTCTTCAGAAACTTCCGGCGAACCGGGACCATTTCAAAGATGCGGCTCACGCGAACGGACGTGCCTGCCGGACAGCCTGTATCGGTCTGCTCCCGGATGGTCCCTCCCTCGATGATCAATCGGGTGCCGACGTGCGACTCGGCCCGGCGGGTCACCATTTCCACATGCGAAACCGACGCGATGCTGGGCAGGGCCTCGCCCCGGAAGCCGAAGGAACGGACCCGGTATAGGTCCTCGAATGCCGCAATCTTGCTGGTGGCGTGGCGGGCAAAGGCAAGCGGAACATCCTCCGGTCTGATTCCCTCTCCGTTGTCGGTTACGCGGATGGCCCGGCAGCCCCCCTTCTCGAGCTCCACCGAGATCTCCGTAGCTCCCGCATCCAGCGCGTTTTCCATCAGCTCCTTGACAACGGACGCCGGTCGTTCGACCACCTCGCCCGCCGCGATCCGGTGGGCCAGCGTCTCCGGCAGCACGATGATTTTCCCCGGCATTTTCTCTCCCCTTCCGATCCTATTTGCGGCCGCCCGGCCTCGCCAGACAATCCTGAAGCGCGATCTGCCAGAACCGCATGGTCCTGCCGGTCGTCTCGAAAAACTTACGGCAGCTCAAAACACTCCGGGCGGGAACGACCGCGGGCCGGCAAAGTTCCTCCAACGGCACCGCCCGGACGGCCACGTCGGTCTTTCCCGCATATTGAAGCACTTTGCAGGCAAATTCATACCGGCTGCACCGGCCGCGGCTGGTCAGATGGTAAATGCCCTGATCGCCTCTCTCGATCAGCAACTGCACGGCGCCGGCCAGATCCCAGGAGTAGGTCGGGGAACCGACCTGATCGCTCGCGACATCGATGGACTTGGCATGATCGGCCTCCGTCAGGAGGGTCTTCATGAAATTCCCGCCGTTTCGGCCGTACAGCCAAGAGGTCCGGATCAGGAGCCAGCGGTCCGAAAAGGCCTGAAGAAATCGCTCTCCCTCCAACTTGGAGGCACCATACACATTCAGGGGTGCCGGTTCATCCTCCTCGATGTACGGGGAAGGCTTCCGGCCGTCAAAAATGCAATCGGTGCTGAATTGGACGATCCGGATGCCTTCCCGCCCGCAGGCCAGCGCGACATTCTTCACGCCGACGGCATTGACGGCAAAACAGCGGTCGTGATCCGTCTCGCAGCCGTCCAAATTCGTGCAGGCCGCAGCATTGATGACGACATCCGGCGAAGAATCCTCGATTACGCGCCGACACTCCTCCTCTACGGAGATGTCGAAATCATCTATATCCTTTCCCGTGATGTCGTGGGCGCCCCCCATCCGTAGCATCAGATCGCTTCCCAGTGTTCCGCGATGTCCCAGCACAAGAATCTTCATTCGTATTTCACTTCCTGCAGAAAAAGGCCTTGCGGCGGCGCCGTCAGGCCGGCTCGTTTTCGGTCTTTCGCCGCCAGGATCTCGTTCACTTCATCGAGGCAGCGCTTTCCCCGACCGATCTCGACCAGCGTGCCGACGATCGTTCTTGCCATATACCGCAGGAAACCATCCGCCTCCATGGAAATCCGGATGGTATCCCTTTCCTGCTTCACGACGGCGATATCGAGAATGGTCCGCACGTGATCTTCACTGTCCGCGTGCGTGGAACAAAACGATGAAAAATCATGCGTTCCCCGGAAGAGATCCAGCGATTCGTCGATCTTCTCCAGATCGAGCGGTTCCCAGATGAACCAGGCAAAACGGCGTTCTAGGGCTGGCCGGACCGGACGGTTACAGATCCGGTAGAGATACATCTTGCTTTTTACGTCGAAGCGGGCGTGGAAAGAGGGATCGACCTCGCGCACGCCGCGAACCGCGATGTCCGGAGGCAGCAGGCTGTTGAGGCCCATCAGAAAGCTCCTCTCCTCCAGACGGGAGTCCGTGTGAAAGTTCGCCACCTGTCCGATGGCATGAACACCCGCATCCGTCCTGCCCGAGCCGATGACCCGGCTCTCAACGCCGGTCATCCGCCCGATGGCCTCTTCGATCCGCTGCTGGATGGAGAGACCGTTTTCCTGACGCTGCCAGCCGCAATATTCGGTGCCGTCATATTCGACGCACAATCGGATGTTTCGCATGATTTGTGGAAACCTTCCAATCGGTTGGAATGCAAATCGATTTTACGAGTTGTTGTCCGTTTCGATCAGGGAAACAGCAAAGGCGGCGGCGCCCTCTCCGGCGCCCACGAGTCCCATCCCCTCGTTTGTCTTGGCCTTGACGCTGACCTGTGAGGCAGGAATCCGTAAAACGGAAGCGATGTTCTCTGCCATCTCTGAAAGATGGGCGCCCAGTTTCGGCTTTTCCAGAACGATCGAGGAATCCACGTTGCGGATCCGGCAACCGTTCTCGGCGGTTAACGTCCGTACCCGGTCCAAGAGGACCAGGCTGGATATATCCCGGTAGGCGGGATCGGTATCCGGGAACTGCCGACCGATATCGCCCAAACCGGAGGCTCCGAGGATCGCGTCACAGACCGCATGGATCAGCACATCCGCATCCGAGTGGCCCAGAAGCCCCTTTTCATGTGGAATAGGTACACCGCCCAGAACCAGCTTTCGTGCCGCCACCAAGCGGTGGCTGTCATAGCCGAAACCGATTCGCATACCGGTCCCGCCGTTGAAAAATCTTCGACCCCGCTCCAGATCCTCCGGTATCGTCACCTTGATGTTGTCACTGTGACCGGGGATCATCCTGACGGGGATTCCCATCCGTTCCACCAGGGATGCGTCATCGGTACCGTAAAACCCGTCGTCCGCAGCCTTTTTATACGCATCGAGAATCACGTCTCGCCGGAAGGCTTGCGGCGTTTGCACGGACCACAAACCGTCCCGGGAAACGGTCCCGGTCACCGTTCCGGCCGGATCTGTCCTCTTGACCGTATCTTGGATCGGAACCCCTGTGGCCACGGCGCCGGATTCCTTCGCCCCGGCGACGGCCCGTTCGATGATCTCCCCGCTCACGAAAGGACGGACCCCGTCATGCACAAGAACGATGTCATGTTCCCGACGCACGTGCATCAGTGCGTTCCACACCGAATCCTGACGCTCCCGTCCGCCGGCAAGAACCCGGCTGACCTTGGACAGAGGGAACGTTGCGACGACATCCCGTCGAATTTTCGTGAGATCCCCTTTCGGAACGGCGAGGAAAATTTCATCGATCAGCGGGGAGCGCTGAAAGGGCTTGAGGGTATGAACAAGGATCGGGAATCCGGCCAGCGACAGGTACTGCTTGGGAAGTCGGCTCCCCATGCGTTTCCCTGTTCCGCCCGCCGGAATGATCGCAACCGTCTTCATGATGACGACCTGGGAAAAAGGTCCGGGGATTGCTCATCCCCGGACCCGTGTACCGTCACGGCCTTGCATTGCCCCCGGACGACTTCCTGTCCGACAGGACCGCTTTCAGCTCAGAAAAGATCATCCGTCCGGCAGTGGTTTGCAGAACGCTCGTCACCATCGCCTCCACCGTCATCCCCTGATGTTTTTGTGCGTTGTCCACGATGATCATCGTGCCGTCATCCAGATAGGCCACTCCCTGCCCGGGTTCCTTCCCTTCCTTGATGATCTTGACGGTCATCTGTTCCCCGGGGAGAACCACGGGTTTCAGCGCGTTGGCCAGTTCATTGACGTTAAGGATCTTGATTCCCTGCAACTCGGCCACCTTGTTCAGATTGAAATCATTCGTGATGATCTTCCCGTTGGTCTTTTTTGCCAGAGCGACCAGCTTTGCATCCACCCCCTTGATCTTGGGAAAATCATGGTCGACCACATCGATAAAAATACCGCTGCTCCGCTGCATTCGGTTGAGAATATCCAGCCCCCGCCGGCCGCGGGCCCTTTTCATCGAGTCTGAAGAATCGGCAATATACTGAAGCTCATCCAAAACAAAGCGGGGAACGATCAGATTCCCTTCAACGAATCCGGTATCGCAAATATCGGCGATTCGACCGTCAATAATCACACTGGTGTCGAGAATCCGGTAATCGCTGATCTCTTTGACCGGCCCCCAACCGAACAGGCTGGCCTCTTCCACCTTTTTCGACCCGAGAACAAGTCCCAGATAACCCATAATCCCGGTGAGCAGCGCATAAATCCAGGGGACGACCTGCCTTTTTTCCATGATATTGCTGACAAAACTCAAGCCGTATGCAAGTAAGAAGGCAATCAGCAGGCCGACGATCATCCCGACCACGCCTCCCAGGATCACCCGGAGGGAGATCTTTCGGACGGCCTGCTCGATCCTGATGACAAAAAGGGCCATCAACAATCCTAAAATCAGTCCGACCGACCATTGCCACCACAGACTGTAGCTGTGGTAGGCAATCGCATAGCCGCTCAACGAACAAGCCAGAATCAAAATAGCTTTTACAATCACATCTTTTCACCTCCTTTCCTCATTCCGTTTGCGACGGAATTGATTTTTGAACACTCGCGCACCGTCATTCCATACAGACACTGCCGCTGATGATCATAAAATTCGAATGGATTCCGGTGCGGTTCTTTATGTTACCCGCAGATATATTTCTGAAACGTGCGACGGATGGCTGTCATTGAACGGTGAAAATGATGCGAAGATCCTCCTCAATCTTGGTCTCCTCGGCATTGCTCGCCACCGAGATCTCTTTGATGAGAAGGTTCTTCGCCGTATCCATCATTTTTCTCTCCCCGAAGGATAGGTTCTTGTCGCTTTTCAGTATGAAGAGATCCCGCAGCACACGGGCGATTTCGAAAACCGAACCGGTCTTGATCTTCTCCAGGTAATCCCTGTATCGCTTGTTCCATGTCTGCTTGTCGATCGTGACATCCTTGTTCCGGAGGATCGCATAAACCTTGGGAATTTCCTTTTTCATAATCACTTCACGCAATCCGACCGATTTCGCGCTATTCATCGGAATCATGATTTTCATTCCGTTTCCCATGATTTTCATGACATAGAAAAGCTGTTTTTTCCCCCCGACTTCCCGGTTTTCGATCGCCTCGATCACCCCGACTCCCTGCGCCGGATACACCGCCAAATCACCCACCTTGAACATGATCACACCTGAAATATTTATTTGGAACAAGTATATATATCAAATATCCCGCAAAGAGTCAATAGGATTCGCCGGCTGGGATTCGTTCTCATATACGGCCTGCATGCATCTTCCCGGATACGTGAAGACAAGGCCTTTCCTGCCTGTCAGGGAAGAAAGAAGAGCGGGTTTCGAGCCTTGTTCCTGTGCCGAATTTCGAAATGCAAATAGGGCTCGCCCTGCGCATTCGGTTGACCGACAAACGCAATCCGGTCCCCCTTTTTGACACGGCTTTCCCCCTGGACAATTCTGAGCCCCAGATTCGTATAGACGGTCGCGTACTGCTCCTCATGCTGGATGATGATGGTCTCTCCATAATCTTTAAGGGGGGCGGAAAAGATCACCATCCCGTCGGCTGCCGCCTGCACGGCTGTTCCCGCAACCGCTTCAATCCGGATGCCGTTGTAATACATCCGGTTGGGTTGGATTCCGAAATGAGACAAGACCTTTCCCCTGACCGGCCATATAAAACGCTTCTTTTCAAACCGGAGCTGTTCTTCCTCTTTTCCCGTTTGCCTCGGTTTGGGCAGCGGATCGGGAACTTTCTTCTTTTCCGGTTTATCGATGGCCCGAGGCGGAATCGGCTCCCCTTTTTCCGCACGAGGCCTTTCGATGCGATCCTTCGTCGTCGGGTCGATCGGAGACGGTTCTCTGCGGCGATCCGAGAGTTTTGGTTCTTCTTTTTTCCCGAGCGTTTCCGCCTTTAGAACGACCTCCGGCGCTGTCCCGGGCTCCTGTTTTCCGGCGGGGGTCACCGCGGGCAGGACGGGCCCTGCCGCCGTCATCACATCGTCCAGAATCTGATTCGCCTCGGGAACAAAAATGACGCTGTCCGTCTCAATCCGGTCGGGGTCGCCGACATTGTTGATCTCCGCCAGCTCCTGCAGATCGACTCTATAGGCGCGGGCAATGCTGTAAAGGGTCTCTCCTTTCTTGACAAGATGATAGACGCCCCGGGGATGGTCACTTCGGACAGGATAACCTGAACAGGAGAGAATCAACAAAACTGCCAGAATCCATCCGGGAAGTTTTCGATAAGAGGTGAGACATGATTCAGCCGTGGAGTCGAGCATTGTACGAATCAATTTCCCCATCCGTACTCCCCGATCAGATCCACAAAACGGCACCCGCCGAGATCCTTTTGTTCCAGATCTTCCGGATCATTCGAAAGGCGGGTCACTTTCAGAAGGGCCTGGGAGTGACGGCTTCCCACAGGGATGACGAGACGACCTCCGACGGTGAGCTGATCGATCAATGTTTTGGGAACCTGAGGGGCGCCGGCCGTCACCAGGATCGCATCAAACGGGGACTCTTCCCGCCAACCGTACGTCCCGTCTCCCACCCGAATGGCCACATTGTAATGGTTCAGCGCATCGAGAATCCGTCTTGCGCCGGCCGCCAGCATGGCAATACGCTCAATGGAATAGACCCTCTCGGCCAGCTCGGACAGCAGTGCCGTCTGATAACCGGAACCCGTTCCGATTTCGAGCACCTTTTCATGTCCGGTGAGTTCCATCGCCTCGGTCATCAACGCAACGATATAGGGTTGTGAGATGGTCTGTTGACGGTCAATCGGAAGAGGGTTGTCGTTGTAAGCTTGATCAATCAAACCTTCATCAACGAAGAGATGACGCGGAACTTTCTCCATTGCCCTCAGGACCCTCTGGTCGGTGATCCCCCTCGCCCGGATCTGGGCCTGAACCATCCTCATCCTCTGTTTCTGAAACCGATCCGACACGTTATCGTCCCAATGATCGCTGTCCCGTCCGCTCGCAGCCGGCACGGACGCCAAGGCCCTGCCAAAACGGATCCGTCATTTTTCGCTGTTTACCGTATCTGCCCGTCCGATAAAACAAATCCACGGGAAACGATGATGGAATTTACCATGTAACTTTTGATTTTACAAGCATCGGCACGGAGCCGATGATGAGCCTTCCGGCAGCGGACGGGAGGCCTCGAACCCGCAAGCAGGCGGTTTCGTATGCAATACGACCGTCCGTCATACCCCATGGAGTGCGATCACGGGCGGACAGACGAAGTTCAACGCATTCACTCTTCTTTCTTCTTTGTCACATCCCGCTTGATCGCATTCACCGCATCCTGCAGAACCGGAAAACAGTTTTCCCTGTAATCGCCGGCTACGACCACCATCATCACATCTTCACCGACATCCAGCCTCCCTTCCCGCACCTCGGCGAGGATCTCAACAATCCCCGGCCGTTTCCTCATTTCCGCAAGGATGGCCTCGAGGCGGATGCGATCCGTCCGGACCATCATCCGTTTTACACGCCTGCCGTCCCGCGCCGTTTCACGCACCACCCCGTTATGGCAGAGAATCATCCCCACCCGTCCATAATCGGGGTGCCTTTTGATCCTCCCGATCAGATCCTCCAAGTTCATATTCCATCCCTCCTTGGTAAAAAGCCGCATCGGGGTTCCCTTGACCCGACCGACAATGTATGAGAAAAACAACCATGCGCAAAAGGAGACCGTCTTCAAAACCTGAAATGATCGGGGATATCCTTCAGAAGGTCCTCAAGAAGAGGAATATCCCTCTCAAGGCGGTGGATCGGCACCTCGTCGACCTCTGGAGGAGAACCGTAGGACCTCAGATCGCGGCCCGGACCCTGCCGGACACGGTTAAACGGGGAACGCTTTATGTGCTGGTTTCCTCTCCGGTATGGCTTCATCAGCTCCAGTTCATGAAGGAAGAGATCCTCCGGAAGATCAATGAGCTGTCCGGATCGGAAAAAATCCGCGGCCTTTTTCTGTCCATCGGCGAGATCCCGCCATCTCCGGCCGAGGCCACCGCTCATCCACCCCCTGCCCAAGCCACGCCCCCGCTCGCGAAACGCGACCGAGATGTGATGAGCGAGAGCCTCGACTCCATCCGTGATCCGGAGCTCAGAGACATTTTGGAAAGAGCCATGACCAGCGAGATCAGCCGTCGCCGCAGACTGGAGAAACGCAAAGATCCATGAAGATCTCCGTCATCTCCCGGGTATATCCGCCCGTCTCTTCATGGATCACCAGCGGCGGCAGGATCTGCAGTCCCTCCCGTCCCCCCTTTGCTCCCTCCGCAAGCACGAACGCCGCCGAATCGCCGGGACGCGAATGGACCAGGCGCAGCCGTTTGGGTTCGATCCGGCAAGACCTCATCCCCGCGAGCAGTTGGACCGCACGTGACGCCGGGTAGATCACCCGGAGCCTCCCCTCCGGTCGAAGGGCATGGGCGGCAGCAGCCAGAAAATCAGACAGCATTCCCACAATCTCATGCCGGGCGACGGCCCTCTCCGGGTCTGGATTCGTGCGGCCCGAATGGAGACGGCGATAGGGGGGATTGCAGACGGCTGCTGAAAAGGATTGAGGGTCACAAAGCAACTCGGGATGGCGGACATCCCCCTGCCGGATTTCGATCTTCCCTTCCAGTCCGTTCAGCAGGACATTCCGTTTTGCCGCCTCCGCAAGACCCTTCTGGATTTCAATCCCGAGGATTCGGCCGCATCGAAAACGTTGAGCCAGAATCAGCGCGATGATCCCGCTGCCCGTTCCCAGGTCAATCAGATCACTCCCTTCCGGAAGCTCCGTAAAATGGGCAAGGATGAGCGCGTCGATCGAAAATCGATAGCCGCCCCTTTTCTGGATGATCCGGAGGCGGCCGCCCAAGGCCTGATCGACCGTTTCACCCCGGCAGGGACCGATAGTATCGTCCATTTTCACTCCAGCCGGTGGACGAACAGGCCGCTGCGCAGCTTCGGCTCGAACCAAGTCGATTTTGGCGGCATGACCCGGCCGGTGTCCGCAACCGCCATCATTTCTCCGACGGATGGCGGATAGAGGGAAAAGGCGACCGCGAAATCGGACCGGTTCACGAGCCGTTCCAGCTCGCCCATCCCGCGAATCCCTCCCACAAACTCGATTCTGGAATCTGTCCGAGGGTCCGAGACGCCGAGGATGGGCATCAGCAGGTTTTCCTGAAGGACAGTCACGTCAAGGCGGGCGATGGGATCGTCGTTGCGGATGATCCGTGGTCGGGCGATCAGACGTCGCCAGCGCCCGCCGAGATACATCCCGAATTCGTGCCTTTGCCGCGGTGATTTTTCATGGAAACGATCCACAACATCGAACCCCTCGCCGACCCTCTCCAGAAACATCGCTTCAGAAAGACCGTTCAGGTCCCGCACGGCACGGTTGTAATCCATGATCCGAAGCTGATCGTGGGGATACAGAACGGCCAACATGAAATGGTACGGCTCATTCCCCTGGTCATTCGGATTCCGCTCCCGGCGGAGACGCGCCACCGCGGCAGCCGCGGCAGCGCGGTGATGCCCATCCGCGATGTAAAGCGCCTCGACAGGGGCAAATTCCTCCCGAAACTTCAGGATCTCTGCAGAATCGCGCAGGACCCAGACTGTATGGCCGATATCGTCATCGGCGGTAAAATCGAATTCGGGGGTTCGTTCCACCACACCCCTGACCAGTCGATCGATCTCTTCCCGCTTGCGGTAGGTCATCAAAATCGGCCCGGTCTGCGCCCCAACCGTATCGATGTGCAGCGTTCTCTCCCGCTCCTTGTCCGAGCGCGTGAATTCGTGCTTCCTGATCCGGCCCCTTTCGTATTCTTCAATCGCAACGCAGGCAACGAGTCCTGTCTGAACATGCTCGCCCATTCGTTGCCTGTAAAGATAAAAAGCTGCCTCATCTTCCGCAACCAGGATGCGCTGCCGAACCAGCCCTTCCAGATTTTCTTTCGCCCGCTCGTAGACGCGGGAATCTTCCACACCGTTTGTGGAGGGGAAATCGATTTCCGACTTCTCCACATGGAGAAAATTCAGCGGTTTATCCCACACCCGTTCCTTCGCCTCTTCCACATTCATCACATCATAGGGCAAAGAGGCCACCTGATCCGCAAACAACGCCGTGGGTCTCAAGGCCCTGAAGGGGAATACATTGGACATGCCTGCTCGCTTTCTGAAACGGTGCGGCGGCATTTTGAAACGGCCTCAAGAGAATGACGGGCGCCGCCCGCTTCACATTTTGTTTGCAAATTTCTAACACACCGGGATATGGAAAGCAACGCGAAAGGATCGGGTTCTCAGGTCCCGGGACACGGGTGCTGAAATCGGAGCGCATCTTCAACCAACGTATCAAGAAAGATATCATAGATGACTGAATTCACGAGAGCATTCATTCACGGTTTGGACAGCAGCAGCAGAGGAACAAAAGGGAGTTATTTCCGTAAGAGATACCCGGGAATGATCATGGGGGACTATACCGGTTCTCTGGAGGAAAGAATGGAAAAACTTTACGCGGACCTTGCCGGGAAGAAAAATCTGATCCTGGTCGGTTCGAGTTACGGGGGTCTGATGGCGGCGATCTTCGCCTGCCGCAGGGAGCCCCTCGTTCGCCGCCTCATCCTTCTGGCCCCGGCCCTCGTCCACGGTGATTTCAATGCCCGTTTTGGAAAACCGGTACGGATTCCCGTGGTTCTATACCACGGTCGGCTGGACGATGTTGTGCCGCCGGAACCGACTCAACGCATCGCCGAGCGTCTGTTTTCCCGTCTCGAACATCATCTTGTGGAAGACGACCACAACCTTCACCGAATCTTCCCGCTCTTGGATTGGAACGCTCTTCTGGAGATCGAGGGATAAGGATAAAGAACAAGGATTTGCTTGACAACGCGGAGGGCATCCTTTAGCATCGCCTGAATTTCCGGAGAAGATTTCATGTACTCACGAAAAGTGGTCATCCGCTACCCGGCCGATTTCGCGGATAAACCGATCATCTACGAGCTGGTCAAACGCTACGACCTTCTGCTGAATATTCTCAAGGCAAGGATTTTCCCCCGAAGGGAAGGCGTCCTGGTGCTGGAATTGAGTGGCGAGAGGGAAAATTTCGACAACGGCATCCGCTACCTCAAGGGACTGGGACTCAACGTGGAACCGCTTTCCAAGAGCGTGAGCCAGAATGTCGACAAGTGCGTCCACTGCGGCGCCTGCACGGCCTTCTGCCCGACCTCCTCCCTCTATTTCGACCGAGAAACCTGGAAGGTGCTTTTCGAACCGGAGCGGTGCAACGGTTGTGAGCTCTGCGTCTCGGCATGCCCCGCCCGGGCGATGGAGGTCAACCTCTTTTAACACCCAACCGCCGCCTTCCAGATTTGGGCAATCCTGAACAAATCGAGGCGTCCGGAACCGTCAACGTCTTCGAGCGGCATCGGTCTTGGTATCCCCCTTCAGAGTCTTTCCGGATTCATGGTCCTTCCTCTCAGCATCCTTGCCTCGGTCGACCCCATTGCCGAAAAAGGTCTTCGCCTCATCGATCAGTTCCCTTCCCTTGTCGACCATGTCCCTGCCCCTCCGGAAGGCCTCTTGCCCCCGATCCAGGGCATGGGTGACCTGCGTTCGGACGCCCTCGAAGGCATCCTTCAGGCCGGTCGGCCGGCTTTCCGGATGTTTGATGTAAAAGATGCCGCCGGCAATAATGGCGATTAGAACCCCTATGAACAGCAGCTTGACGAGGCTTTTGAGGAAAAAATAGAGGAGCAGCAGGAAGGCGGCACAGATCAATAGTGCGACAAGAGGCTGCTCGTTCACGACTCGAAGGATCCCTTCCATGACTCCCCTTCCCCCATACGTGTACTGATACTACAGGAATTTCGGATGAAAGACCAGAAATCCTTTGCCTTGACATCCTTTGCCTTGACAAAGACGCTGACCGTCGATTAGAGATTTAACGATCAAGACGCGAGACTTGGGAGAAAATGGAAGCTTTCACGGCAGGAAGGGATCATCAGGAGAAATCAAAGACGGTCCGGGTTGCGGTCGCCACGCTGGGCTGCAAGGTGAACCAATGCGAATCGGCCGGGATTGCCGAGGAGCTCATTCTGCATGGCATGACCCGGGTCCCTTTCGACGAAGCGGCGGATTGCTATATCATCAACACCTGCAGCGTCACGTGCAGGACGGATTACCAATCGCGGCAACTCATCCGCCGGGCCACCCGGAGGAATCCGGCGGCGGCCATACTCGTCACGGGCTGTTATGCCCAGAGGGCGCCGGAAGAGATCGCCCGGATTCCCGGCGTACGCTTCATTGTCGGAAACGCTGAAAAAGATCGGATTCCCGATATCCTCCGGGAAATGGCTTCCGTCGATCCGCAAACGCAGGTCGGTGAAATCCGCAAGGAACGGAGAATCTCCCGTCTGGGAGCCACTGTCTTCCCCGAACATACCAGGACGTTTCTGAAAATCCAGGACGGCTGCGACGCCTTCTGCAGCTACTGCATCATCCCCCATGTCAGGGGAAAATGCCGGAGTCTTCCCCGCGAAGAGGTCGAGGAGCGAATCACGGTTCTTGTCCTGAACGGCTACCGTGAGGTTGTCCTCACCGGAATCCACCTCGGCGCCTGGGGCTGCGATCTTAGGCCCCAGACAAACCTTGCGAGCCTCGTTCAACAGATCATTCAAGGACGGACCGTAGATCGCCTCCGTCTGAGTTCGGTCGAACCGCGAGAGGTCAGCGGCACCCTCATTTCCCTGCTGGGTTCCTCCCACACGATCTGCCGCCACCTTCATATCCCCCTCCAGAGCGGCAATGACGGGATCCTGGCCGCGATGCGCCGGAACTATACCGCGGCCTTCTTTTGTGACCTCTTGCGGAGGATGGACCAGGCTGTCCCCGGCATCGCCGTCGGAGTCGATGTGATGGCGGGCTTCCCCGGCGAAACGGAGAGCGCCTTTTCCGACACGCTGCATTTGATTGAAGAGAGCCCCATCGCGTATCTTCACGTCTTTCCCTACTCCCGTCGCCCGGGAACGCCCGCGGCGGCGATGTCGGAACAGGTTCCTGAGGAAGTGAAAAGGCGGCGTGCGGAGCGACTCCGGGCGGTCGGCGCGAAAAAGCGGCGGGGATTTGCCGAACGGTTCATCGGATCGCCGCTGAACGTTCTCATCGAGCGCAGGACGGATCCGGCAACCGGCTTCCCCATCGGTTTTTCCGACAACTACATTCCCGTAGCCGTCCGGGGAAAGGTCACCACCAATACGATCGTTCGGGCTGTCCCTTTTCGGTATCGTGAAGGTCTACTGATGGCTGATGTGATCCCCGAATGATCGGAAAGAAGAATTGACGGGATATCGGAAATGACCCTGCAGGAGAAAAGGCATCGCGCGTTGATCGCGCTGGAAAAGAACCTCGGCTGGCGCTTCTCGGACATCCGTCTGCTGGACAATGCTCTGACACACCGTTCCTTTGTCAACGAAACCGACACCCCTTCGTGCAGAGACAACGAGCGGCTTGAGTTTCTGGGCGATGCGGTACTGGAACTGACCATCAGCGACATGCTGATCCGGAAATTTCCCGATCATACCGAAGGGCAGCTTTCCAAATTAAGGGCCTCCGTCGTCAACGAACAGCCGCTCGCAGAACTGGCACGCCGTTTCAAAATTGGGGAATATCTGCTGCTCGGAAAAGGCGAAGCGGATTCGGGCGGACGGACGAAACCATCGCTGCTGGCGGATGCATTCGAATCGATCATCGCCGCGATGTACCTCGACGGGGGGTATGACCGGACTGCCGGATATGTCGATCGCCTCTTCGGTCCGCTCATCGAAGGGGAAAATCTCCCCGAGGTCTATCGGGATTATAAAACCGCCGCCCAGGAGGCAAGCCAGCTCCTCTACCGGGAGATGCCCCGCTACGTGGTCGTCTCTGAAACCGGACCGGATCACGACAAGCGTTTTGAGACGAACCTGATGATCGGTGAAAAGGTGATCGCATCGGGGGTCGGGAGAAGCAAGAAAGAGGCGGAGCAGCAGGCGGCCAGGATCGCGTTGGATAAGCTCCGGAAGGCCACATGATCATCCCCTTTTTCCTGATGAACCGAGGTTGCCCCCAGCGCTGTATCTTCTGCAATGAAGACCTGACGGCGGGAAGCCGGCCGGGTCGGATCACGGAGGAAGCTTTTTCCGCGAACGTCCGCGCACATCTGGAAAAGGCCGGCAGAAGCCGCAGCTCAGGACAACGCCCCCCTCAGATCGCCTTCTACGGCGGAACCTTTACCGGCATGGAACGACCGGAACAGCGGCGTCTGCTGGACCTTTCCAGACCCTTTCTCCAAGACGGAAGGGTGGACGGCATCCGGATTTCGACGCGCCCCGGTGGAATCGACGCTGAATACCTCGACGACCTGAAGGCAAGAGGCGTCAAGACGGTGGAGGTGGGAGCGCAGTCGCTGGACGACAGGGTCCTTCTCTCTGCGCGGCGCGGTCATACGGAGGCCGACGTTTCCCGGACCATCCATCTTCTGAAAGAAAAAAATCTGGAGACGGGAATCCATCTGATGGCCGGCTTGCCCGGAGACAGCCCCAAATGTTTTGCCGCAACCGTAAGAAAAACGATCGATCTTCGGCCCGATATGGTCCGAATTCACCCGACCCTCGTTCTGAAGGACACCCCCCTCGCCGAAAAATTCCAACGGGGAGAATACATCCCGCTCAGCCTTCCGGAGGCGATTGATCTTTGCAAGGATGCGCTCAAGACGTTTGCCGGCGTCGGGATCCCGGTCATTCGCCTCGGTCTCCAGACAACCCGGGAAATGGAAGAGCCGTGGGCCGTGGTCGGAGGGCCTTTTCATCCGGCCTTTCGTTCACTCGTTGAAGCCGCCCTCTTTCTGGAGATGGCCGTCGCGCTTCTCTCCTATGTCGGAGGAAATGACGGCAACCCGGAATTTTCCCTTCTCCGAAACGGCTCTGCCATACCCCGCTTTACAGTTTCCCCGGCGGATATTTCGGGTCTCCGCGGACAGAAAAACGAAAACATGGCTTCTCTGAAGAAACGCTTTCATTTACAGCAGATCGACATCCAATCGGACGTTCGCCTGCTGCGGCAAACCCTTGTTCTGACAGCAAATGGGAAACGGTTGCGCACCGATTTTGCCGGGAAGATCGACATCTGCCCGGCCGACTCTATGAATCCTTGGCGGCGGTAACCATCAGTTTTTGTCCGGGGTGAATGGATTGATCCGGACTCATCCGGTTCAGATTTCGAAGGGCATCCACGGTAAGTCCATATTTCATGGCGATTCGATAGAGCGTCTCGCCTCGAGCCACCACATGATATTTGGGCCTGTTTGCCTCAACACGCTGTGCCGCGACGTTTCTGTCGGCCCGGGGTTCTTTTACAGCGGAATCCGTCTTCTGTTGCAGCAGTTCCACTTTCTTCGTCAGCAAATCGATTTTTTGCGCTGTTGTTTTATCCGCATCCGTGGTGGCTGTGAGATCCTTGCCGACGGTATTTTTCTGCGCCCGGACCTCGGCGGTCATTCTCTCCTGCATTCCTTCCAGATCATGAAGCCGCGCTTCAATGCGATCCAGACGGTTCATCACTGTATTGAAATCGGCCTTCGAAGGATCCTCTTTCCCCGATGATAAAAAGGCCACCATGAAAAGGACGATGAGAATGATTACCCATACGATAAAACCGGGCTTTTTTATAAAATTCCAAAACTGAAAACGATCGTGGCGCCTGTGATCGATGTCGCTCTCGTCCGGTTCGGGCTTTTCCAGTTTTATGGCGTCGGCATATTCGATCTTATCGATCATCGGCTCTTCTTGCATCATTCGTTCCTTTCGGTGAACAGATCTCGTCGTTGATTATAGGCGGGAAGAGGCTTCGGGTCAACCTTGGAGTTGACGCCTTGGAGATGACCCCTATGAGATTTGATTGACTTTGAAATCCTTCCCTTTCAAGTACCATTCCATGAAATATCCGGTCGCGATAAACAGCGGCAGCGATACCGCCGTTCTAACCAACGTAAATTGAATGCCCAGGTAACCGATTTCCATTCCCAGCATGGGAATTTTTAAGGAGGAAAACGCCCCCAGGTAAATGAAGATATTCTTGATGCTGGCACCTTTCTTAAAGAGAATATAGGCAACCGGGAATGCCCCGTACAGAGGACCGGCCTGCAGCATGGCCATGACGATCACGATTAGGATCCCCTTGACCCCCGATTCCTGGCCGATGTGTTTTTCAACCAGTTCCTTGGGGAACCACGCATCGAACAGCCCGATAATGATGAACAAAAAGGGAATGAACGTGACCATCTCGATGAAGAATTGGGTGAAATTTCGGAAAATTTCCTTCCCCGGTTTGAAACCAAACGCAAAGGAAGCCAGTGTGAAGACCAGGTAAACGAAAAGCCAAACGTACTGTTTTTTCTTCCGGAGAATTCGAATCACAGCACCAGCCCCACGAATGTACCGATCACGACCGCGGCGATGAAACTCAGCACATTCCTCACGACGGCAACCGACCTGCCGAAATACGCGATCTCCAGAGGCAGGGTGACCACCCCGACCATCATCAAGGTCGTCATGAAGGTGGCCACGACGGTATAAGACGCCCCCTCCTGGATCAAAACGGAGGCAATCGGGTAGGAAATAAATCCGGGAATCAAGGTCACGGAGCCTACGATGGCTGCAATCGCTTGCCCTCCCCAACCGGATTCCGGGCCCAAATATTTCAAGATCAGCACGGGCGGCGCAAGATACAATGCCATACCGATCAAGATCAGGATGTTCAGGAATGGAACGGCAATGTTTTGGAACATCTTCCACCCCTTTTTCAGTCCCATCATCGTCTTCTTCCGATCCAGCAAAAAAGAGAGCAGCGTCAGCAGCAGGGAAACGATCATGAAAGCATACGCGTTATGGACCATGAGGACCTCGGATTGACGGGAGCGAATCCCGGTTTGAAGGGGAAAAAGAGACATCCATGCCGCATCTGCTCCCGGTGTTGACGGTTCCCCTTTCGACCTTTCCGACCGGCATCATCGTCCCGTACCTTCTTCTTTTTTAAATTTTTTTTGTTGGTTTTCTGCAGCGCGGACATGTGGTTCTGCTTTTCGAATCCGTGAAATCGACGGCACAATGACAGCGGGGACATCGTGCCGCTTCACCGGCCTTGATGGAAACCGGACCTCCTTCGATCCGAAGGATTTTCCCGTTGACGAGGACGTCTGCCACCTTCCGGCGCGCCGCTCCGACAATTCTGCCGAATGTTTGACGCGAAATCGTCATCCGGGAAGCGGCCTCTTCCTGATACAACCCTTGAAGGTCCGCCAGCCGCAGAGCCTCATATTCGTCCAGGCTCAAAAGGACCTCCTCGGGGCACGACGATGAAGTGACCCCTTCCGGCCGGAAACGGGTTTTGTAGGGCATAACACCCACCTGTCTGCAACATTTCGGCCTGGGCATAACCGTTCTCCGTCTCTTTCCTTATAAGCATATGCTCATAATATGTCAAGCGGGGGCATTCTCGATCTTGAGTTTCGGATGTTGAGTTTCGGATTGACATCTTCACCGTATTCGACCACTATGTCCTCCGAACAGCCGCGCCCCATAGATCTTGCGCGTCGCATCCGCCGATTCATCGGGAGTGAAAGATGTTCAAATCGGGTTTCATCAGCATCATCGGCCGGCCCAACGTGGGAAAATCGACACTTCTCAACGCGATCGTCGGGGAGCGGATCGCCATCACCACCCACAAGCCCCAGACGACGCGGAACAAGATCGTGGGAATCCGAAATCTCACAGAACCGCAGGCGGCCCAGATGATCTTTCTGGATACGCCCGGCATCCACCGGGCGGAGACCCCCCTCAACCGGGCCATGGTCGAGACGGCAACGGCTACCTTCCGGAGCGTCGACCTGCTGCTGATGCTGACCGAGGCCTCCGCCGCGGCTCATTCGGACGATCGTATGATCCTCGGGTTTCTCCGTGAAACCGTCATCCCGGTCTTTCTGGTCATCAACAAGATCGATCTTGTGGACGCGCCGCTTCTCCTGCCGATGATCGAAAAGTACCGGAAGCTTTTCCCCTTCCGGGAGATCCTGCCGGTTTCCGCCCTGAAGGTCCGGGGCATCGACATCTTGATCGGGGAAATCCTGAAGCTCCTTCCCGAAGGGCCGAGGTACTTTCCCGAGGAGGTCATGACGGACCGTTCCGAACGGTTCATTGCCGCCGAAATCATCCGGGAAAAGATCACCCTGCGCACCCGTCAGGAAATCCCCTATGCAACCGCCGTCGTCATCGACGCCTTCAAGGAGGATGAATCGAAAAATCTGATCCGGATTTCGGCAACGATCCATGTTGAAAAAGATTCGCAAAAGGGGATCATCATCGGCAAGAACGGATCCATGCTCAAAGAAATCGGCACCAGGGCCCGTCTTGACCTGGAGAGTTTCTTCGCCGCGAAGGTTTTCCTGGAGCTTTACGTTCGCGTCGCCAAGGACTGGACCCATGACCCCAGACTGCTTCACGAGTTCGGTTACGGGGAGCGGAAACCATGATTCTGCGGGGCTAATGTTCATGAAACCCGTCATCGCAATCATCGGCCGACCCAACGTCGGCAAATCCACGTTGTTCAACCGCCTTTCGAGCCGGAGCAAGGCCATCGTCATCGATGAACCGGGCGCCACAAGGGACCGCAACTATTCGGACTGCGAATGGAACGATCGTCCGTTTACGCTGATCGACACGGGCGGCTTCGAACCGACATCGGTCGTGGAGATCCTCGTCCAGATGCGCGAACAGACCAAGCTGGCGGTCGAGGAAGCGGATTTCATCCTTTTTGTCATGGACGGCCGCGACGGTCTGACGCCCTCCGATCAGCAGATCGCCCGTATGTTGCGGATGACGGACAAGAGAGTCTTTTTCGTGGTGAACAAGATTGACGGCCCCCGCCACGAATCGATGATTTCCGAATTCTACCGCCTCGGGATCGAAAAACTCTATGCCATCTCAGCGAAGCACGGAGAAGGTCTCGACGACTTGATGGATGATTTGGCGGAAAACCTCCCGGCCGACGGACCGGGGCAGGAAACGGAGGATGACCGGATCAGGATCGCCGTGGTCGGCCGGCCCAATGTGGGCAAGTCTTCGCTGGTCAACCGGATCCTCGGCTACGAGCGCACGATCGCAAACCCCGTGCCGGGAACCACACGGGATGCCATCGACACCCCGTTTACCCGCGACGGGCAGAATTTTCTGCTGATCGATACCGCCGGAATCCGCCGGAAGAGCCGGATCAGCCTTACGCTCGAGAGATACACCATTGTTCAGGCCATCCGGGCGATTGACCATGCCGATATTGCGCTGCTGCTTCTTGACGCCCGAGAGGGAATGAGCGACCAGGACACCAAGATTGCCGGTCTCACCGTGGAAAGGGGAACCGCCTGCATCTTTGTCGTGAACAAGTGGGATCTGATCGAAAAAGACAACCGCACTTTCGGCGAATACATCGCGAAGATCCGCTACCAATCGAGGTTTATCGAGTATGCACCGATCCTTTTCGTCTCCGCCCTGTCCGGACAGAGGGTCACAAAGATCTTCGCCCTGGTCAAACGCGTTTATGCCCAGTATACCAGGCGCATCGAAACCGGTGAACTGAACCGGAAGATCCGTGACATCATCGAGCGGAATCCGCCGCCCGGACGCCGCAGCCGACCGCATCTCTTCAATTACATCACGCAAGTCGCCGTCAAGCCGCCGACCTTTGTGCTGTTCGTCAGCGACCCCGGCGCCATTCATTTCTCGTACGAACGATATCTGGCCAACCGGATCCGGGAGGCCTTCGGGTTTGAAGAGGTCCCGATCCGCCTCTTTTTCAGGAAAAAGGGAGGCTGAACGCAGTGCGGTTATCGAAATCTCCTTGATCATCCCAACCCAAAAAGGATATAAGCCCCTGTCCCTATCGACCGTTCGGGGTTTTGGCCCGAACGCCTTCCCCGAGCGGACGGATGGGCTCCTTCAGAATTTTTGACGGCTGAGCAACCGCCGGTCAAACAAAAACAGAGGCATTTATGACCGTGGAGAAGACCCGAACGACAAGCATCCTTCTGAGATGCGGACAGTGCGTCCCGCTCTGTGTCCGGAAACTCTTCTTCAAATCCCTGTTCGGGCTTTTCTACCGCGTATCCCTGAAGCATCGGCTGATCGCTTTGCACAACCTGAGGCGCGCCTTTCCGGAAAAGAAGATGGAAGAGCTGATGGCGATCGCCAAGGGAGTCTACCGCAGCGAAGCCATCACGATAGCGGAATTCTTCAGCCTGCCGTCCATCACACCGCGAAACCTCCATGAATGGGTCGATGTGGAAGGGTTGGAACATTACCGGGAAGCGATTTCGCGCGGCAAAGGGGTTCTCTCGATCGTTGCCCACTTCGGCAACTGGGAGCTGATGACCATCGCCGTCCCATTTCTGTTGAAACCCATGTATATCGTCTATCGCCCGCTGGACAGTCCCCTCCTGGACAACCTATTCGAACATGTTCGGACGATGCACGGCAATACGCTGATCCCGAAGGGGGGATCCGGCAAACGGGTTGTGGAACTTCTCGAAGAGAACCACATCATCGGAATCCTGAGCGACCAAAATGTATCCGTCCGGGAAGGGGTTTTTGTCGATTTCTTCGGCCGTCCGGCCTGCTCGGGGGTCGGGTTGGCGGTTATGGCCCTGCGTTCCGG
>JAXDCM010000049.1:0-26894 GCA_034677965.1 Syntrophales bacterium
CCCTCCTCCTCGAAGAGATGGAGGATCACCTCGCTGTCGGTCCGGGAGGAGAAGCGGTGGCCCCGGGCCTTCAGCTCCTTGCGGAGGGCGACGAAGTTGTAGATCTCGCCGTTAAAGACCATCCAGAGGGTGCGATCCTCGTTGCACATGGGCTGGCGGCCCGCTTCGGTCAGGTCGATGATGCTCAGGCGCCGATGACCAATGCCGCAACTGATACCATCCTGCCGAATCACATGGAGGCCAGAATCGTCAGGCCCCCGATGGGCCAAGAGGTCCATCATCCGGCGCAGCAAGTCTTGCGCCACCGGCTCACCGGCAAAATCAAGTTTTCCACAGATGCCGCACATGAGGTTTGATGTTAGTCTTTTCCTGCTTGCCGTTGAGCATCACAGGGGGCAATCGTCAGGGGTCATTTCAAGAAAAAATAGTTTTTCCAGTTCTGCTTGTCAAAGCGCACGCCAACGGGTTTTGAAAAGCCGGCGAACAGACAGGCGCGGTTCGCATCGTACAGTTTATAGATGACGCGGTTTTCTTCCAGGAAAGAGAGAAATTCTGTTTTCAGACTTTCTTCCCCGGACTCGAAAACGAAGGCGGCGTGCCGTGACCGGACGACCTGTTCTGTATACTGAGGCCTGCGGTCGCTGAAAGGTTCATGATACGGCAGCAGCAGAGGCGCACCGGTCACGGTTCCGTTGCCGAGAAACATGATCGGATATGCAGTCCAATAGGATGAGTAGAACTCCCGGATGCCCTCCTTGTTCAGGATGTCAAGCACCGGCCTTGGATCGAAGTTGGGTTTTTTAAAATCATGATGCCATCCGTACGTCTGTAAAACACCCATCAGCAGCAAAATCGTTAGTATCCCCCTTTTTAAGATGTTGTGTCCATAGACCAGGCCCAATAGTGCGACCGGAATCACAACAAAGAGGGGCATGAAGTGTCGGTCCGCACCCAGACTGGCTATCCACTGAAACAGAACGAATATCAGCAAAAAGAGTGCGAACTGACGGTGATAGAAGGAGACTTTTTCTTCCCCGATTCCTTTGTAGGCACGGATGGCATAGGCAATAAAAAGGACCACGAGCACCAGACCTGCCGTTGCCTGAATCCCAATTCCGAATATGTAAGGTACGACATATTGTCCGAACATGATCGGCGCATTGAAAAGCCATTCCTGAAGATAATCCCCCTTCTGCGATGCAATTTTTCCCAGAACCTCCAACGGGAGCAGGGACGCCTCATCCCGACCGATCAGCAGAACCCAGGCGGCGCCGCGTGTCAATGTCCTGGCATGGTTCAGGATATTGTAAACCACCAAGGGAAGAATTCCGATCAAGCCTCCAATAAAGAAACCACAGGCTCCTTTGAACCGCTCTTGACCAAGACGCCATATCACCGGAACGGCGAATGCCAATGCTGCAGGAACAACATAAAAGTGAATGTAAACGAAGAAACCGCAGATTAATCCCAGTAGGAAACAGTAAAACGGAAGGTTCCATAAGGTGGTTCGCCCATCTATTCTCCAGCTTAATAAGGCAATCAGAGCTGTACCCAGAAAGGATTCCCCGTAGCCACCGTAGGCTGCTGTCGTGCAATTCAGGACAATGTAAGGGGACAATATGAGAAAAAGAACACCGACCAGGGCAGCCTGTCCATCGAATAGGCACTTATAAATGAAATAAAAAAGAAAATAAGTGGGGAATATCATCAGGATCATCGTCCAACGGAGCTGTGCAAATCCACTGCCAAAAAAATGAAAAATGACGGCTGCGAGATAGGCAACAGGAGCGCCCGCATAATGAGCTTCCCAACAATAGAGGGGAAATTCTTCCAGAGCCGCAATTTTCTGGGCCATCATACCGAAAACAGCCTGATCTGCATCGCCGAATTTTCCTTCAGGTGAGTAAAGGAAAATGATACGCGACATCAAGAAAAGGATAACGATGAAAATGAGATGACTCCTCGAACGGGAAGGTAATTGATGCCCAGCCTTGTTCATTTCCGATCTTTGGTCACACTTCCGGTGTGCATCGTTAATATTTTCTCAACTGCGTCGATATTTCTTTCCCAGGTGTAAAACTGTTCTACAAACTGCCGACATTGGCTGGAAGCCATTTGCCAGTCCTCGGGACGTCGTAAGAACCGCCTGGATGTTTCAATAATCAAATCCGCCAAGGCTGCCGGGCTGGTATCCCTGAAGAGGGACTCGACATCTAAGCGACCGAGGATCTCCCTGGTTCCACCTATGGGTGTACCCAGAACTGGAGTTCCTGAAGCCAGGGCTTCCAGCGTAACAAGGCCAAAACCCTCCAGTTCAATCGTCGGAAGGACAAAAACATCCGCAGATCGGTAGTAATCGGGAAGGTCTGCCTCGGGGATGAATCCTGTGAAGAAGATATTTTCCTGTAATTCTAGTTCGTCACGCTGACGGCGGAGAGACGCACCAAGCGGACCGGTGCCGCCGATGAAAAGAAGAATTTCTGGAACGGCGTCGACGACGACTCTCATGGCTGCGATGAGGTTCTCCAGCCCCATTCTGGGAACAAGATTACGAACCGTTAGCAGAATGAAGCGATGTACTGGTAGACCCAAGCGGATTCTGATTGTCTTTCGGTCATCCGCCGGATGGAATCGGCGGATATCCACCCCTCCCGGAATAATCGATATACGATCAGAGGGAGTTCTATAGACCTGCGTCAATTTATCCCGCGTAAATTCGCTCAGAACGATAATGCGCTCCGCTGAGGCAAGAACTTTCTTTTCAATCCGTTTTCGCAGGTAAACGTTTAAAGCGTCAAATCCCTGCCCCAACAAACCTCTTCTGATCTTGCGTCGGGAGAGGTATTCCTCGAACGAAAACGAAAGGCAAGTATACACAAAGGGTATCTCCCGCGACAGAGATGAGCACCGGACGGAATATGAGGAAAAGGGTTGATATCCGTTGATGCATTCATAGGCGTATTCGTTCCGTAACCTCTCGAACAGAAGTGCACCGTTCCTGAAAGTGGATATCAAGAAGGACAAATTGTTTGAATGCTCTACATTGTAACGCCATTCGTAGACCCCCTCGATGATGTCTTGATAGTTCTGATGTTCAGGCAGACACCGAGTAAGGATGTGGACTTCGTGTCCACTGCGTTGTAGACCGACGGCCTGTTCATAGAGTACCCGCTCGGCGCCGCCGATGACGGAATGGATCGAAACATCTGCTACGAGGAGGATTTTCATACAATTGGGGAACCCGATTTGACTGCCGTCACTTCCAGGGATGGTCCAATTATGAACCGGCCCCCTGAACAGAAATCCAGGGTTCTGGCGAACAGAAGGCCTGCCTGATTAAATAGGTCACTGAAAATGCGCATCGCTGAAAGCCGCTGGTACACGGAACTGCCTGCCAGAGGGGAGTTATGGATCGACACCTCCGAAAATCCGGCCTCTTCGAGGAGGCGCCTCGTGAATTTCGGCGTGAGTGCATACTCGTGAAATACGACAAGGCGCTGCATGACATCGGCCAAATGCATCCTGTCGGCAAGCCTCAACAGGGAGGAGTGAAAAAGGCCGTTGGGAAAACGCAGATAGAGCAGCCCGCCATCTTTCAGAGCCGCCCGGATGCAGAAAATTTCCTTCCGGATATCGAGCATATGGTCCAACACGTTAATCAGGGTAACCACATCATAGGACTGATCAGCGGCCAGCGAATTCAATGTGGTGCAAAAAACGCGTCCCTCCAGAAATTTCTCCGCCTCCCTTATGGAATCAGCGGAGAGATCGATCCCCGTCACCGACCATCCCCGGCGGCGGGCGATCTGCAGAAAAAGGCCCCGGCCGCAGCCTACATCCAGCAGGCTTCCCGGTTTCTTTGTCTTTTCGATGCAGTCTATCACCCCCTTAAAAAGTGCCGCCCTCCGGACATTCAACTGGTCTGCCGAGGAGGTTCTAAAATAATCCTCCCGATAATGGCGGATGCATTCCTCGCCATCCTCTTTTGATCTCAGGCGAAAGATGAGGTCACAGGATCCGCAATGAAAATAATCCACTGTCGCATAGGATAACAGATAGGGGCTGGGAGAGTTACAGCAGGGGCACGATGGAGAAGACCTTTGCGTCATGCCGATGATTTTGCGCCCATGTAGCCGGATCGATAATCGAAGCCGAACACGCCGCCATCCGGCCCATGGCCGACGGCGGACCGGAGGATCGCATTCCGCTCGGCTCTACACGAGGCTCGGATGTTTTGAATGCAGTTCCAGGTCGCGGTCCACCATTTCCACAACAAGATCACGGAATGAAACCGTGGGCAACCATTTGAGGCGCTGCCGGGCTTTTGATGCATCCCCCCTCAGGATATGGATCTCGGAAGGTCTGTACAGCTCCGGATCTGTAACTAGATATTGATGATAATCGAGGCCGATATGATGAAAGGCGATATCCAGAAATTCTCTGACCGAATGAGACTCGCCGGAGGCGATCACATAGTCTTCCGGTTGTTCCTGCTGGAGCATGAGCCACATGGCCTGAACGTAATCCCGCGAGTGCCCCCAATCCCTCATGGCATCGACATTGCCGAGCCTGATCTTATCCGCGAGGCCAAGCTTTATTCGGGTGGCTGCCGACGAGATCTTCCGTGTCACGAACTCACCTCCCCGCCTCGGCGACTCATGATTGAAGAGAATGCCGGAAAGGGAAAAAAGTCCGTAGGCTTCCCGGTAATTTCGCGTCAATTCGAATCCCGCCATTTTGGAGATGCCGTAGGGTGAACGGGGGGAAAACGGCGTATTCTCGGTCTGCGGCGTCTCACGCGCATTCCCGAACATCTCGCTGGACGCGGCAAAGTAAAAACGGCAGTGCGGCGCCTGATGCTTGATTGCCGACAGAACATAATGGGTGCCGTTGAGATTCGTGTTGATGGTCGAGAATTCGTCTTCAAAGGAATAGGAAACATAGCTTTGCGCGGCAAGGTGGTAGCACTCATCGGGTTTCAACTCCGCGATGATATTGAAAAGAGAGGCGTAGCTTTCCATGGAGGCGCTGTGAATGTGGATCTTGTCCCTCAAATGGCGGATGCGCCACATTCGGGTTTGGGGGTCCTCAAGAGCCACTCTTCTGACAATTCCATGCACTTCATATCCCCTCGATAAGAGCAATTCGGACAGATAGCTGCCGTCCTGGCCGGTGATTCCCGTGATCAGAGCCTTTTTCATTGCTTCCTCCCGATGAGTTCTTCGATGTCAGCGACATGTTTCATCCAACCCTGCCGTCCTTTGATCCGTGCAACCCAGCATAGACCCTTTTCCACTTGAGTCTGATAAAAGTTTTCATTTTCAAGACGTTCATAAGCCGCAAGCCAGGATTTCCAGTCCCGGGGATCAGCGACAAGGGCATTTAGCCCCGTCGTTTCCGTGAGCACCGGGATATCGCTGACCACCGCGGGCGTTCCACAGGCCATTGCCTCGAGGGGCGGATATCCATAACCTTCCGCAAGGGATGGCTGAGACAGGCAAAACGCCTGTCTCAGCAAAGCCGGCAGCTCTTCATCATTGACCGCTTCTATCCAGATGGCGCTTTTTGCGGGGTACAGATGTTCCCAATGCTCACGACTGCCCGCGGGGACGCCGGCAAAAACCTGAACACGGGGGGTCTCCCCCGCAATTTCCAAAAGAATCCCGAGGTTCTTATGCGGAAGACCATTCCCGACGGTCAATATGTATCCTTTTTGGAGGCCGTACTTTTCCAAGACCGTTTTGTCGGTCGGCTGTTCGGCATCGTCGAAACGATGATCAACTCCAAGGTGTCGAACCCTCGGATCCTTGCCCCTGAATCCGAACATATCCCCTGTTTCCTGCATACTCCAGAGCGAATCGTACCATGTCATATCGGCTTGCCGCAGCGCGCGCGAAAGCCGCCTTTTATCGATCAATGCCTTATAATGTTTTCTGTAAACCGGCTCACTCAAATCAAGAACATCGTGGATCGTGTGAACGGAGGGGCAATGCACGCCGAACAGGGGAAGCTTGGGATAGGGGCTGATAAAGACCCCGTATCCCCTTCGGGTCAGTTGGGAGAGATCCCATTCGGCCCTGACAAATGACTTCGGCAGCAGGACAGAGGAAACGGATCTGCAGCCCCGGAGTTGGGCGGGAACTGCCTCATGGTATCCTGCAAGAATAATGGTTTTTACCCATGGGCTGTCCGCCAATGCATCGACCAAGCCCATGAGCATCCGGCCGATGCCGGTCATGCGATCGGGGACAAATTCCCGGGCATCGATCAATATGTCGATTTTTGTCATCACCTTGTCTACTGGATTGAAAGAAGATTGATGGACGATTCAAACGCGTTTCGCATAAACCTCAATTGCATTGAAAAACCTCATCCCGGTCACATGGTACAAAGCCACGGCAACAGCATTGATTAATTTCTTATGGGGGTCAACTATTCCATAATCTGGCGAAATATTGAGGCAATGGAACCCTGTTTTATGCAAATATCTGCCTATTGTATCGGCGGAGAAGTGAAAAAGGTGCACTTCCCGATCACTCTTACGAAACAGTTTCAACGGGCGTCCCTTCACAATTCTATAAGCTATCTTCATAACGTGATCGTCAACGTTGGGAACGGCTGCGATCAAAAGCCCGGATGGTTTCAGAATCCGATGTGCTTCCCTCAGGTAGATCGTTGGATCGGTGACATGCTCCAGAATATGCCAGAAAGTAATTACATCGAAAGTCTCCTCACGATATCCGGCATCCGTCAGGTGACCGCAAAATATATCGGTCTTCAGAAGATTCTGGGCGAACGATGCCGCATAAGGTGAATATTCCGTGCCGCTGATGTCCCATCCGTTTTGTTGTGCCAAGTCTAAAAAGGCACCTGTTGCGCAGCCCACATCCAACAGGCGTCCCCTGGGTATTCTCTTTTCGATCTTCTTTAGTCGACGTTTCCACAAACTGATTCGCTTTGTCTGTTGTTGCCCTGTCCACTCGGAATAATAATCCTCATCGTAATGTGCGGCCAAATACGACAGGTCAGGCAAAGGATCAACAAATACCAGCCCGCAAGATCGGCATTTCAAGACCATGAAAGGTGCTTCGCCATTCTCGATGACCCTGAAATCCTTACTGCCGCACAAATTGCAGACCGCGTCCATCGCCATCAAGTCACATACATGCAAAGCCGTTACAGTTTTTGATGAGTCGACTAAAAATATTGGCCATCTTTTCGACATGCGATTCGATACTGAAATCCTCTGCTCGTCTCAATCCTTGTTCAATAATTCGTTTTCTCAGAAGGTCATCGTGCAACATATTCATAACAGCTTCGGCGATCGCATCAGCGTCATTTTCAGGAACCAGCATACCATTTTGCATATGGGTGATGATCTCCGGTATGCCTCCGGATCTGGTCGCAATAACCGGCACACCCAGGGCCATGGCTTCAATCACCACCCTTCCGAAGGGTTCATGTACAGACGGTAAAACCATCATTAAAGCCGCACGATACCAGGGTCTGACGTCATCGACTGCCCCGCACCAATGGATGCGTTCGGAAGCGAATGATTTCCTTGTTCTCTCCTGCAATTCGTCCCACCAGGCCGGTTCCGAATGATCCTTTTCACCAGCGCAAACCAGACGAACACTCTTTTCAGAACATGCGACTTTTTCAAAGGCCTGCAAAATCAAATCATGCCTTTTCCATCTCGAAGCACGGGCGACCACCAGGATCACGCTCCAATCGCGATCGATCCAATTCGGTCTTTTGACATCCTCCTCCTTCAGCCATTTCAAGTCGAAGCCGTTGTATACGGTCTCAATTTTTTTTTGAAAGCGGGGGGAAAAACGTAAAGCGGTTGCCTTGCTGTTGGCAATGACTCGCCCTGCCAAACGCACCAGAATGCCGTCAAGGCAGGGATCGGGCTCGCTGATACGGCAGTGCCAGATCACGGGAATGGCGCTCATTCGCCCTACGATCCCGCCATAAAACGCCGCCCGCGATCCATTGGCGTAAATGAGACGGATATTCCGTTTTCTGCATAACCGCCGGAACTGCAGAATCGTTTTTACGATTTGATGAATGCATGTCGGACGGATCGGCGGAAGCGGATTGATGACCGTGAAAATGTTTCTTTCTCTGATCCTTTTGGCAAGCGCATCTTCTGAAGGTATTGAAGCGACGACAGGATATTCTCCCGGGAGATGCGAAATCAGATCAACAAAGGAATGTTCGCCGCCGCCCATAAACGTGGCATGATTCGATATGGCAAGCAACGCATTAGCCATGTAAAACTCTCTGCGCGCGTCCCGCATCCGTCGCGACATCCATCGTCAGTTTGACAAAAGGCAGGATGAGTAAAGCTTTCAGGGGAGCTCCGCTTTTTCTCCAGACAGAGAAATTGCGGCCGTATTGGAGGCCCAGGTAAAGTGCAAGAGCGACGGGGATGACGAAAATCCAACCGGCTGAAAAAAAGAGGCCGAGGAATGCGATCAAAAGGAGTTTGACCATGAGAGAACTTCTTAAAACCGCCCCCCAGCCGGCCCCTTCATACTCCCTGGAGCGCGCGACATCGATTTCGGCCTGACCTCGCCTGAGGAACCAGCGCCAGATATGTACAAGATTGCCCCTTGCCCTGTGGGCAACCAGGGCATCAGGCACGAAAAGGCATTTTCCGTGACGGCGGGCTTTCTTTGCCAGCAGATAATCCTCTCCGCCCAGCTTCAGGCGGCCGTCAAAACCGCCGACCGCTTCAACAACCCATCTCCGGTAAGCGCTGTTCACCGTGGATATTTCGATTGTCTCCTGCACACTGCCGCCGGACGCGATGATCCGTTTGACGCCGCCGCCCGGAAATCCCAATATGGATTCCGCCCATCCGACGGCATTGGTTCCCTCCGGAACCACAACCCCGCCCTGGACGCCGACCACAGTCTCATCCTGAAAGGGCTTCAAGAGGTTTTCCAGCCACCCGTTCCTGACCCGGCAATCATCATCGATGAACACAACGATTTGCCCCGTCGATTGCTCGAGACTTAGATTTCTCGCATAGGGGAAACCATGATTTTTCACCGGATGCGGGAAATAATGCACCCCTTCTATGGGAGCGGGATCGTTCGTTTCCTCAACGACGACAATATCAAAAAGGTAACCGGCGGTCATCCCTTTCAGGTCTTTGACAATTTTTTCCAGATCGGAGCGACGGTCGCGGGAACAGATCAGAATGGATATCGTCGGATGATCGTTTCCCTTCTCTAAAAGCATATAACCCCGTGCCTCAGCGAACCCGTCAACCTTCCGGACGTCATGGCCAGCGACTTGAACAGCAATAGAAAAACCATGCCCCACTTGTCCCGAGGGTCCGCGTCGATGTGCTCCAGCTTCAGCCTGCGACCGATGTCCCGATAGAGCATAATCAGATAAGCAGGCAGGACCATGGAAAACGGCCACCAGAGGCCGGATAGGATCAGACAAAGCATGAATTTCTTATCGGCCGAAGCCATATCCAGCCATGCGCGCAGCGGCCATTTCTCAGAGATGTAGAGAAGCCGAGGCGCCTCGACGATCACCATCCTGCGAAAGTGTCTTTTAAGCAAAGGGGCATGGCCCGATCCAAAGCCATAGCTTTGGCGCCAGGTTGACCCTACATCCTGCCGGTGCTGGTGAAAAACGATAACCTCCCTGTTGTAATAAATATGGTGTTCCTTTGAGTATATTCTCGCGCAAAGATCATAATCTTCCGCATAAAAGGGCATGTCCTCACTAAAACCGCCGATCTCTTCAAAGAGTGTCTTTCTAACCGCAAGATTCGCAGTCGGAAAGCCGCCGCTCACCAGTTTGAATTCATGAAACATCGTCGATTCCGGCAGGCGCCTCATTGTGAACAGGGAGTGAAATTTCCCGATCAGGGTCCGCCTGTCAAAACCGATGATGCTTCCGGCTACGGCCCCAACGTCTGAACCGCCGAAAGACTCCGAAACAAGGCGCAGCCATGATGCATCGGCTACGCAGTCCGCATCGATGAAAGCGACGATATCCCCCTTCGCCAGCTTTGCCCCGCAATTTCTCGCAAAGGACGGGCCCTGTCGATACTCGTCGACGCAGCACGCGGCAATATCCTGATGCTTATCAATAAATTCCAGAACAATTCTCTTGGTTTGGTCGGCCGATTTGTTGTTGACAACGATGACTTCAAGCGGTTTTCTGGTCTGTTCGCATACGGATACCAGACATTGACCGATCGTCTTTTCGGCATTGAAAGCCGGGATCACGACACTGATGTTGAGTTCTTTGTTCATCCGGCCAGAATGGTCCGAACTGCCTTGTTCACCAGATTATCAATATTCCCCTGTGAATAGACTTCCGAAGCCAATCGTCCTGCTTCATCTCCCAGCTTTTTTCTTTTTGCTTCGTCGTTCAACAACCGGACACAGCTCCGGGCAAAATCAAGCGCACCGTCCGCAATCAGGCAATTTTGGTCATCATACAGCTCCAATCCTTCAGCGCCGATCGTGGTGGTCACAATGGCCTTGGCCAGCGGAAACACATCGAAAAGTTTCGATCGGATGCCGGATCCCAGCCGCATCGGCAAAACATAGAGCATTGAGCGCATCACTTCCGCGGCGAGATCGGGCACAAAACCGATAACGTCGATTCCTGCCCGTTGATTGAGTGCCAGAACGGCCGGGCAAGGATTGCGTCCGACGACACGAAATGCGGCATTGGGGAGTTCTTCCCTGATCCTGGGGAAAATATGATCGGCAAAGAAGACGGCTGCATCCACATTGGGTTGATAGGAAAGATCGCCCGTAAAAATCATCGATAGAGGCCGCTCCTGCACGCGGTCAGCATGCCGAGGGGGGACGCCCGGTTTCACAATACCGATGGGAATCGGCCAGGTTCGGCTTTGGGTGGCGAATTTCTTAAAATAGAGGGCATCCAGGTTTGATACGCAAACGATGTCACGAATCCTTTTCGCATAGCGTCGTTCACTGCCGGAAGCCGCCCACCACTTGAGCCACTCCTTGATTTTTTGGATTCCCCTGGAATGTACAAACAGCCTTTTCGCCCCCTCCGAGGTGCCCCAATAATCCACGGCAATCGGCGTCCGATTGATTCGATCAAGGACGTAGCGAAGCAGATAGGGCGTCTCCAGCCAAATCAGGTCAGGCATCACCTGACGGAAAGCACGATCAAAATAACGCTTTTCCTTCGGATCATAGCGAAGATTGTTCCTGGCCATAACCATCATGGCGTATCGATACCACGATGGCGCATCACCGGGGTCCGAATCTTGAAAATATTCGATGGTCATGGCCAAATCGTGCGCCCACTTGAGTGTTTGCGATGGGATGGACGGAGCTATACAGGCAATATGGAGCCGGCAGCACTTGGACAATGCTTCGCATACGGACGCCATGCGCATCTGTCCTCCGGAAATGATCGGATAGGGCAGATCCGGGCACATCATCAGAACTTTTGCCGTATTTGCCATTCAGTTCATTTCCCGCAGATGCCGGATCAGCCTCCGGGCGGAAGCCTCCCAGGAAAAGCCCAGCGACCTCTGCAGTCCGCTTTTTTTCCACCCGGACAGGGTGTCGGGCGACATCAGGGCCTGAGCCGCCTTCCATGCAGCCTCTTCTTCATCATCCGGATCAATTTCCTGTTCGGGATTGTTCAATATCTCGGGAAGCGCGCCCCGGTTTGAATACAATACGGGGATTCCCCGGCTCGCGGCCTCGAGCACAGGAAGGCCGAAACCTTCATACCATGAAAACTGCCACAGCATGGTCGCATGATTCAGATAATTCTCGCGATCATGCTCTGAAATCCATCCCGTGATGCGGACCCGGCCTTCGATGTTCAATTCCCGGATCATCTGATCCCAAAAGGGCCGTCCGCAGAAATCTTTGCCGGTCAAGACCAGATCGAAGTCCAGGCCGTAACGATTCACGCATTGAGAGAAGATACGAAGCATGCCATCCACATTCTTGTTCAAAGCCAGTGATCCAATATAATACACATACGGTCGTCGTCCGGAAACGGACGGCATCGCACACCGCTCTTTTGAGGGGCTCACGCCGGGGTAAATAACGTAGACGCGATCTTCAGGGTAATGGAGCAGTTCGACGATGTCCTTCTTTGAGTTCCGGGAAATCGTCGCGATGAAATCCGTCCTCTTCGCAAGGGACTTCATTTTGTCGCGATAGTGATCGGGCATCGAGGCGAAGAACTTTGGAATGCACAGCGGCGTCAAGTCATAGACAATCCAACCGACCCGGCAAGCGCCCTTTCGGGGGACCATTTCCGTTGAAGCAATAAAAAAGTCATCGCTTCTGTTCGGAAGGGAAAACGGCAGATAGCATCCGCGGCTCCAGATGATGTTCAAGAGGCGATCGGGCAAATGGGTGGTGAGATTGTGTTTTTTTGTCGAACTGTTCTCGGAAACATATCTCCCGTACAACTGACGCCGCATCCCGTCGATGCTCAGACGGAACAGCAATTTCAGATGCAAATCCCGGCCCGCATATTTCAGAAGAGCCTGCACAAGGGGCTTCAGATAATTGCTGATCCCGCCTTCAAAAAGCAACGGCAGGGCGTCGATCATCAAGGTCTGCTCTCTGTGAGCACAGGCATGGGCCATAAAAAAATCGGCTACCGGCAAGACTGCGGGGATTTGAACGGCTGTTTCGGTTTCCTGGCGGTTACGAAATAGTAAAGGCCGATCCAGTCGGCCAATTTTGTCCCGTCAAAAGAGGTCCAGACCGTTTTGAAACGCTCTATGAGGAAACGTTCCAACATGCAAATCAATTTTATTCTGCCCTTCCCGGGGATATTTCTGGGCGGCAATACACCAGCTCCGAAGATCTTTATATCTTCCAGGCCTGACGTCCGCAGAATACCGGAGATTTCCTCTTTGCTCAATTCTGCCTCATACCACCCCGGGGCTTTGGGGTAGAGAAAGTCCAGGAGGCCGATCAGGCTGAATTTCTTGGGGCAGATGTCGGCATAGAACAGTCCGCCCTCCCGCAATACCCTGACCATTTCCCTCACGGGCTCTTGGGGGTTTTGAAAATGTTCCAGCGTGCCGCAGGACAAAACGACATCCATTCTCCCGTCCGATATGGGCAAGGCCAGGGCGTTTCCGAGAATGTATCTTTTTCTTTCCCTGCCTTTCAATGCAGCAAAACTCTTCCGGGCACAGGCAAGGGCGGCGGGTGAATAATCGAGAAGAAACGCGTCAAAACCTCTGTCCGCCAGCAAAGCGGAAAAATGCCCGCTCCCGCAGCCGACCTCAAGGGACCGGCCAGCGTAACCTTTCAAATCATCAACCAAATATCGCCATTTTGCATCCTCAATCACTTCCGTATGGAGTGAAAACGATTGAATGCCTTCCGCTTCCCATGAAGAATCCCAGTACTTGAATCCGCTCCGATTTTCCTTATCGATCATTGATGAAAAAGAATCCCGCGTTTGACCCGGTTGAACCACGGTCTCTATTGCAGACCGTCTGCCATCGTTGAGATTCACTGATTCGTGAGCGAAACAATCGTAAGCGCATTGGCAGCTCCCCACGGGGATCCATAAGGCAACCCGTCAATATCCCCGAACTCCGTCTGCGCCCAACGATTCATGCCCGTTCTTTTGAAATGGTAAAATTGTGCCTGTTCAATTGCACGTTTTCTGATTATATCGTCAACATAGGAATTATAGCCCCCTGGAACGGTAAACATCAACGTTCCGCCCTTCGATATAAGTTTCTTCAAATGATGGATGCATCGCAGGAATTTTTGGGGCTCTCTGGGTTCTTCATCCCAGCCCACGTGTTCCAGCGTGGAGATGGCCACAATCAACTCGTAAGGTTTATCTGCGACGAAATCGAGGACATCCACATTAATGACCCCTTCAGCCTTCTCATATTTGTCAACAATATCGTGTTCAAACCTGAAATAGTGAGACAAAACATTGCCGATTTCCAATATATTCGCGTTCCCCTTCCGGGAAATCAAATCCATGACAATGGGAATTTCCACGGCCCGCTCACATTTCCAGGTCGTATTGTATGGGTGAATGAAATATGGATAAGGAGTCCCATTGAACGAAAATAAACCCGTACACATATACCGATGTACAAAAAAATCGATCCACATCAGTGTACTGTAAAAAAATCTGCTGCAAACAGTCCATAACCTGTTCTTTTTAACGGACCTCATTCTTTATCCGAGGGGCGATATGATATGGAAAGTGCGTTGATGATATGCTGTAATTTAAAAAGACGATTTCTTGACAGCCAAAACGAGCAGATTGCACCCCTGGTTCATGCTGTCTGCAATCGCGTTGATCAAACGATAAACCTGTCTTTCAGCAGTGTGGACTGGGTTCATGACGCGTGGGTTAATTTTCCCATTGCCTTGTTTGTGCGTTATGGAATTGCAGGGGGCGATCGTGGTTGATGAGATGCGGCATATGCTTGTTCGCCATGGTCGTCTCAACATATACCGTAAACTTTCACTCCACTCCATGGTTGAAGGCGAATAGGTGACCATTCGGATGTCCTCGAATCCTGACCTTCTCAAACAATTTGAAAGCGATTCCGGATTGAACAGGATCAAGTGTCGCGGCGCATCCAGGGTAACCCATCGCGATCCAAACAGGCGCGCAGGCCAGCTATCGACGTTCGGGGTCTCCAACAACACCGACCCGCCTTTGCGGAGCATATCCCGCGCCGCAGCCAGGGCTCGCATCGGATCCGTCAAATGCTCAATCAGGTGTATCATGCTGACGGCGTCAAACCCCCTGAAATCGCCGCGTTCCGGCGGCCAGACATCCACGGAAACATCGGGCAGCCCCAAAACGTTCCTCGCAAAAGCGACATGCTCCTCCGCCATATCGATCCCACGGACGTGCCACCCGCGCGATCGCATGTGCGCGAGAAAGAAGCCGCTGCCGCAGCCGACATCGAGAATTGTCCCTGGCTGGCATATGGATTCGATCAACATCGCGCGCCTTCGGTTTGCCGCCGTATTGATGTGCAAGGGAAGCGAGACAGCTTTGGGATCAGGGTATGATCCGTAACCGAAAGGATAGGAGGCGGTCGCATTGACTGATCCCTTCGGCCGAAACAGGACGCCGCAGTTTTTACAGCGCACATATGCGAAGGCGCCCGGCGTTTTCCAATTGAGGTCTTGCGCAGTAAACGCATGTGCGATCTTTTCACCGCCGCAAATAGGACAGCCGTCGATCGAGGAGTCAGCCGGCTGCGATATCGATCCATCCATCATTCATGCCTTTTTTTGCCGGACATGGCCGGCAACCATGATTGCGGCCATTGTCATCGCAAATATGTGGGACAGAACACCTGACGCGACCACTGCGCATGCGGTTCCCTCAATTCCCCAAAGCCGCGTCAGCGGCACGCAGAACAACGCAAACAGTCCTGCCATCATGAACGATGCAAGGGTGACTATCCAGGGCCGGTCCAAGGCAAAAAGGGTCATGGACGATAAAGACGCAACTGCTTTGGAGACTCCATAGACGATGAGGATGCGAAACGCGTCAAGTGAGTCCAGCCATCGTTCTCCATAGATCAGCAGTATGATCGGCCTGGATAGGATAAACATCAAAACGCCTGCCGATCCATAAACAGCAACATGCATGAGAAGAAGCTTCCAGAAGACCCTGTTTCTGCGATTTGGATCATTTCCGACGCGCCCCATCACCGACAAAAATACAGGTGCCAATATGTTAGCCAGATAGGTCACCGGGAGCAATGCCAGGAAGGATGCGCGCGCGTAGAGACCAACCTGTCCGACGTCCAGCATGTGTGCGATCACGGCCACGTCAAAGCTGCTGAAAAAATAATTGCACAAATTGATCCCGATGACGGAAGCGGAAAAAAGGAGGACTGAGGAAACCAGATTGCGTTCCCAATGCACTGAAGGGCGCCATGGATACAATGCGTAATTGCAGATCGCGGTTGCAGCGGCATGCACCAATGCATAGGCGACCAGAGCCCATACGGATTGTAATATCAACAATAACGCGATCGATACCACAAGTTCTACGGCGGCCGTGACGATGTCGGCAATGGCCACCTGCCGAAAATCCATTATCCTCTGGCGCAATTCGCGCCCAAATCCCCCCACCCACCTGATCAAGAGGGTCAGGCTTAAAACGGAAACAATGGGGATCAAATCCGGTCTGTCGTAAAAGCGGGCAAGGGGAAACGCGAGGATAAAGCCTAACAATACCAACAGCACGCCCCGGCCCATCATGATTGTCCAATAAACAGGAAGATGCGGACTTGGATCATCATGATCCCGCATGATCATGAGCTCGATCCCCGTGGTGGAAAAAGATTCCAGGAATCCGATCACCATGGTTGCCAGCGCCATCAGTCCGTAGTCAACCGGGAAAAGGACTCTAGCAAATACGGCGGCTCTGACAAGGTCGGTCAAGGCCGTGATCACCGATCGAAACAACATCCAGTTTCCGCCGGTGAGCGTCTGGCGTCTGAGGGAGCCTGCTTCTCCCAGCATGGTGAGTAAGATTTCCCTGGCTTTCATAGGGTTTTCGACAAAGCTCCGCTCCTCAAATTACAGAGAAGCACCGGTATCGACAAGGCCGGAACATTGTATTATTATCGCTCAGAATGATCGACTTGTCACTCGGAGACTGACATTTCCGCTTGAGATGGCGGCATGATCTTGGGAATCATGATGACAATGGCGGTGATGAACCAAAAGGGTTCCATGATTCGGACAATGATGAAGGTGTTTGCGCCAATACCGTGGGTGAGCATGGCAAAAAACCCAGCCAGGAATCCCGTGGAAATTCCGGTATAAAATGGATCCTCCGTATATAGATTCCTTTTTTGCCGGGCGTGTCGATAAATGGCGCCAAGCAGGGCGAGGAAAAAAAATAACCCCAGGAGCCCCGTTTCCGCCAGAACGCGAGGATATTGGGCATCAACGAAGGCGTATCCGGTGATGCCGTAGCCGAGCAGCGGCTGCTTCAAGAAATCACGGGTCAGGACCTGTTGCCAGGAAATCAGGCGTGCGGAGGTGGATGTGTCGATTCGGATCTCTCCGACCTTGACTTGGCCTTGTTCCGGTTTTTGGGTGAAGGTGTATGAAGCCCTTTCCCTCACGGTCGTGGGCAACAATAAAAGAGATACCGTAATCAGGAGAATCATCAGGATGACGACGAACAGCTTTTTTCGGCTTAACCAAACCAGGACGAAAAGCATTGGTCCCAGGGCCAGCCAGGAACTTCGGGAAAGGGTTGCGGCCAGTGTGATCAGGATGAAAAAGACCAGGTTCCCGAGAAAAAGTTTCTGTTTGGTTGTGCCGTAGTTGTGAAACAAAAGCCCCAATATGACGGAAAGCATGAGGACCAGATAACCTCCCAAGGTATTGGGTTCACCTTCTGGTCCTTCAAAAGGGGCTGAAACGCGAACACCGGAAGGAATCTGGTAGATGGCGATCAGGCAGACAATCAGGCAGACGACCAGCATCGTCCATACCAACCGCTCCATCTGTTTTTTTTCCTTTAAATAATTTACCGCCATGAAATAGACTATGAAGTATTCGAAGTATTTCAGGACGAACATGATTCCCGCTACCCCCTTGACACGTCCCATCATGTAGCCGATCAATGTGGAAACCAGGCAGACGATGAAATAGTAGGCGATATAGCGGTTCAGGGGAGTCTTGAGGAAGAGGCCTTTCTCTTTGTGGATCGCTGTGCTGAGAAACCAGCTAAAACCGATGATCAGCAGAAGAAAATCGTCCAGACGCAGGGTTAGGCCACGTCCGCGAACGCCTTCACCCCCGATATCGGTAGTGCCGAACTGCGGTCCGAGCAGCATGGCGCCGATGAGAATATACAGGCCGGCCGCGGGGTTCATGAAACAGACCACGCCAAGGATGAATGCCGCCACAGTGGCCAGTGCGAGGCCTACCGAAAGCTTGGTCAGAAACAGGGCTGCCAGCAGGGTCAATACCATGATTGCCGCGATGGGGATCAGCGTTCGAACGTCGGCTTCGGCTCTGTTGTCCGTGAGTATGGTGGAGACAGCCGGATTATTTTGTTTCTTTTGGCTCAAAGGTTTGTTCATGCAAGGCCCGTTCAAGGTCCATCGGTCGGTAGGAAGCGTCCCGGTATTGAAAGAAATGTTCGATGAAATCGACAACGCCTCCTCTCCAGCCCAAGATGAAGGCGAGCAACCCTGCCACCAGCGTGATGATGGCCAGCCACATGGCCTGTGTCGTTTTCCGGGATTTTTTTCGTCGGCGTCGAGATAAGCTCATCGCGTCGCGGGTGAATTTGCAGGCGTCAAAGCCCCGCTTTCGGAGGGTTTCTGGGTTGTTTCCGGGATCCGACGAATGATGAAATCGGGATAGACGGTCTCAATTTCCCTGTTTTCGATGTACTTCCGAGCTTCGCCTTCCGTTGCGAAAGGGCCGATGTAGACGCGATGCCATAGCCCTTTGCCCGGGAGTTCAATGGTTTCATTGAAAGCGCTGTACCCGCGGGTTTTCAAAGAAGTCAACGTGTCCCTGGCCACGCGGCCGTCCTGTGTGGCTCGCACCTGGACGGCAAACGGCTTTTCCTTGGTAACCGGGGCGTCACCGGTGAGCGCTTCGGGTTTCTGCGGAATCTTTCCCGTCGCCGAAACCGCGGCGCTGTTCGGCGGGGAGGGTGGCGACGCCGGAGCAACCGTCGGCTCCGGTTTCGGAGCGGGTGCCGGCACCGCCGCCGCTTTCATTGAAGGGGGTTTGAGTGCGGAAACCTCTGCTTTCGGTGTCGGCTGGATGACCTTTGTCATCATCCATGAATAGTACAGCCCCACGGCGAGGAGGACGAGGGCGAGGAGAAGCAGGAGGATTTTGACAGTTTTGGATTGGAAGGGGGACTTGAGGGGCCCGATTCCCGATTCCGGCGCGGATGCCTCCGGGGTCTCCGTGAGCGGCCTGGCTTTCCCGCGAACGCCCGCAGCATATTCCCGGACCCTCTCCGGCAGCGCGGCGATCCGTTCGCCGAGGGTCAGCTTCTTTTTCCGTTCGCTGCCGTAATAGTAGTAATATTTGTCATGGTACTCGTAATCGGGGCTGATCTCCGCCTTCAGGCCGTTGAGGACGACGCCGAGGATACTGACCTTGACGTTGTCGATCTGGGCTTTGGCCCGCTTCAGCGCCCCGCGGGCGATCTTGCCGACCTGGTAAACGAGAACCACCCCGTCGGCCATGGAGCCCCAAATCACCGCATCTGTGGCCGCCAAAACCGGCGGCGCGTCCACGATCACGAATTCGTACTCTTCATGCGCCTCGCGGAGGACCTCCCGGTTGATTTTGGTGCTGACCAGCTCCGCCGGGTTGGGGGCGATCGTTCCGCTGGGCAGGATGAAGAGATTGTCGAGGCCCGGTGTGGCCATCAGTTCGTCCGTAGTCATCTGCCCCATCATCAGGTCCGTGATCGAACGCACCGTGTTCCGCCACTTGTAATTGCCGAGGATGACATCCGCCAAACCGGGGACGGAAGGAATGCCGAAGATCTTGGAGATCACCGGACGGCGGAAATCCCCGTCGATGAGCAGCGTCTTGTGGCCCGCCTGGGCCATGGTCATGGCCAGGTTGATCGAGATGGTGGTCTTGCCCTCCTGAGGGGAGGAGCTGGTGAAGACGATCGTTTTGATGTCCCTTTCCATCTTCATGAAGCTGATGTTCGTGCGGAGGGCCCGGTAACTCTCCGAGGCGGTGCTCTTGGGGACAAAGTGCGAGATCATGCGTCCGATGCGCCACAGCTCGTCATCGCTGATGTCCCTGGATATTTTCTCCCTGTAGGTTTTTTTCAGCTCGTCCGTGTCCACCTGGGGGACAACCCCCAACACCTTTGTGCCGAGGAACTCCTCCACCTCCTCCACGGCGCCGATGGAGGTGTCGAAGGTCTCGATCACAAAGGCAAAGACGACGCCGAGGACGAGGCCGATCAGAAAACCCAGGGCCGTTGTGGCGGCGGTCTTCGGCGGGTTCACGGCGCTGGTCGGTTCCAGAGCCGGCTTGACGATCTGCACCTCTTCGAGCTTCTCGGCGTGCTGGATCTGCGATTCCTGGTACTGCTTCTCGAGCTGCGTGAACAGTTCCCGGTTGATGCTTGCGTCCCTCTCCAGGCGGGCCAGCTCCAGCCCCTTTTCGGGCAGTTCGTGCAGCGCTTCGTCCAACCCGCCGATTGCCCGTTTCGTTTCCCGGATGTTCTGGGAGAGGGCCTGCCTCTGGGCGGCCAGCTGGGCCTTCAGGCCGGTGACGATCTCGGCGATCTGCTTCTTGATCTCGATCACCTGAGGGAAGTCGTCCGTGTAGTTGATCAGCAGGAGATCCCGCTCCAGCATCAACTGCACGAGCTTCTCATTGAGGCTCTTATAAGGGGCGGACGCCTCCTCGAAGTAAAAGACATTCTTGGAGGAGAGGGGGCTTCCTTCAGCCTGGTCCAGCAGCTTGACGATCTCACCGATCCTGCCGAGCGTACCCAGATCGCGGTCGTGGGCGGCCCGGAGCGTGTTGAGCCGGGCGGCCAGCGCCGACGATTCGGCGTCCAGAGAGACCATGCGGTTCTCCTGCCGAAAATCGCGGATCGCCTCCTCCGATTTCAAGAGCTTTTCCCGGGTGACGGTCAACTGCTCCTCGATGAACTTTTTGGCCTCGACGATGCGCCTGTTCAGCTCCAGCCCGTGACGCTCCTGGTACACCTGCGCCACCGTGTTGGCCAGCCGCTGCGCCACCTTGGGCTCCGGAGATCGGGCCGTGATGTGGATGATGTCGCTGTTGCCCTCCTGCTCCGTCTTGATCCTCTCCTTCAGGTCGAGGATGATCGGCAGGTAGCGGGGACTGTTCCGGACCTCATCGGAGGGGAGAGCGGGCGGGATCAGGCCCATCTTCTTGGCCACCAGCTCCAGGATGAAGTAGCTCTTGATCATCGCCATCTGGGTTTCCATGTAGTTGGTGGTGGACCAGGAAACCGCCTGGAGATAGAGGCCCGTGACGGAACCCATCTTCTCCACCTTGACGCTGGCGGTGGTCTCGTAAACGGGCGTCGGACGCCCCAGGATGGAGGTGATGAAGCTGAAGGCGGTCAGCATGACCACCGTGTAGATGACGATGAATTTGCGCTTGCGGATCGTGCGCCAGTACTCGCGAAGATTCAGATCGTAGGTCATCGGCATGGCGTCAAGGCTCCTTCGTCTACCAACGCAACTTGTTCGGATCCAGGGCGTAGGCGTCCCGGAAACCGGACGGATAGTTCATGAGGAGATCCAGAGAGGGAGTCAGCACCTCGATGAACTCGTTGACGTCCCCGATCACGCTCCGGGGCACGTAAACCAGGTCCCCGTCCTTCAGCGGAATGTTCTGGGAGAGATCGCCCTGCTTCAGGATCTCATCCAGGTTGGCCGACAGAATGATCGGTTTGCCCTGACGCTCCCGGTATTCCCGGACGATCTTGATGTCGGCCTTGACGGCCACCGGCGTGGTCCCGCCGCAGAGCGCGATCGCCGTCAGCAGGTCGTTGGCGTCCCGGTAACGCAGGATGCCCTGCGACCGGACCTGGCCGAAGACGTAAACCCGCTCGGCGTAGGTCGGCAGCTCCGGAACGGTGATCATGTCGCCGTGATCCAGCACGACGTTGTCGCCTACGTCGCCTCGAAACATCGCGTTGTAGAGATTCAGCGTGTAGCTCTTCCCCCCTCGGGTCAGCTCCACCCGGCGCAGGTCCGCGTTCCCCGTCTCCTTGCCGGTGATCACGCCGCCCGCCCTCACGATCAGGTCCAAAACCCTTGTCTTCCCGTTCAACGGATAGCGGCCCGGGCCGGTCACATTGCTCTGGTATTGCAGGGCATTGATCTGACCGGAGAGGAGGACTTCCTTGCTCTTATACTCCTTCACGATCACTTCGAGGCGCGGGCTTCGCATGTATCGGCTCGCCATTCCGATGAGGGCGGTCCGGACTTCCGAAGCGGTGTGTCCGTTTACCAAAACATCGTCGCCGAATACGAACGAGATCTTGCCGTCCGGTCGGACGGTTGTGGTATACACGGTCTGCTTGAAGGCCTCGTCCCGGGATGGGACCCAGTAATTGATGGTGAGCATGTCCCCGGGGCCGATCTTGTATTCGGAAACCCCGTTGACCTCCCTGAAGACGCTGTTTTCCCGGACAACGCCCATCTTCTCGATGGCGTCCAGCATCTCCCGCCGCCGCTGATCCTGGGCCTCCGACACCACGGCCGGTTCCCGGTAGGTCTTCACCGAAATGCCGGGGGCTTCCGTCGTGCAGGAGGTCAGTAATAAAAGGGAAAAAACCAAAAGGAATAACGACAAGCAACGCTTCCCAGAGGTCATGTCGATTCTCCAAACACCGTAATGATGAGCTCGTCAGGTGCGTGAAAGTATGTGCGAATCACAGCCTTCATGTCAAGGAGTTTTATAGGATTTTTGTAAGAAAATTCTCTTGCTGTAGCAAATCGTCCGTCGGCAAAACCGGAAGGATGATTCGCCCGGATAAGCTGTAAGGATGATGTTTTAAAAAAATCTTGCATTTGAAACGGTTTTTGTGTTTAATTTTAGCCGTTTTCTTTGTCGTTTACGACTCCTTTTCAAAAAAGAAGCATGGACTCGAGGATTTTTTATCATGCGTATTTCAGATTTGATCAAGGATCAGAAGGGGTCGTCATCCGGCAGTGACGCTGCTCACGATAAAGAGGGGAAGAATATCATGCGTATTTCGGATTTGATCAGGGGGCAGAAGGCAACATCACCGGTCCAAGATGCGAAGCATACTCAAAGAGAGAATAATATCGGGCATTTGGTTCGTTTCAAAGGCGAACCCCCGGTGGGGGAGCCTGCCGTAAACGAGGAAATCCCGGACACAAAACAGGAGGAAATCCCGGACACAAAACAGGAGGAAGCTGAGGTGAGCCAAACGGATCCCGAGGTCCGGCCGGCGCCGAAAACACAGGAGTCCGGTTTGCCTGTCGGACCGGAGCAGTCGCTTGAGGTTGCTGCTGAAAAAACGCCGAGCGGGAAGGAACTCTACGCCGAAGCTCGCTATTATTTGACCGATTTCCGGCAGAGCCTGCTGGATTCGGGAAAGGGAATCGGTCCGGAAAGATCTCTCGGCCTGATCGACCGAATTACCGAATCTCTCTCCGTGATCGAGGAGATGTATCCTCTCACGCTGCTGTTCGGGCATGATGATTCCCTGTTTATCGACCATGCCATCAATAACATGATCTACAGCCTGAAGCTCGGCATCCGGATGGGGTATCCGCCGCGGAGGCTTGTCGGCCTGGGGTTGGCGGCATTGCATCACGACATCGGGATGTTTCTGATTCCCGAACAGATCCTCGAAAAGAAGCAGCGGCTGACCGCGGCTGAACTGGCCGAGATCCAAAAGCATCCCGGCACCGGCCGCGATCTTTTGAAAACCTACGATGCGATCGATCCTGAGATCAGCCGGGCGGTTTATGAACACCACGAACGGGAAAGCAAGCAGGGTTATCCGGAGGGCATCGGCAACGGCGAGATCTGCGAATATGCCAAGATCATCGGGATCTGTGATTCCTATGAGGCCATGACTCACAGCCGCCCGCACAAAAAGGCGATGGAGCAATATGTGTCCGTGCTGGAGCTGGCCGGGACGAAAGACCTGCTCTTCGATCCGCGGATCGTGAAGGTTTTTCTGGACGTGATCACGGTCTATCCCATCGGATGCTACGTCCGCCTGAACAACAATTCGATCGGCGTTGTGGTATCGACGAACACAGGCAACCCGTTCAGGCCCGTCGTCCGGATCGTTCGCGACGGCCAGGGGAAAAGGCCCATCGGCGAGCAGACGTATGACCTCCTGCAAACCAGCATCCTCAATATCGTGACGGGGGTCAAGGCGGAAGAGGCTTCCGCCTGAGGCTTTTTCCGCCGACGTTTAATCCGCCGCTTTGCCCGGAAAGAGACTCATCGCCGTTTTCGCGTTCACGACACGGTTCCTGAGCCGATCCGCTGATTTACCCTGCAAAACCTGAAACGCAACCTGTCTCCTGTCGGGTCAGGACGCCCGACGATGTGGGTCTTCCATTTCTTTTTTGAGGGGAATCGGTCGATCAAAACAGCAATCCTCTACAGCGAATCCTCGAGAACCCGCTTGATCGCCGTGCGGTCGACCGTCTTTGCCTTTCTGCTGTAGGAAACCAGCAGCGCCAGATCGCAGATCTTGTTGATGACCCGGGGAATCCCTCCGGAGGAGCTGTAGATCTCCTCGGCGGCCTCGGGGGTGAAGGGGTTGTTCTTTTGCCCAGCCTTTTCCATGCGGAAGGCGATGTAATCCATCGTATCGGTTTCGCTGAGCGGATTGAGGTGGTAGCGGATGGCGATCCGCTGATCGAGCGGGGGGTAAGCCCGGATCCTGCCCTGCAGCTCCGGCTGGCCGATCAGCACCAGGTGGAGAATGTACCGGTCGTTGAGCTGAAAATTCAGCAGCAGCCTGATCTCTTCGAGGGTTTCCTGATAGATCAGCTGGGCTTCGTCGACAACCAGCATCGTGGATTTGTTATTCCGAACGTTTTCCATCATCCGGTCGTTGAACATCTTCAACAGATCCGCCTTGGAATTGGTCATCGGATTTAAATCAAACTGGTAGAGGGCCTCCTTGAGAAAGTCGATCGGTGTCATGGAGGGGTTCGTGATCAAGCCGATGTCGAACTCGGCGTCCTCCAGGTGCCGGATGAAGACGCGGCTGATCATGGTCTTGCCGCAGCCGATCTCTCCCGTCAGCATAACGACCCCCTTGTTCCTCTTGACGGCGTAGATCAACCTGGCGAGCGCCTCCTCGTGTTCCGACGAATAATACATGAATTCCGGGTCGGGCACATTTTCGAACGGGTATTTTTGCAGACCCCAATAGGCTAAATACATCTCCTCAGTCCCTCCATCGCAAGCGAAAGTTCCGCGAAGCAAAGCCGATAGTCAAAAATGGAGCGTCGGTAGGGATCCCTGACATCCCCGTTGCCGTTTTCCGGCCGGTAATCCGGCAGAAAGGATTTCAATGCCCTCATCTTGACCGCACTTCCGGGGTATTGATCGCCGATCTTGCGCAACTGTTCCTTCTCCATCGGCACGATCAGGTCCGCTTCGCCGACGAGAGCCTCGTTCAAGGGACGGGATCGATGACACTCATCGTCGATGCCGTTCTCCCGGAGGATCTCTCGCGCGGTTTCATCGGCGGGCGCCCCCTTCATGTCCAGCAGACCGGCAGAGGAGACCTCCACGTCGCGGATGCCGAGACGGTCCAGACGGCACCGTAGAATCCGCTCGGCCATGAAGCTGCGCACGATATTCGCGTTGCATACAAAAAGAATTTTCACGATGGAACTGTCCAGAGTGTCAGCTATTACGGCTATCACTACCGGATGTTTTCTAAATATTCAAGCATTTTGTGGACAAAGACGATCCTTCCTTCGGCGGATGGCCGTCGCGATGGGAAACTTTCGTTCTCCGGTTTCCTGCAGGAACCGGCTGCTTCATGAAAAATGGGGAGCGGGAGAGGAAAATCCCGGGTTTTGGTTTTGTTTTTTCCGGGGACTTCGTCTATAGTACGGGCCGCGCGGAGGAAGGAAATGGTCGAGCAGGACCCACAGCAGGGAATCGTTCGGATTGCGGCGATGATCGTGAAGGCGAAGCGTGTCGTCGTGTTTACGGGCGCCGGCGTCAGCACCGAATCGGGGATCCCCGATTTCCGCAGCCCCGGCGGCATCTGGACGAAAATGGATCCCGAGGATTTTACGATCGACCGGTTCCTGGCCAGTCCGGAAGCCCGAAACAAGCAGTGGCGATTCTTTACGAACGGCAACCTGTTCAAGGATGCCCGGCCCAACGCCGCGCATGAAGCGATCGCGGAGCTGGAGCGGCTGGGGCGACTGGATTGCGTCATCACCCAGAACATCGACAACCTCCATCAGAAGGCGGGAAACGATCCCGCCAGGGTCTTTGAGCTTCACGGCAACATGAGATGGATCCGCTGCCTCGGCTGCGGTCGGCGCTACCCGCTGGAGGAGATCCTCCGCTGGAACGAGGGATTGCCGGACGCCCCGGTCTGCGGCCACTGTTCCGGCATCCTGAAACCGGACGTGATCTTCTTCGGGGAAGCCCTCCCCGAGGATGCGCTGCAGGAGGCGACCCGGCGTGCGAACCATTGCGATCTGCTACTGGTGGTTGGCTCCTCGCTGGTCGTCTATCCGGCGGCCTACATGCCGTTCTACGCCAAGCAGGCGGGGGCCGGGCTGGCGATCGTCAACCTGAGTCCGACGTCGGCCGACTCTATTGCGGATGTGATCGTCCGCGCCCCGGCAGGAGAGGCGATGGGGCAGATCGTGGCGGAGGTCCGCCGGAGGCTTGCCGGATCATGTGCCTGATCCTGTTTGCATGGAAGGCGCACGAACGTTTTCCGCTTGTCCTCGCGGCGAACCGGGACGAGTTCTACGACCGGCCGTCGGCGCCGGCCGCCTTCTGGGAGGACGAGCCGGATCTGCTCGCGGGCCGGGATCTGCGGGACGGGGGAACCTGGCTGGGGATCACCCGGTCGGGAAGGCTGGCTGCGCTGACGAACTACCGCGATCCGGCCTCCCTGAAAGCGGGGGCGCCGTCCCGGGGCGCGCTGACATCCGATTATCTGCGCGGCCGGGAAAGTCCGAAGGCGCATCTGGACCGGATCGGGCCCGCGGCCGACCGTTACAACGGCTTCGGCCTGGTCTGCGGGAATCGGGACGAGCTTTTTTTCTATTCGAACCGGGGCGGCCGGGAACGGGTGCCGGCAGGGGTTCACGGCCTTAGCAACCGCCTCCTCGACACCCCGTGGCCGAAGGT
>JAXDCM010000050.1:0-30546 GCA_034677965.1 Syntrophales bacterium
ACGGCATGCTTGTCCCCCTCGATATGAACATCAACTGCCGGGTGAGGCGTGAACACAGCATCGTCAAACTCCTGCCCCGGAACGACAGCCGGGAACCCCAAACCGATCCACCCAAATACACGGGCGGGAAACTCTTCGGGGAGGTGGATCATGAGCTATAAAACCTTCTTCAGCCTCCAGAAAGAACCCTTCTGCCAGGATATCCGCGTGGAAGATCTCTACCCCCTCCCGGGCCTTCAGGCCGCGGCGGAACGATTCCGCTACGCCCTCAACCTCGGCGCCGCCTCCATCATCACCGGCGACGTCGGAAGCGGCAAATCCACCGCGCTCAGATACGCCGCCTCCAAACTCCACCCTTCACAATACAAGGTCGTCTCCGTCGTCGCCTCCACAGGCTCCATGGCAGACTTCCTCAGGCAAATCTGCCACAGCTTCGATGTCGACGGCCAAACCAACTCCCTGGCCAGGCTGACCAGCACCCTGCGCACCGCTATCGTGGAGATCTCCCAAAGAAAGCAGACCCCCGTCCTGATCATCGACGAGGCCTCCCTCATGAGGCTGGAGGTTTTCGCCCAGATCCACACCTTAAGCCAGTTCGACATGGATTCCAAACCCCTGCTCCCCATCGTCCTGGCAGGCCAAAACAACCTTGTCGACAAGCTCATGTTCCATACCTCAAGGCCCCTGGCCTCCCGCATTATCGGCAGAAGCCACCTCGAAGGCCTCAAATACAAGGATATGGCGGGATATATCCAACATCATCTGAAAATCGCCGGCAGCAAAGATCAACTCTTCTGTGACGAGGCCATCCTTGCCATCCATCAAGGCTCCGGCGGTCTCCTCAGGAGAGCCAACCTCCTGGCCAAGGGCGCTCTCGTCGCCGCTGCCAATGAAAAATGCCAGATTGTTTCACCCGAACACGTCAGAATGGCGGCCACCGAAATTATGTGAAAAAAACAACCTCAAAACACCGGAAGGGTAACCCCCTCCCTTCCGGTCAACCTTTATTGCGAAACATCAAACGATTGTACGAATATCAGGTCAGTTTAATGTGCGACGTTACATCAGTCCCTTTTCCGGGCAAAGGGGCGTGTCCGCCGATGAGCCGGTTTGCTTGCCTGCTCATGAGGGAGGTTTCCGACAACAGGGAAGTGGATAGCCTCGTCCATGAAAGCCTGGATGAGTTTGGAGATGTACTTGTCCTTGTGATGGATAATGTGGAATTTCCGGAGAATCCGGGTGCCGGTGAGACGGATGGCCCGGATCTGTCCAGTCTCCAGCTCCCTACGGGCGACAGTGGCCGAGATGAGGGTGATCCCCAGGCCCGAGGCGACCGCGCGCTTCATCGCTTCGTTTTCACCAAGTTCCATGACAACTCGCACAGAAACCTTCGTTTCGGCGAAGATCTTTTCAGCAATATCCCGAACGCCCGATCCCTTTTCGCTCATGATAAAAGATTGACCCTGGAGCTCCGTAAGTTCGATTACCCGACGTTCCGTAAAAGGGTGATCCGGAGGGACAATGAGGAGGAGTTCTTCTTCCCAGAGGGGTACAAGGACGATATCCGGGTGTGAGACCTCCTGTCCGATAAGCCCCAGATCGCTTCTAAAGGCCAGGACATCTTCTACAACGGTTCGGGTATAGCCGACATTCATCTGGATCTCGATCTGGGGGTATTTCCTCTTGAATGAATCGAGGATGTCCGGGAGATAGTATGCCCCAAGGGTGTTGCTTGCACTGATCCGAATTCCTCCGGCTTTCAAGCCCTGAATCTCCCGGATGACGCTGTCTGCCTCTTTGGCGAGAGTGAAGATTCTCTCCGCGTAGGACAGGAGGATTTCTCCAGGGTTGGTCAATTCCACGTTTCGCCCTGAGCGGTCAAAGAGCCTCAGTCCGAAGCTTTCCTCCAACAACTTAACCTGATTACTGACCGACGGCTGACTCAAGAAAAGCGCCTTAGCGGCCTGCGAAAAGCTTTTATGTTTCGCTACCTGATAGAAAACCCAAAGCTGGTTCAGATGTATTGGCACATACATGGAATTTCCCTTCATCCGACAGTTGCTCTTAATTTATGACTTAGAAATGGAATCCTGGAATCGCACTTTGGTGATTGCGGGGGCGGGAATCATATCCAGTCTTCGGAAGCATCAATTTTTATAGCTCTCATAATATCATCCTATAGATATCATCCAAAGAATCAATTTGACCGAACATACAGCATTGATCTATTGAAATCAAAATATTTTCGCTGAAATATGAACCTTCAATGATGAACGCAGGCTAAGGACGGGTAGGAGCAGAAGGGACCTAAATCTGGAACCAAGAGAAAAGGAGATTGGATTATGAAGGTATTATGTCTGGGCGGTGCGGGGAAGATCTGCCGGGAATCCGCGCTGGATCTGGTGCAGTTTTCTGATTTTAATGAGATTACCATCGGAGATTATGACGAGAAAGCGGGCATGGAGGTGGTGAGGTGGCTCAATGACCCGAAAGTTAACTTCAAGAGGGTCAATGTCAAAGACAGGACCGAGACGGTCGCGACGATGAAGGGCTATGACATCGTCATGGATGGGACGACGATCAAACTAAACGGCCTTTCCACCGCTTGCATTGCGGAAGCTGGCTGTCATGGGATTAACCTAAACGGTTTCGGTGCGGAGTATCCATGTGATCCTCTCTTTAAGAAACACGGTCGAACCCATGTGCCGGGTTTCGGTATGACCCCGGGCACCACTGACATGATGGCAAAGTATGCGATTGACAGGCTGGATCAGGTGGATACGGTCCGGATCAGCCACGGTGCATTCCGGCCAATCGCTTTTTCCGCTTCGATTACAGAGACAACTACCACGGAGTACGATCCCAAACTTCCCGACCGAATCGTCTATGAAGACGGAAAGTTCGTCCAGGTACCCCCATTTGCAAGACCGCTTGATGTTGAACTTCCTCATCCTTACGGAACCCATCCCCAGTACATCATTCCCCATTCGGAGACAAAGACCGTAGCCGCCTATTTGGAGGAGCAGGGAAAACAAGCCCGACTGATTGAGGTCCGCGGGACGTGGCCACCCCAGAATATGCAATTGATACGGGCTCTCTATGATTGGGGGATTCTGCGGAACGATAAGATCAAGATTGCCGGCGTCGAGATCGGGATCATGGATGCAGTGTCTACCTATCTGATGCAGTATCCGATCGGGCAGGAGACTAAGCTTTATGGATACGCTCTGCACATCGATGTGACGGGGACAAAGGACGGTAAGAAGCTCCGGTATCTCCTGACGCACACCCACCCAGCCTCAGACGGATCGGTCAAGGGCTGGGAGAAGCTCAGGGCCTACACTCGGTGCGTAGGAATCCCGATGGGGATCGCAACCGCAATGATTGCGAAGGGGAAGGTGAAACGGACAGGGGTTGTCATGCCCGAATTTGCTTTTGACCCGGAGGAGATTTTCCAGGAACTGAAAAAGAGGCAGATTCTCATCCATATCCAGGTAGAGAATTTGTAACCCGTTGCCGGACGGTTAGGCCCGTTTGCCGGGCCGACCATCCGGCAAATAAACGACTTCCCGGTTTACAATTATGTAGGTGGTCCATCCTGCAAATTTTCTTGATCACCTGTCATTTATGATCGAATATTATCTTTTATATGATAATTATTATTTTGACTGATGTATTGAATTTTTTTAAATATGTCCCGATTTTTTAGAGATCCACTATACACATTCGGAGCTGAAGTATCTCACATTACAACAATCTTTGACAGACGATCATTATTTTGTTAGTGTCCAGCCGGTTTCAATTGCAGGTGAATGTATTTAAGGACCGAAAGGCAATGAAAGGGGGTGACAAAAAGGAGGTTACTGTTTCTGAAAATGAACATTTACCTTTTTACTTTTATTGGAGGAACACTATGAAAGAAAAGTTCATTGCAGTCATCGTTGCCGTGATCTTCTCGGTCCTACTTGCCGGAAGTGCCACGGCGGAGGAGATCAACGCCTTTATGGCTACCTCACCGGACAATAATGCCAAGATCGTCAAGTTTATCAAGGAGAAAACAGGAATCGATGTCAAACAGAGCTTCCAGTCCTGCGGGGAGGTCGAGGCCAAGATGAAGGCAGAGGCCCCCAACTTCACAGCAGACATGGTGATCGGCGCCTGCTCGCCCCAGGGGTACCTCGCCAAGAAGAGCGGCTGGATTCTCCCCTATGTTTCGCCTGCCTGGAAGGGCGTCCCCGACGTGTTCATGGATCCTCAGGGCCACTTCTACCACATCGCCACATTCTCCTTCGTTCTCGTCGGAAATAAGGACCGCCTTGCCAAGGCTGGATACGCCATGCCCAAGAGCTGGAAGGACCTGCTGGACCCGAAATGGAAGGGCGAGATCGTCATGCCCTCGCCGCTGAGCTCCGGAACCGCGAACCAGATGAGGTTCACCTTTCTGGCCCTCTACGGCGATGCAGAAGGCTGGAAGTACCTCGAAGCCCTGGACAAGAACGTCCACCACTACAGCCGCAGCGGGAACGCCCCCACCGACCTCGTGGGTCGAGGTGAATTCATGCTGGGCCTGACCTCCGACGAGAACGTCAAGAAGAGAATCGATGACGGTTATCCCCTGATCTGGAGCATTCCCGAGGAAGGGACGGGCTATGATGGGAGCACTTCGTTCATTTTAAAGACGACCAAGAAGGCCGAGACCTGCAAGAAGATCATCGACGTGATGGGCAGCCAGGAGTTCAGCAATCTGATGGCCTCGATCGGCTATGTGACCCCCCGACCGGCCAAGAATGCCCTTTACGGAACCACCCTGCCCAAGTTCGTCAAACTGGACCTCGGCAAGGCGGCAGACGATAAGGAGAAGAACAACGATATCTGGAAACAGAAGCTGAGAACCGATTTCAAATAATCCCACACAGGTTGGATGAATGAACTGCCCTGTCGATGGTGACGGGGCAGTAAATTTTTTTTGGCTGGGAGGAGACGGATGACAACTGCAGAATTGTCCGTAAAGTTGCAGTCCAGCAGCGGAAGCAAGGTCAAGGACTTTCTGAACGCAAATCTGATCAACATCCTGGCAGCAGTTTTATTTCTGCTGCTTGCCTTCTTTCTTCTCTATCCGATCATCATGGTCCTGATCAAAAGCTTCTGGGGACCGGAAGGTTTTACACTTCAATATTATGGGGTCTTTTTCAGCAAACAATATTACTTTCAATCCTTATACAACACGCTTCTACTCGGTGTCATCAATACAGTAGTCTGCCTCGTTATTGGTTTCTGTCTCGCCTACATGACGACACGCGGGCCATGGATTCTTCGAAAACCGTTAAAGATCATCTCGCTGGTTCCGCTCATTGCCCCTCCTTATCTTTTTGCCCTTTCGCTGATCATTCTGTTCGGGCGCAACGGCATAGTGACCCGAGCGCTCGACCTTCACTGGGAGATCTATGGTTTCGATGGCGTCGTCATCTCCCAGTGCCTTGCCTTCATCCCTTTGGCATTCATGATGATCGAAAGTACCTTGATGTCGCTTAATCCCAATCTTGAAGAGAGCGCATACGACATGGGGGCATCGGAGGCGACGATCCTCCGGACGATCACGATTCCTTTGTTGGCTCCGGGCCTGATGAAGGCGGCGCTGTTGATCTTCGTCATGACGATCGCCGAGTTCGGAAACGCCGCCATTCTGGGAGGACGGACCCCATTCCTGGCGCCGGACACCTATACAATGATTACCGGTGAATCGAATTTCTATATGGGAAGCGTGCTCTCTGTGGTCCTTATTGCTCCCTGCATTTTAATCTTCTTCATTCACAACTACTTGTTGGAGGGGAAGAAATTCACAACAATCGGAGGCAAGCCGGTTGCTTCGGAACCAAGAAAGATTACCCCACTGATCAAGATTCCCTTTGCGATCATTACGATGATTGCGGCGGGTGCAATCTTTGTCTGTTTCGGTGTGGTTTTTGTGGCCTCTTTCTACAAGATCCTCGGGGTCACTCACAACATCACCCTGGCGAATTATCTGGATTTCACATCGAACCAGGCCATCTATAACAGCATCCGAGTCAGTTTCGTAGCGGCCGTGATCGGCGCCATTATCGGTGTCCTGCTGGCCTATGTCATCGTCCGGGGGCAATTTTTTGGCCGAACCTTCATTGAGATGGTTTCCCTGTCCGGATTTGCACTGCCGGGGACTGTTCTCGGCATCGGCTATCTGCTGGCCTTCAGCGCGCCACCCCTGAAGCTGACGGGCGGTATCATGATTTTGGCGCTGAACTGCGTCTTCCGTTTCCTGGCTGTGGGCGTGGAGGCCGGGATCAGCAAGCTCCACCAGATCCATATCGAGATCGAGGAGGCCTCCGCGGATCTCGGTGCCAGTTTTCTGACCACCTTCTACAAGATCGTGCTGCCGATCATGTTTCCTGCGTTCATTGCGGGTTTCATTTACACCTTCATGACGGCTATCGTCTCGTTGAGCGCCGTGGTTTTTCTGGTCAGCCCGGGGTTTGATCTGGCTGCGGTGTTGATTTTCGACAAGGCCGTTTACGGGGAAATCGGCATCGCCTCCGCGACGACGATGAAACTGGTTGCGATCGTTCTGATCTGCATGATGATCCTGAATTATATCAGCAATAAAACAAGACTCGGCAGCAGCATGAAGAAGTCGGCTGCCGTATGACAATGAAGGGGGTCTCTCGAGAGATGGACGGCAAAACAACAAATGAAGAACCAATGTTGATTCTCAAGGACATCCACAAGTTCTATGGGACGAATGAGGTGCTTAAAGGGGTATCTCTGGAGGTCAAAAGGGGGGAACTGGTTACGTTCGTCGGACCCAGCGGCTGCGGCAAAACCACTCTCTTAAGGTTGATTGGGGGTTTCACCGATATCTCCTCCGGGGATATCATCCTGGATGGCCAGCGGATCAACGATCTCCCTCCCAATCTCAGAGACACACGGATCTGCTTCCAGAACTACGCCCTTTTTCCGCACATGACGGTGGCGGAGAACGTCGGTTACGGGCTGAAGATCAACAAGTGGCCCAAGGACAAGATTGCCGCGAGGGTCGGCGAACTTCTGGAGATGGTCGAGCTGGAGGCATTCGGAGACCGGATGATCGACAAGCTCTCGGGCGGTCAGCAACAGCGTGTTGCCTTCGCGAGGGCTCTCAGCCTCGAGCCGAAGGTACTGCTTCTGGACGAGCCCCTCTCCAACCTGGATGCGAACCTGAGGCTGGTCATGCGCGAGGAGATCCGCAAGCTCCAGGAGCGGCTCCATATCACAACCGTGTTCGTGACCCACGACCAGTTCGAGGCGATGGCAATCTCGGACCGTCTGGTCGTGATGAAAGACGGCCTGATCGAACAGGTCGGAACCCCGATCGAGATCTATGAACGGCCGGCGAACGAGTTTATCGCGAGCTTCGTCGGATATGTCAATTTCATGGATGGGCGGATTGTGTCGTTGGATCAGGGGAAGCGTGAAGCGACCGTGCAGACCGAGTTCGGTGAGATCCGTATCGATCTGCAGCAGGAAGGGATCGGAGAGGGCGATGACGTGTTGATGGTCATCCGTCCGGAAAGCGTGAACCTCGGCATGGACTGCGGGCGCGCCGGAAACAACCGGATCTGCGGGATGTTGAAGTCCTATATGTATGCGGGATCCATTGCAAAATGCACGGTGATGATCGGCGATAAAAAAATGATTGTTGACCAGTACAACCCGAGGGACGCCATGCATTTCAAGCACGCGGAGAAGGTCGAGGTGGAGATTCCCCGAAGCGTTCATCTTTTGAAGAAGAATGCATAAGCAAAATATCGAGGCTCCCAAGTTTTTCCGAATGGCACCCGTCAATACCAAGACATGAATGAAAAAATGTGTTTTACAAAGTTTGCCGATTAAATATCTGGACTTCCTTTCACATAATGTATTGTCAAAAGGATATTCAATCTCGGTTCCTCGAATAAAACGTATTTCGAAAATATGTAGAAGAATAAAGAACAAGAATTTTGGCGTTGGCTTGGTTCAAATTAACGGGTAATGCACTTAAAATAAGTAACTTGGAAACAAAGATTCATGAGATGATAAATTCGGGAATGAACAAATGACAATGGCTTTTACTTATGAAGACTGTGTCAAACTAATGCCCGAGCTGAAGCGTTCGTCATTCGACATTACAGAGTTGAAAGGAGGGATCACAAATCGGCTCTACCGGGTTAAAGAGGACAAGGGAAGAGACTATGTTTTTCGTTTCTACGGAAGAAAAACAGAACTTTTCATAGACCGCGACATGGAAATGGAGAATCTCCGTCTTCTATCGCCTCTCGGGATTACCCCCAAATTGATCCGTTACTTTCCTGAGGGGAAGGTTACCATTGTTGAATTTATCCCGGGATATGCCCTTAAGAATGAGGATTTTCTAAAAGAAAGCTTTTGGCAGAGGATCATCTCTCCCATCCGGACGATCCACCACAGCGGAATCCATTTAGCCTATTTTTTTAACCCGATCGTGGAGATAAAGCGTCTCTTTCGAATCTTAGAGGGAATAAATGCTCAATATCCGGAGTTTGATATTCACGGGACGATTAAAGTTCTCGAAAAGATAAGCGAAGTTGCTGATGTTCCGTTATCAGAATATGTTCCCTGCCATAATGATCTTTTGGCTGATAACTTCATTTGCACCGAGGAATTTGGACCATGGAATGGTGCCATCTGCCTGATTGACTGGGAATATGGGGGGATGGCTCCTCCTTGGTATGATTTGGCTGACATGTTTCAGGAGATTCTCGTTCCCCGGGAAGTGGAAGGGCATTTGCTTGCCCTCTATGAAAAAAATATTGATATCGAACGTAGCCGATATTTGACAGATCTTTTTAAACCTTTTCCCGATATCTATTGGTTCTTGTGGAGCCTCATTCAGCATAATATCTCAAAGATCGATTTTGACTATTACCAGTATGGAAAAGTAAAATATGATAATGCTCAAAATAACGTCAATTTTATTCGGGATCATTATGGCTTATAGATTAAAAAAAGTTCAAATTATAAGCAGGTGAAACAATATTGAGGGGGTTGTTGAGGTTGAGTTATTATTAGAAAGGAAAATCCAGTGAACGGTCTCCCGAATGTGTCGACTGTCAAAGGCCGCCTTCCATCGAAAGGCGGCCTTTTTACATTTTCTTCATCTGCCGTCGGGAAAGGTTCGTTATTCCTTCTTTTCGGGCTTTTCAGGGGATAACCGCCCCAAAAGTCCCATTACGAGGCTCATGATCCAGAGGGTCAGAATCGAATCGTTCCCCCCTGCCGCAGATCAGCATGGTTATCCCAAATTTCACATGATCCATGCATCCCTGCATCCCGACCTGCCCATTGCTGTTGACCAGAGCCGCATGCAATGGGTTTCGGTTGTTCACGCGCGATCGATTACGTGATGGGGATCGAATAGCCCATCTTCCGGAACGCCTCCTTGGCGACCACGAAGAAATCCTCGATGTCCTTGCGGGTGATGACGCCGAGGTTGCAGAGCCGGAACGTTTCCAGCCCGAACATCTTGCCCGGATAGATGGTGAAGCCCCGCTCGTAGCAGTAGTCATGCAGCTTGAAGAAATCGAACTTGCCGTCCTCGGGGGCCTTGATGGTGACCACGAGCTTGCCCTGGATTGTTTTGTCGATGACGGACTTCAGCCCGATCTCCTGCATGCCTTTGTGAACGGCTTCCCAGCACTGGCTTAGCCGCTCGTAACGGGGCACCTCCCCTTCCTGCCAGTATTCCCGAATGGCCTGATGCAAGGCGTAGATGGTCTGGACCGGCGGGGTGAAGTGCATCTCGCCCACCCGCTCAAAGAAATCGTACTGCATGAAGAGGTTGCAGTAGTAGGACCGGGTGGGATAGGCCTTGGACTTGATGATCTCGTCGATCCTGCCCACCGTCCAGGAGACGCCGGTCATGGCCGCCAGTCCCTTCTGGGCCGAGGACATGCAGAAGTCGATGTTTTCCTTTTCCAAATCGATTGGAAGCAGCCCGTAGGTCGAGATCGTGTCGGCGATGAACAAGCAGCCGCGATCATGGGCCATCTTCCCGATCTCCCGGACCGGGTTGAGCACCCCGGTGCCGGTTTCATGATGGGTGGTGGCCACCACTGCGATGTCCCGGTCCCTGTCCAGGGCTTGGCTCACGGCCTTGAGGTCGGGCCGTCCGGTGGAGGGGAACTTCAGGTCCACGCAGGGGATGTGGTAGTATTGGGCGATCTCCACCATACGGGCAGAATAGGACCCGTTGTTGACCACGAGGATCTTTTTGTTTTCGGGCACCAGGGAATTGACGAGCACATCCTGGACCACCGTCCCGGAGCCTGCAAACAGTACGGCTGTGTGCTTCTTCGGATCGCCGTGAACCACCTTGACCAGCTCGCGGCGGATTTCATCCATGATGGCCACGAATTCCTTCTCCCGCGGACAGATATCCGGCACCACCTGGGCATACTTCACCGTGTCGGTGGTGGTGGCCGGCCCCGGGTTCAAAAGCACGTTGCGTTTGACGGACTTGACGACTTCCATGATGTGATGTCTCCTTTTTTCAATTTGTTGATCCCCGAATTCATGCCGGGGTCGATTATAGATGTATAATCAATTTTTCTCTGTCTCCAAAATATATCAATACCTTTCGAAAGATAAGTCAAACGAATAATAATCATATTATCGATAACAACATGTGTAATGTTCTGCACCCATTCGATGGACGCTCTGTGGCCTTGCGGACACATCAGAGGCCCAGTGCTGGAGGAAAGTGCGATAGGGTTAGCGAAGTTAGTTCATTGAAGTTTCAAAAATGTTGCATGCTGGAGACGTTAAAGGGGAACCCGATCGGTTATCGTTGTTCGAGGCGGTATTCCCCGATCCATTGATCGACCATGTCGACCAGGCTCTGGAGGGGCCGGGAGAAGTACTTGTCCTTGTGGTGGATCAGGTAGAATTTCCGCGTCATGGCCGGATCTGCGAGGGGTATTGCCTTGAGTCTTCCCATGTCGATCTCCTTGCTGACCACCCGCCGCGTGATGACGGCGATGCCCAGTCCTTCCTCCACGGCGGTCTTGATGGCCTCGTTGTTGGAAAGTTCCAGCGGGATGGAAACGCTGATGTTGTGCCTCCGGATGAAATCTTCGGTGCTTCGGCGGGGCGCCGATCCCTTTTCATGGACGACGAGGGAATGTCCGGAAAGATCCCCCGGCTCGATGAACGATTTCGCCGCAAAGGGATGTCCCGGGGGGACGATGATCTGGTAGCTGTCCTCTAGAACCTCCCGCGCAACGAGTTTCTTATGTGGGACTGGGTAGGAGATGAAGCCGATGTCGTTGGCAAGCATCGCGGTCTTTTCCACGATCAGTTCCGTCGGCAGAATTTCCATCGACACCCGGACCTTGGGATTCACCCGGCTGAACCGGTCGAGAATGAAGGGCAGATAGTAGGCGCCGAAACTCTCACTTGAAAGGATCCGGATAAAACCCCGTTTTCGCTGCTGAAAATCCCGGAGGCTTTCCTCCGCCTGATTCTCCATTTCAAAGATCGATTCGGCAATTTTGTAAAGGACCTCGCCTGCATCCGTCAGTGCCATTTTCTTCCCGAAACGGTTGAAGAGTCTGAGTTCATAATGTTTCTGGAGGCGCTGGATCCCTTTGGTGACGGCGGGCTGGGTGATATAAAGCGACTCCGCGGCAGCGCTCAGGCTGCCCTGTTTTGCCGCAAGGTAGAAGATCTTCAGTTGATTCAAATTCATAACTTTTAATTATCCAGAGAGTGACATTAATTAATTTGACTATACATAAACCGATCCATATAGGTTTGTCAAGACACGTCGCAATGCAAATAGTTGTTGACAGATCTTAAAAAAGGTTTGTAGGACATCGAGCAATATCCATCATTTCCCGGTTGTGGAAAAACAGGTGTAGAAGGGCTGGAAAATGATGGAGGATCGGAACCGACAGATCAGAGACGGGAAGGGGAAAGAAAATGCCGGGGAGCATACTGAAGATCAGAATGGGGATCGAAAAGGAGATCGACGAATTTCTGAACCAGGTCAGTGAGGCGGGTCTTCTGTGCAAGAACGGAATGGATGCCTACCTGAAGAGGAACATGGAGGCGTTTTCCCAGTCCCTGACCAGTATCCGCAACACGGAACACCGTGGGGATGATCTGCGCCGCTCCATTGAACAGGATCTCTATAAGAAAACGTTGATTCCGGAATCCCGGGGAGATGTGATGGCGCTGCTCGAGGATATGGACGCGCTGCTGGACCGCTTTACCGCGCTGATCTGGCAATTCGAGATCGAACGCCCGGACATCTGCGCCGAGTTCCATGAGGATTTCAGAGAGCTCCTGAACCATTCCGTAGAGGCGGTCGAGGCCGTGGTGCGATCCTGCCGTGCTTTTTTCAAGGACATCAATACGGTGGCCGATCATATCCACAAGGTCATCCTGTATGAAAAGGAATCGGACAAGGTGACGACCCGTCTCCAGCGGACGATCTTCGGACGGCAGGACCTCAGGCTGAGCCACAAGATGCATCTGCGCTTCTTTGCCAAACAGGTGGACCGGATAGCCGACGAGGCCGAAGACGTTTGCGACCGCCTCAACATCTACGTCATCAAACGCATGCTATAGGAGTCACGGATGTTTGCCATCTTTTTGACCAGCGGTCTGTTTCTCGGCTGGTCACTGGGCGCCAACGATGCGGCGAACGTTTTTGGAACCGCCGTCGGGACAAGGATGATCAGCTTCAAAAAGGCTGCGATCCTCTGCGGGATCTTCGTGATCCTCGGGGCGGTCATCAGTGGGGCGGGCGCCGCAAGGACGCTGGGGGAACTCGGCGCCGTGAATGCCATTGCGGGCGCCTTCGTCGTTGCACTGGCCGCCGCGATCACGGTCTATTGGCTGACGGTCCTCGGCTATCCCGTTTCGACAACGCAGGCCATTGTCGGGGCGATCATCGGCTGGGACCTTTTTTCGGGCGCCCTGATCGATTACGGCTCTCTCGAGGCGATTGTTTTGAGCTGGGTCATCAGCCCGGTTTTGGCTGCGATTTTCTCCGCGCTGCTCTATAAGGTCATCGCTTACGGAATCACAAATGCCCGGATTCACATGTTCCGCCTCGACGCGATGACCCGGGCGGGCTTGATCTTCGCCGGCATTGCCGGCGCCTATTCATTGGGCGCGAACAACATCGCCAACGTGGTGGGGATCTTCGTTCCGATTTCCCCATTTGCCGATATCTCCTTCATGGGATGGTTCAAGCTGAACACGGCGCAGCAGCTCTTCCTGATTGGCGGCATCGCCATCGCCGTCGGAACATTCACCTACGGCAAGAAGGTGATGTTGACGGTGGGGGCGGGGATCACCGAGATGTCGCCGGTTGCGGCTTTTGTGGCGGTTCTCTCCAATGCGGTGGTCCTGTTTCTCTTTGCATCGGAGGGTCTGCGGGCATTTTTGCTCGGGCACGGCCTTCCGGCGTTTCCGCTGGTTCCCGTATCCAGTTCCCAGGCGATCGTCGGTTCGGTCATCGGGATCGCCCTGGTCAAGGGAGGAAGAGGGATCCGCTGGCGGATGATCGGCGAAATCACCGGGGCCTGGATCGCGACACCCGTCGTTGCAATCGTGATCAGCTTTATCTCGCTGTTCATTCTCCAAAACGTATTTCAGCAAAAGACCTACATCCCCGTTGAGTACCAATTGACGGCGGAGGCGGAACAGCGAATTTTGAAGGCAGGGATCGGAACGGATGCTCTAACGGAACTGCGCGGGGAAACCTATCCCAGCGCCAAGCAATTTCGAAAAGCCGTTTCCCAAAGGACGAATCTGAATGCCGGGCAGTTGAACATCGTCATGTCGGCGACGGAAATCGAACCGATTGTGCTCACGTTTCCGGCGGTGAACCGGATCAACAACCCGTCGATCACGGCAGACCAGAAGAAGGCCGCTCTGGGACTGGTCGGCAAGGCCTTCACACACCGCTGGCAGTTGGAGGCGGCGTTGGCCGAAAGGTCCCCGGATTGGAGACCGGTGCAGGGGGACAAAGAACGGAATGATAAAATCATGCTCGACTTGGACTACATTTATCGCCTGATCCGTTCGACCCAATAGCATTGACGAAATCCATTCGGATCGAATGCGGATGGCCCCCGTTGTTTGATGATCAGTGTGACATCAAATTGATCTTGACAGGATGGATGAGGGAGTATAAGAAACAACGACACGCGGCTTCAGGTCAAGGCACATCGTCCCGGCGGGATACATCCCCGGGGGATCGGGTGTTGAAGCGCAAAGGGTAAAAGCGGAACGGGAACTGCCAACGTTTCGGCAAAAAATCATCATATAGAGGAGGTAAAGGGAATGAGTGTAGAGGTGAAAGCCCCGATGCCGGGGAAGATCCTGGAAGTTTTGGTTAAAGTCGGCGATCAGGTGAAGGAAGACGACGAGATTCTCATGCTCGAGGCCATGAAGATGGAAAATCCGATTTATGCACCGGCCGACGGGACCGTGAAGGAGATCAAGGTCAAGGCGAATGATTCTGTCGAGACGGAGCAGGTAATGGTCATTATCGGGTAGCGCTTCCGTTTGGGATATTTTCGGCATAGATGAAAACGAAACAGGCGCGTGCGCGGCATGCGCCTGTTTTTTTATCCGTCGAGGATCACCTTCCGGATTTCTCAACTGCTTATCGATTCAGACCGTATGTTTCAAGATGTTGCGGATCGGCGGCTTCCGGTGGTCTCCTCGTCAGCATGATGGCTCTTCCGGGCAATGGGGCCAGGAATGTATCGGAATGGAGATTCCTCTCCGGCAGTATCGCAGACAGCTCGTTCACCGCATCGTCGAATCCATCCATCCCCAGTTGGAACACCTGGAAGTGCGAGGCGATGCTGAGCTTTGCGCCCAGATCCAGGTGCGCCTGCACGGCCTCGGCCGGGCCCATGTGGACACTGGGGGAAAACGGGGAAGGTTCCTGAACTCTTTTTGGCCGGAATGGAGAAATCGGAAGCAGCGCGACCCGAATGGGTGAAAAACGGCGTGCGATTTCCCCGAAATGGGGTCCGTATCCGGTGTCTCCCGCAAAGAAAACTTTGCCGGCCGGTCCGGAGACGACAAACCCGCACCAGAGGGTTTCATTTCGGTCCCAGAGCGTTCGTGACGAAAAATGCTGTGCCGGGACCAGTGTGACCATGACATCCGGAGAGATGCGGACCGACTGCCACCAGTCATACTCCTCCACGTCGGAAAGGCCCGCGCCCCGGACGAGGGCGGGGTTGCCGAGCGGCACGATGGCTCTCGGAGAATGCTTTTCAGCGAGACGGCTCAGTGTGGGGAGATCGAGATGATCGTAATGGTTATGAGACACGAGCACGACATCGATGGGGGGCAGTTCCTCAAAGCGAATGCCCGGGTCGCGGTGCCGCTTGGGGCCTGCCCAGGAAACCGGGCTGCTTCGTTCCGACCAGATGGGATCGGTGAGGATGTTGAGACCGTCCATCTGGATGAGAAACGTCGAATGACCGATGGGGATCACGGAAAGATCGCCTTTCGAAACGCGGACCGGGGGAGGTGGCCCGGGAGGAACCTTTTTGACCTCGGACCATTCGGGCCAGTCGTTGCCGAACAGGTACCTTAAGATCCACGATGCCCTGCCGCGTCTCGGCTCTTGGCCGGGTGGGGGATGCGAAATGCCGGGATTAAAGTAGAGACTGCCGTCGAAGTGGTCCGAGATCCGTTGCCCGGTTTCCGCCGACGCGACCGGCGCGGCTCCTTCCACTGGGAACAGCAGCAGGTGGGCTAGGGTGAGACAGAAGACCCATGCAATGACGCTGCGTTTCAATGTTCCTTTTCCTTTAAGTCGGTAACGTTTTCCATGGGATGTAGGATATATAAAGGTCCCGGAACTGTCAACGTCGGGCTTTGGTGCTTTCCGATTTTGTTCTTGACAGTCGCCGCCTGGCCGACGATGATAGGCCCGGTTTCGCGCAGCGGAAGTTTCAGGACGGTACAATCACGCATCAAGACACATTTCCATGCATAAGGAGCAGACCATGGCACTGACCCTCGGACCGAGAAGGGGAACGTATGTGGATATCACGGAGGAACGGAAGGACGGCAAGTCTTCCCTGACGGCAAACCGCGTCAAACTCCTCGATGATTTCGATCAGATCTACCGTTCCCTTTGCACGCTGCTGTTCAATTATGTTCCCGCCTCGGGTCACCCGGGCGGCTCCATCTCAGCCGGGCGGTTTGTCGCCTCTCTTCTGTTCGATTCGCTGGACTACGACATTTCCCGTCCGGAACGGGAGGACGCCGACGTCCTCTCATTTGCGGCCGGCCACAAGACCATGGGCCTCTATTCGCTTTGGGCCTTGCGGGACGAAGCGCTCCGGATTGCCGCGCCGGAGCTTCTGCCCCGGAAGGAGCGTTTCCGGATCCGGCTGGAGGACCTGCTCGGTTTCCGACGGAATCCCATTACGAAAACGCCCCTTCTGCAAAAGCTCCACGCCAAAGTCCTGGACGGCCATCCGACCCCGGCGACACCGTTTGTGCGTCTTGCGACCGGAGCATCCGGCGTCGGTCTGGGGAGTTCCATCGGCCTGGCTCTGGGCGCGATGGATTACTATGGAAAAGAGGCGCCGCGGGTTCACATCGTCGAAGGAGAGGGCGGGATGACCCCCGGCCGGGTCAGCGAGGCGCTGGCGGCGGCCGGGACGGCCTCTCTTGGAAACGTGATCCTCCATGTCGACTGGAATCAGGCTTCGATCGACAGCAATCATGTCTGCCGGGAAGGTTCGGTTCCCGGCGATTATGTCCAGTGGACCCCTGCCGAGCTGGCGTACCTCCATGACTGGAATGTGATCTCCGTTCCCGACGGAACGGACTGGCAACAGATCCGAACGGCCCAGCGAAGGGCCCTTCAGATGGCCAACGGTCAGCCAACCGCCGTCGTCTACCGGACGACCAAGGGGTGGCGATACGGCATCGAGGGGAAGGCCTCCCACGGGGCGGGGCACAAGCTTTGCTCCGGCGGCTTCTTCGATGCGCTGAAGCCGTTCCTGGAATCCGCGGAAGGCTCGTTGCCCCGTTGCGACGGCGCCAACCAGCGGTGCCTGGGCGGGAAAGACGCCGGAATACTGGAAGAGTGCTTCTGGGAGTCGCTGAAGGTGGTCCGGAAGTCCCTGGAGGGGAATCCGAAGCTGGTCGCCATGATTGCGGAATGTGTCCGGGCGGCGCGGGAACGCCTCGACCGGCAAGGACGAAAGCCCCGTATCAACGGGCCACGGATCGATTCCATCTACGAGCTTGCCCGGAAGTCCGCACGAAAGACGCCGAAAGAACTGATGCCGACCCCAGGCGCCGGCACGACATTGAGAGCGGAGTTCGGTCGCGTTCTCAACCACTACAACCGGGCCGGCAATGGGGCGCTTTTTGTCGCAGCCGCCGACCTTCTCGGTTCGACCAGCCTGATCACGGCGGGACAGGGCTTTGACGGCGGCTATTACAATGCCTCGGTCAATCCCGGTTCCAGGCTGTTGGCGACGGGCGGCATCTGCGAAGACGCGATGACGGCGATCCTTTCCGGGCTGGCCTCCTTCGGACACCACAGTGGGGCGGGGTCTTCCTACGGGGCCTTCCTGGCGCCCCTCGGCCATATCGCGGCCCGCCTGCACGCGATCGGAAACCAGGCGCGGCAGTCGCTGGAGAAGGGGCCGTACCGCCCGATTATCCTCGTCTGCGCCCACGCGGGACTGAAAACCGGAGAGGATGGCCCCACCCATGCGGACCCTCAACCGCTCCAGATCCTGCAGGAAAATTTCCCGCGGGGGACCCTGGTCACGCTGACCCCGTGGGATCCGCAGGAGCTCTGGCCTCTGATGGCGGCGGCGTTGAACCGGCGTCCCGCAATCATTGTCCCGTTTGTCACCCGGCCGACCGAGATCGTGATCGACCGGAAAGCCGCGGGGCTTCCCCCCGCGAATGCGGCCGCTTCCGGGGTTTATCTCCTCCGGAAGGCGAGAGCCAAAAATGCCGGCGTCGTGGTCCTCCAGGGGAGCGAGGTGGGATACGCCTTCGTGCAGGAGGCGTTGCCGCTGCTGGATAAGAAGGGTGTCGACCTGTTCGTCTATTATGTGGCCAGCGCCGAACTCTTCGACCTGCTCCCGCGACGCACGCAGGAAAGAATTTTTCCGGAGGAGCATGCGAAACGCGCGATGGGAATCACCGGCTTCACGCTGCCGACGATGTACCGCTGGATTTGCTCCGACCGGGGTCGGAAGATGACGCTTCATCCCTACCGAAAGGGCAATTACCTGGGGAGCGGCCAGGCCCACATGGTCATGGCCGAGGCGGGTCTCGACGGGAGGAGCCAGTACAACGCGATCCTGAGGCACCTGAAGGCCTGAGCTTCGGCCGGATCTTATGCCGCTCTAAGCGCCTCGACAATCTGCATCCGTGAGGCGCGCAGCGCGGGCAGCATGCCGCCGATCAGCCCCATGACGATTGCAAAGACCATCGACTGCAGGACGATGGGGCCGGTCAGCGTGAATTGAAACGCCAGTTCCGAAAAGTTCTGGAAATTCACCGTGGAGACGGTGATGAACTGCATGAAGGAGGCGAAGAAGAGCCCCGTCAGGCCTCCGATGATGCCCAGCAGCAGAGACTCCGCGAGAAATGCGGCCAGGATGTTTCGCCGGCGAAAGCCCAGGGCGCGCATCGTTCCGATCTCTCCGATCCGGTTGGCCACGGCGGAATACATCGTGATCATGGCGCCGATGATCGCGCCGACCGAGAAGATGACGGTCAGCGACAGCCCGAGGATCCGCAAAAACTTTGCCATGATTTCCGACTGGTCGAGGTAGTAGCGCGTCTCCCTCTTGGCTTCCAGCGTCAGCCGCGGGTCCGTCTCGACCGCCTTTTGGGCCGCCGGAAACGCGGCCGGGTCCGACAGCTTGAAAAGGACGGATGAATAAACGGGCCGGCGGAAGGCCTGCATGACCTGATCCACGTCCCCCCAGATCTCGGAGCTGAAGCCCGTGTTTCCCGCGTCGAAGATGCCCACCACGGTCCATTGCCGTATCCCCCAGTTCAGGGTTCCCTGAAGGCCGACCCCTTCGAATCTTTTGGCGATGCTGTTGCCGACGATGATCTCCGACGATCCCATCCGGAACATGCGTCCCGCGACCAGCTTCACCTGCGGGCGCAGCATCATCGACGTCTCCTGAATGCCGCGGACCAGGACATTGGAATGGCTGGAGGTTTTTCCCTCTCCCCGCTTGGGAAGGGCGATCAGAACCACCACCTCCTTGGCCACAAGCCTGCGACCCTGTCCGCCGATCGCCACCTGGGGCAGCATCTCGACGATCGAGGCCTGTCCGCGCTCGATCCCGCTCATCACCTCCGATGCCGCCCCCTTTCGAATGACCACGACGTTGTCCGCCGAACCCGTCTCCACCAGTGTTTTCTGAAGACCCGCGGCCATCATCAAAATGGCGGCAAAGACGAACACGACCAGCGCCATCCCGGAAACCGTCAAAACGGTCGTCAGCCTTCGCTTCCAGAGATTCCGCATGCTGTAGGAGAGCGGAACGGCCATCATCCGATCCTCCGCAATCCATCGGCGATGCCCACGCGGATCGCATGGCGGGCCGGGATGATTGCCGCAAAGAACGCGATCAGGAACGCGAACAGGAGATCGAACCAGATCGTCTCATCCGAGACGAGGAAAATGGGGAAATAGGCCGAGAGCGTATGGCCGAACGCCTTGGCTGCCGGAAACGTCAGCGCCATCCCGGCCAGGCAGCCGGTCAGCGAGATCACGAGGGCCTCGCCGAAGATCATGCCCGCGATGGATCCGCCGCCGAAGCCGAGGGTCTTCATGATCGCATAATCACCGATGCGTTCCCGGGTGGTCATGGCCATGGTGTTGGCGACGACCAGCAGGATGATGAGAATCACGACGAACGACACCATCTGAATCGCCGTGACGATCGCCCCGGTCATCGCAATGAATCCCTGGTTGAAGGCCTTTTCCGTTTCCGTGAGCGTTTCGGCCAGCGAGTTCTTGAAGGACCTGTCGATGGCCAGCGCCACCTCCGACGAGAGATCCGGGCGTTTTACGGAGATCATGTAGAAGCCCACCTGGTCCGCCCTGCTGGGGGCGATCTGTTTTACGGTTTCGTTGAGGTAATCCCACTGGAAAAAGAACTGGGATTCGTCGATCGTCTCATCCCGGCCCCGGTAGATGCCCCGCATCACAAAATCCCAGTTTCCCGGGAAGATGGTCCCCTTCAGCGTGACCGTGTCGCCGATCTTCCAGCCGAACCTTGCGGCCAGCTTTCTGCCCGCGATAAATCCCTTCCGGTCGGCCAGAAAGGCCTTCTTTTCGGCGGGGTTCAGGATGAATTCCGGGTAGATCTCCAGATAGGTGCGAGGGTCCACGCAGAAGTTGGCGAAAAAGTTCTTCTCGTCGATATAGATGCCGCCGAACCAGTTGCCCCAGGAGACCGTTTTCACCCCTTCGATCTGCCGGATTTTTTCGGCGTAGTTGATCGGCAGCGGGAAAATGATCGAGATCGCGTTTCGCGTGACGAGTCGCGATGCCGAAGCGGCATCGACGCCGGCATACCAGGCGCTGATCACCGTCCGGAGCAGGCCGAACGCCAGAATGGCCACCGCGATGCCCAGGATCGTCAGTCCGCTGCGCAATCGGTTGTGGAAGGCGTTTCTAACGAGGATCTTGATCCGGAGCATTGTTCAGGTATCCCTTGTCCAGAAGACGGAGCAGCTTTGCCCGCTTGGCCGCCCGGGGATCGTGGGTGACCATGACGATGGTTTTGCCCATCTCCCCGTTCAGGCGCTCCATCATCGTCAGGATCTCTTCGGCGGATGCGCGATCCAGATCCCCGGTCGGTTCGTCGGCGACCAGCAGGGCAGGGTCGGTGACGATCGCTCGGGCGATGGCAACCCGCTGCTGCTCTCCTCCGGACAGTTCCTTCGGGTAATGGTCCATCCGGTGTTCCAAATTCACCATGCGCAGGGCCGTTTCGGCGTGCTCGCGCCGTTCCCTTCCGGAGAGGGATGTGAGATGCAGAGGCAATTCGACATTTTCAACCGCTTTCAATACGGGGATCAGGTTGTAGAACTGAAAGATGAACCCGACGTGGTTTGCGCGCCAACGGGCAAGCTCGGTCTCCGAAAGGGCGGTGATGTCGACGCCTCCCACCCGGATGGTCCCGCTGTCCGCATGATCGATCCCGGCCAGCAGGTTCAGCAGGGTCGTCTTCCCGGAGCCGGACGGCCCCATCAGCGCCAGGAATTCCCCCTCGGCGATGTCGAAGCTGATATCGTGCAGGACCGGGACAACGAGGTCGTCCCGGTGATAGCACTTGAAGATGTTTCTGATTTCGACAATGGGTGGTTTCGGTTCGTCCAAATCAACTCTCGCTTTGCCGGAGCTCCTTTTCGTGAAGTAAAACGGTTACCGTTCGGCGACTTTGATCCGTGACCCGTCCTTGAGGCCCTTCGGTGGATGGATGACGACACGGTCCCCTTCCTTGAGCCCCGACAGGATCTCCGTCATATCGCCGAAGACGGTTCCCATCCTGACGGGTGCCTGCCGCACGTGGTTGCCCTCCAGCAGATAAGCGAATGTTCCGCCGCCCTTGCTGATCAGGGCCGAACGGTTGGCCGCGAGACGGGGTTTCATCTCCTCGGATGTGAGCCTGCGCGCCAGAAAGGAGACCTTGGCGCTCATGTCCGGCAGCATGCGGCGGTCTTTGTCCAGAAATCGGACCTTGACCAGCACGGTGGCCTTGCTTCGGTCTACCGTCGGCACGATTGCATGGACCTCCCCGCGGAAACGCATGTCCGGGAGCGCATCCAACTGGATATTGCAAGGTTGGCCGACGCGGATTGTCGTGATGCTGGTTTCGGAGACGTCCGCCTCCACCTGCAGGGAGTTCATGTCGGCGATTGTCACGACGGCCGCCTTGGCATTGGCGGCGGCCCCGATGGGGGTGACGATGTCACCCACGTCTGCGTTCTTGGTCAGAACGACGCCGTCAAATGGGGCTCGGATCAGCGTGTAGTCCAGACTTGCCTCGGCGGTTTTCAACGCGGCCTCTCCGGCCTGGACGGCCGCTTCGAGCGCCTTCACGCCTTCAACGGCCCGTTGGTACTGGGTCTCTACCGTTTCATACGACGAGCGGGAAACGTAGCCTTGATCGGCCAGCTTTTTGTACCGTTCGTATTCCCGCCGGGCATTGTCCCTGTCCACCTTGGCCTGTTCGAGGTTGGCGCGAGTGGTGTTCAGGTTGGCCGCGGCCTGGTCTCGGACAGCGGACACGTCGATGTTTTCCATACGGGCGATGATTTGCCCCTGCTTGACCTTGCTTCCCTCCTCGACCATCAACGCCACCAGACGGCCCGTGACTTTGGATGCAACCGCGGCTTTCCGCTGCGCGACGATGTAGCCGCTGGCATTCAGCAGGGAGACGGACTGCGATGGATAGAACGGCGAGACGGTTGTCACATCAACGGAAATGGCGGGGACCAGGATGCCGCGGTAGTAAAGGCCGCCGGCAGCCAGAAGCAGCAACACGATAACCGCAATAGCCAACGGCAGCCGGCTGCGCTTGCGCCTGCCGATCTTTTCCGACTTTTCGATTTTCAGTTTTGCTATGTCTTCCTCAGGCATGACCGGCTCCTGAAAACGGATGCATCCTTGCTTTTTTCCATCTTTTGCACGTGGGTATAGAAATTTATAACAAAATCCCGCCTCTTTTGCCACACGGATCTGCGGAGGTTCGGGGCCGGATGGGCTCTGCGCCTCAGGTCGGATTTGGATTGAAGAGCGGGGCGATATCGAGGCAGCGGATCTTGGCCCGTCGTGGCTGCGGCAGCGTATTCGTAATCAGGATTTCGTCAATGGGAAGAGCTGAAAGACGTTCGCAGGCCCCTGTGGAAAAAATGCCGTGCGTCGCGGCGATGCGGATGGCGGTCGCGCCATTTTCAATCAGGAGCCTGACTGCTTCGACCAGCGTTCCGCCCGTATCGATCATGTCGTCGATAATAAGGACGCTCTTTCCGCGGACGTTTCCCCGGAGATGTCTCGCAATCGCGACGTTCGGGCGCGGACGGAACTTGTCGATCACAGCCACATCCGGAAGGGGCGCCAGAAGTTTCGCAAGTCGCCGCGCCCGGGAGATCGAACCGCCGTCCGGCGCAACGATCACCTCGGGAGGGTGTTTCGCGACCGCCTCGGCAAACAACGGCAGGGCGGACAATTCCAGGACGGACCGGCCGAGCGCCTTACGGATGCGTTCACTGTGGAGGTCACAGACGATCAGCTTCGCTGCTTTCGTTTGTCGGAGGAGTTGGGCCACCATGACACCGATGCCGGCTTCGCCCTTTTTCCCGGGATGGTCTTGGCGCGCATATCCGAGGTAGGGGAGGATCAGCGTGATCTCGGCCGCGCCGTTTTCCAGGAGAAGGCGGTGGAGTGCCAGCAGATCGAAAAGCGATTCGGGAGCGGGAAGCACCGAGGCGATCAACGCAACGGATTTCCCCGTGATGTCTTCCCGCAGCAGGTATTTCCGTTCTTGGTCGGCAAAGCGTGAAGAATCATATCGTCCAATGGCGTAGCCTCTCTTCAGCAGGGAGGAACGCAAATGACCCGTGGAGTCGTTCAGGAAAAATCTCACAATCGTGCGCCGCTCCCCTTCGCCTCTGCCATGCCGGGTTATTTTCCGAAAGCTTCCAACGGCCGGATGATAAATGAGCCGGCACGGAATGGATAGGCATGATAACGCAAAGGTCGAACAAATGCCAGAAAAAGAGGATTCGGATCGGATGGTTTCCGTGGAAGATGACGAGGGGGGCGTGATGCCCCCCTTCATGAATCTTTACCGGGTTTATGACCAGCCACGGAGCTTCATCACCTCAACAACACGCTCCACCGCCACAACGTAGGCGGCCTGGCGCATGTTGATGTTGTATTTTTTCGAGGTGTTGAACACCGCATGGTAGGCCGTGGTCATCTTTTTGTCCAGACGATGATACACGACATCGGCATCCCAGTAATACATGTAGAAGTTCTGCACCATCTCGAAGTAGGAAACGGTCACGCCGCCCGCATTGCAGAGGAAATCGGGGATCACATGAACGCCGTTCTTGTGGAGAATTTCATCCGCCTCGGGTGAGGTGGGCCCATTGGCGAGTTCCGCCACGACCTTTGCCCGGACCTTGGGGGCGTTCTCCTCGGTAATCACGTTTTCCAGGGCGGAGGGGAAGAGAATATCCACATCCAGTTCGAGGATCTGCTCATCGCTGATGCTTTTCGAACCGGGATAGTTGCAGACGGTGGAGGTCTTGGTCTTGTGTTTTCCGACGGCCTCCGCATCCAGCCCATTGTTGTTCAGGATGCAGCCTTTCGAGTCGCTGACGGCGACAACCTTGCAGCCGAACATCTTCTGCGCGAGGCAGGCCGCATAATAACCGGCGTTGCCGTAGCCCTGAACCGCAATCGTGGCTTTCGAAAGATCGATCCCCATCTCCCTGGCTGCCTCGCGGACGGTGAACAGCCCGCCTCTGGCGGTCGCATCGCCGCGGCCCTGGGATCCGCCGAGAGCGAGAGGTTTCCCGGTCAGAAGGCCGAACTGGTTTTTCCCCGAGAGCTTTGAAAACTCGTCCATCATCCAGGCCATGATCTGGGGATTGGTGTAAACATCCGGCGCCGGCACATCCTTCTCGGGTCCGATGATCCGCCAGACCTGATCGATGTAGCCCCGGCTCAGCCGCTCCAGTTCCCCCTGGGACAGCTCCTTGGGATTACAGATCACGCCTCCCTTGGCGCCGCCGAGAGGCAGATCCAGAAGCGAACATTTCCAGGTCATCCATGCGGCCAGCGCGCGGACGGTGTCGATCGTCTCGTCCGGGTGGAAGCGGATACCCCCCTTGCAGGGTCCTTTGGCGTCGCTGTACTGGACGCGGAATCCCTGGAACACCTTCACCGATCCGTCATCCATCCGCACCGGAATGGAGACATGAAGCTCACGGGACGGAACCCGCAGGATCGCCTGCGTGCCGGGATCCAGATGGAGTATCTTCGCACACTGATCGAGCTGTTTCTGCGCGACCGCAAACGGATTGAATTTTGCCATACCTTGTCCTCCCTGTTCTATTTTGGATAGGAAGTTGTCCCTTATGTTTTTCCGCAAAATTCCCAGAAATTCCGTAATTCCCGATAATCCATGACGGTGGACATGGCCCGGTTCTCCACCTCGATTCCCGATTCCCGTGCGCAGGCCACGGGATTCAGGCCGCCGTAAAGGATCATTCCGACCCGGTTCATGTCGACCGGGATCTGGCAGATCGGCTCGCCGATCTCGCCGACCGAAAGAACGCCGCCGATGCCGACGTCTTTGAGTTTCGCGACCAATTCGGAAACCAGTTTCAGTGCCGGGACGGGAATGTCTCTGAAGTTGGCCAGAATTTTCCCTTCCCCCTGTCCGGCCGCTTCCTTCACGGAAGTCATCCTTCCCCGGATGAACACCTCGGACGGATCGAGGGATGATCCGGAATAGTGGATGAGCTCGATGAACCGGAGAGGCTGTCCGTTGCGGACCTGAAGAATGCCGCCGAATTTCGAATCCATCGGGATTCCGCTCTTCAGCAGGATCCCATTCACGACGATGCTGCAGACCGTGGCAAAACCGACGTATCCCGCCGGGACCGAGACCTCTCCCAGCGGGTTGCCCTCTTCCGCGCAGGCGATCAGGTCACTGACGCAGATGCCGGCGCTGAAAGCGGGCTTCATCCATTCCAATGCCTTCTTGAAAGCCTTTTTGGGAAAGAAGGAGACGTTCATCGGGATGAGTCCCTGGCGCCGATCCACATCCAGCGAGGTCCGGTAGGCCAGAATTTCAATCCGGGAAATCGCCAGGCCGATTTTGTCGCGGACCCGTGCATGGGCAATCTCCTCCACCCCTTGCCCGGTGATGGCTCGGCCGTCGTGCCGACCGACCAGTCGGGTCAGTCCGCGCTGGTCCATCAGCTTCATGTGGTAGCGGACCCCCCGTTCGCTGAGGGTCACCCCGTAATCCTGCATCCGCCGCGCGATGATACGCGCCCCCACCGGCCGCGGGGAGTCCTGCAGGATCCTCAGGATGAGGAGGATTTTCTTCTCGATATCCTCCAGGTTGAAAATCTGATTCATCGGCATCGGTAATCCTTTGCCGATGCTCCTATCACGGGAGGGAATCGCCGTCAATCAAAAATTTTAGAGGGGGATTTTCAGCGAAAAAGGAAAAGTTCCGGTTTCATTTTACCGGAGGTGATTTCCATCGCATATCCAGAGGTGATAGGATTTGGGTCCGTGAACGCCAAGGGTCAGGACCTTCTCGATATCCGCGGTGCGGCTGCATCCGCTGACCAGGACGAAGTGCCTGTCGTCTTTTGCGAGCGCAAAGGTGTGATGAAGATCCGCCTGGAGGGCCTCCGGGGCGATCAAGGCGAGATGGACGCGGGGCAGCAGCGAGAGCGCGTCGGGCTGGCCCTTCATCGTTCGGAGCAGAACGGTTCCCGTTTCGGGCAGCGCCGCGTCCGCCACGGTCATCCCCAGGTCGCATTCCACCAACCTCCGCCCGTCTCCGTCGTGGGGGAGGATCTCCACCCCGAAACCATTCAGCAGGTCCTCGATGCCGAACGGGGCGTAAAGTGGATGCGCGCTGAAGGCCGCCGTCCGGATCTTTTCCTCTCGGACCAGTTCGCCGAGGGCGGCGGTGAACTCGTCCCGACCGCGGATCCTTCGGGCGTGACCGCTGAGTTTTTCAACCTCTCGGATCATCGTTTCCGTTTCATCGTCGAGGGCTGCCGCCTTTCTGGGTTCAAACCGCGCCGAGGGCGGCGGTGGCTGCAGCGGGGCACCGCGATGACTGCCGATCGCCGCACGCACCCGATTCAGGATGGTTTCTCTGGCGGTCCGATCTTTATTCATGGACGGGCTCCTCATTCGATCGGGGCTCCGATTTCCGTTTCTTCCACCAGCCCCGAAAATCCCCTTGAAACGCGGGGAAGGGTCGTGCGGAGGTCCAGCGGTTCAGCGGGGGCGGCAACGAGGGCAGCCAGTCGCCCCGACGCAGAGGGGCCTGGAGTTTTCTCACCAGACCCGCACCCAAACGGTACAGCATGGGAGACCCCAGCACCATCCGATTCATCCTGGCGATCACCTTGTACATTTCCGGGACGGAGGGCTTTTCGAATTCGTCCCCCTCGACAAAGCGCTTGCGCAGGTGCAACAGAATTTCGGGGATGGGGATCATCACCGGACAGAGCTCCGCACAGGCGCCGCAAAGTGTGGAGGCGAACGGCAATCCGCCGGCGACCTTCGTTCCCAGCAGCAGCGGGGAGAGCATCGATCCGATGGGGCCCTGGTAAACCGCCCCGTATGCGTGACCGCCGACCTGGTTGTAGATGGGGCAGGTGTTCATGCAGGCCCCGCAGCGGATGCAGAGGAGAGCCTCGCGGGCGACCCGGTCCGCGAGGGTCCGCGAGCGCCCGTTGTCCAGCAGGACGAGATGGAATTCCTTCGGACCTCCCTCCCGGACACCGGTGATAAAAGTGTTGTAGGCGGTGATCTTGCTTCCGCTGACGCTGCGCGCAAGAAGCTTGAGCAGAACCGCGGTGCTCTCCCAGTCCGGAATCACCTTTTCGATCCCCACGATGGCGACATGGATCGGGGGCAGGGTGGTGCACATCCGCCCGTTTCCCTCGTTCGTGACGATCAGCAGCGTTCCGGTTTCCGCGATCAGGAAATTGCCGCCGGAGATTCCCATCCCGGCGTTCAGAAATTCCCTGCGGAGCCGCTGTCGGGCGAATTCGGTCAATTCTTCGGGAACAGGACGGGCGTCGATCCCGAGCTTGTCGCGGAACAGGTCGGCAATCTCCTCCTTGGTCATGTGGAGCGCCGGGGCGGTGATGTGCGAGGGGTGCTGGCCGGCGAGCTGGACGATGAATTCCCCAAGATCGGTCTCGTAGGTTTTGATTCCATGGGCCTCCAGGGCGGGATTGAGGTCGATCTCCTCCGACACCATGCTTTTGGCCTTGACGATGCTTTGGACATCGTGAAACGCGGCGATCCCGAGGACAATCTCTCTGGCTTCCTCGGCGTTTCTTGCCCAGTGGACGCGGCCTCCGGCGGCCGTAACCTTTGTCTCGACCATTTCGAGGTAATGGTCCAGGTGCATCAGGGCGTGCAGGCGGGCCTCATGTCCGGCCCGTCGGAGTTCTTGCCAGCGGGTCTCGCCGAACTCTTCGATCACCGCGGCCCGCTTTTTCAGCGCCGTGCGGGTGCTGTTCTTGGTTGCCGCCGCGACGGATGGCGGCGCGAGGCGGGAATTTTTCCGGAAGTCGATGACGGCCGGCGTTTTCATCCTCTCGTATCCCCTTCGGCCAGCACCTCGATCAGATGCATTGCCCGCACCGACGAATGAATCTTTGCCAGGCCGCCGCGGATGTTGACGAGACACCCGGGCTCGCTCACCACGACAACCTCGGCATCGCTCTCGAGGATGTTTTTCACCTTGGATTCCATCATGGCCTTTGACACTTCGGGATAGACGACACTGAAGATGCCCCCGAAACCGCAGCAGATCTCGGCTTCATTCAAGGGGATCAGCTCCAAACCGCGAACGGCCCGAAGCAATTCCAGCGGTTCGTTGCGAACGCCCAGCCCGCGAGTCAGGTGGCAGGGGTAATGGCAGGTGACACGATGGGGAAAGGTCGCTCCGACGTCCGTGACCCTTAGGATGTTTACAAGGAACTGGCTGAATTCCAGAACACGCGCTGCGATCCGAGCCGCCTGTTCATGCTCTGCCGATCCCTCGGGAAACATCTTCGGATAACGGTGTTTGACGAACTCGACGCAGGAGCCTGAAGGGGCCACGATGTACCCTTCGGTGTCCGCGAAGGCGTTCATCCAGCGGAGGGCCATCTCCCGTCCCTCGGCTTGGAAACCGCTGTTGAAAAAGGGCTGTCCGCAGCAGGTTTGACTCTCCGGAAATTCGCATCGGAGGCCGAGGCGCTCCAGCAGCCGGACCATCTTTTTCAGAACATCCGGGAGAAGGTTTTCCCCCATGCAGGTGATGAAGAGTTGTACGGTTTGCATGCGGCGCTCCATATCACGGATGCCGGGCGGAATCAAACCCGTTTAGGAAGGATTTTATCGGATACATTGACTGCTCGTAGAAAAACAGATGAAAAACAGATAATGCGTTGACATCTTCCCCTGTTTTTCATACGCTCTCATCGAAACGGGTCTATTCAAAAAAATTCTTGGCGGCGGGGAATCATTCCTGCTTCACCGGTCCATTTTCAGGATGCTACGCTTTCTTTCCCGGGGCGGATATGAATCAGTATAGGGAGGATGTTCCATGAATGATTGCAAACGTTATGGGGTGGTTGGTTTTGTCGTCTTTGCGTTCTTTCTGATCCTTGCCGGTCTGGCCGGCGCCGAGCAGGTGATGATCTTGCGATACGACGATGGCACTTCCCAGATGGTTAAGCTCGAAAGGCCGTCAGAGGCGATCATACAAATTGAGTTTTCGGGCGGCAAGAGGACTCCGGGACCCGACCGGGCATGGTATCCGGGCATCAGGGTGATCTCCGGAAGCTACGGGTCGAACTGTGGGGCCCGTTACGGGAACGTAACCGATCATCTGGCTGCCGTTTGTGACGGGAAAATGATTTGCGAATATGTGATCGACTCCAATGTGATCGGAGATCCTGTACGGGGCTGCCTGAAGAGCTACATAGCCGAGTGGCGCTGTGGGGAGGATGGACCCAGGATGAGCGTGACCATCGGCCCCGAAGCGGGAACCGGAAAGAAGGCATTGTTAAGGTGTCCGCATCGATGACCCGGTAAGGGGTCTGCACTTCGTCTGTCTCCGGAATGGAGCCGTAATAACAGAACAGGAGGATCGCTATGGACTCTGATTTCAAAGAGAGCTTTTTGAAAGATTGGGCCAAATATTTCCCGGGCGCCGAATTGCCGATCGGGTTCTATTATTCCAATTCGCCGGAACCGAAAACCATGGCAAGACGGCCTAAGGGACATCGATGCATCATTTGTGATTTGAAGAAAGTCAGGAACGGGAAAACCGTTTCATTCGACATCCATACGGTCGGCTGCGGCGGCGGCAAAAGGTATCTTGGTTTCGACAGCAGACTGGCGCCCCATTTTGAATATTTTCTGTCTTGCGGCATTCCGGGAAAACTGGAAGGGGAACGGTATAAAAAATCTCCTGAACTGGTTAAGGCATTCCTGAAGGATCAAAAGATATTCAAGGCTCCCGGAGACTATATTGTCTTCAAAAGATGGGATCGCATGGAGGATGGAGACCATCCTTTGGTCGTCATCTTCTTTGCCCCTCCTGACGTTTTATCGGGTCTTTTCACGCTGGCGAACTTTGATGAACGGCAACCCAACGGGGTCTTTGCTCCTTTCTGCGCCGGATGCGGCTCCAT
>JAXDCM010000051.1:0-9520 GCA_034677965.1 Syntrophales bacterium
GGCATCCCCTGGCCATTTCAGGATTCGGCGCAAGGACGATGGGAATCGATCTCGGCAGCCGCCCCGGCGATACCGCGGCGATTCTGATTCCTTCGGTCGGCTGCCCGATGGGATGCAACTTCTGCTCCACCTCCGCCCTTTTCGGTGGAAAAGGAAAATTTGTCAATTTCTTCGAGACGGGCGACGACCTTTTTGCCGCGATGTGCGAGATGGAGCGGAAACTCAAGGTCCGGTCCTTTTTCACGCTGGACGAGAATTTTCTGCTCCACAAGAAGCGGGCGCTCAGGCTTCTGGAACTGATGGAGGCCAACGAAAAAAGCTGGGCCGTCTATGTCTTCAGCTCCGCGCGCGTCCTTCAGTCCTATACGATCGATCAACTCGTCAGACTGGGGATCGGGTGGGTCTGGATGGGCCTGGAAGGGGAGAAGAGCGCCTACGACAAGCTTCGGGCGGTGGATACGCGGGCGCTCGTCAAGCAGCTGCAGGATCACGGCATCCGCGTATTGGGTTCATCGATTATCGGCCTGGAAAATCACAGGCCGGACAACATGGACGCGATGATCGATTATGCGGTCGGTCACGATACGGTATTCCACCAGTTTATGCTTTACACGCCCATTCCGGGAACGCCGCTGTACGATAAACACCGGCGGGACGGGTCGCTTCTTTCGGAGTCGGAATTTCCCGCGGCCGACGCCCACGGGCAATATCGCTTCAATTACCGTCACCCGCATATCCATGACGGACGGGAGGAACAGTATCTGCTGGATGCCTTCCGGCGGGATTTTGCGATCAACGGTCCGAGTCTGCTCCGGATGATCCGGGTTCTTCTGAACGGCTGGCGGATGTACCGGGACGATCCCCGACCGCGTGTCCGCAAAAGGGTCGCCTGGGAGTCTCTTCCGTTAAAGTCGATGTATGCCGGCGCCGTCTGGGCCATGCGGAAATGGTATCAAAACGATCCTCAACTCCGGGAAAAAGCCGATTGCCTGCTTCAGGACATCTACGATGCCTTCGGCTGGAAAACGCGCATCGCCGCGCGGCCCCTCGGATGGTTTGCCTGGTTTATGCTGAAGCGGGAGGAAGAGCGCCTTGCCGCGGGATGGGATTATGAACCCCGTTCCTTCCTCGAAAAAAACGAGGCGGCAAAGATGCTGGAGATGAGGCGTTCCGCAGAGCTCAAACCGGAAAAGAGAACCCTTCCGGCGGTTTCCGGCGCGCCCGCGGCGACCTTCGGAAAATAGGGCCAAAGATCCGGGTTTATTTCTCAAAGTGGGGCAGGGATTATCTTGTGCAGGTCTTGACGGAGCCTTCCCTGCATTTTGTCCCGTCAATCCAGCTGGCGCCGGACAGGAGCGCATCGTCCAGGCGTGCCCCACCCAGCTTTGCACCGCCCAGGTATGCCTTTTTCAGATTTGCCCCGGTCAGATCCGCATCAGCCAGATCGGCGGCGCTCAGCTTGGCTTCGCCAAGAAAAGCCCTTCTCAGGTTCGTTTTACGCAGATAGGCCGCGCTCAGATTGGTTTTGTTCAGGGTTGCCCCGCCCAGGATGGCCCTGTTGAGGTTCGCCCCGCTCAGGACGGCTTCGCTCAGGACGGCGGCGCTCAGGTCTGCGTCGTCGAGGATGGCGCCGGCGAGGTATGCACCGCTTAGATTTGTTCCACCCAGGTATGCTTCGCTCAGGATAACCCCGCTTAAACTGGCCTTGCTCAGGTTCGCATTTTCCAGGCTTGCCCCGCTCAGGTTTGCATTGTCCAGGCCCGCTCCGCTCAGGTTCGCCCCATTGAGGTTGCAGCTCGGACATTCGTTCGTGGACATCAACCGTTCGAGATCTGCCGGATTGAACGCCTCCGCGTGCCCGAGCAGCAGAAACAGCCCGAGCACCAGAATCATGCGCGCAATGACAGGCCCGTTTTTGATTGTCTCTGCTCTATAGGGAAATTTCACATCCAGTCCTGACTATTTGGCCTTCTTCTTGGCTGTCTTTTTCCGGAGCTTCAGGCTTCTCTCTCTTCTTCGGCGTTTGCGGTCCAGTTCCTTCTTGCGTTCGATCTTTTTGTGCTGGCTCATGGCGCCTCCTTGATTCGGAATCATCGACAGGGTCAGGATACTGCAATATCCGGTCAATGGCAAGGGGCGATGAAAAATTCGGTTTTTCCAAAGCTGCCTTGTCAATTGAGGCACGTTCATGTAAAGTGGACGCATCCGGACGCCGCAACCCCGATATTTCCTCAGACGCTTTGGGGAACCGAACAGTGTGAATGAATCGAATGGAGAACCGCGTCTGTGCCGGTTCAGAGGTGATGGGAAAATTTCAGCAGGGATGACAAGATATAGAATATCAAACCGATTACGAGGAGAGGAGACTTCAACATGAATGGACAGGAGAACCTGGAGATCAAATGCATCAATGCGATCCGGTTTCTGGCGGCGGATGCCATTGAAAAGGCGAAATCCGGTCATCCGGGCATGCCGATGGGGGCCGCTGCCGCAGCCTACACCCTTTGGACGCGACGTCTGAAGTACAATCCGGCTGATCCCCTTTGGCCGGACCGTGACCGGTTTGTCCTGTCGGCCGGCCACGCCTCGATGCTCCTCTATGCCCTTCTGTATCTGACCGGCTATGATCTCTCGCTGGACGACCTGAAGGCTTTTCGACAGTGGGGAAGCAAGACCCCGGGCCATCCGGAACGCCGTCACCCCGCGGGAGCGGAGATGACGACCGGCCCGCTCGGGCAGGGTCTTGCCGCCGCGGTCGGGATGGCCGTTGCAGAGGCGCACCTTGCGGCCCGGTTCAACCGGCCCGGACATCCGGTTGTCGACCACCGGACCTATGTTTTTGCGAGCGACGGAGACCTCATGGAGGGGCTATCCGCAGAGGCTTGCGCGCTGGCCGGCCACCTCGGCCTGGGGAAGCTCATCGTTCTGTACGACGACAATCGGATCTCCCTTTCCGGCTCCACGTCGCTCTGTTTTTCCGAGGACATCGATCAGCGTTTCACTGCCTGCGGCTGGCAGGTGATTCCGGTTCGGAACGGAAACGATACGGAGGCGGTCGATCAGGCCATTGCAGAGGCTCAAAAGGAAGCAGAGAGACCCACCCTCATCCGCCTTCGGACGACGATCGGATTCGGGGCCCCGAAAAAACAGAACACCAGCGCCGCACATGGTGCGCCGCTCGGTGCCGACGAGCTGAAGGCGGCCAAGGAGAAGCTCGGCTGGCCGGCGAATCCGCCGTTCTTTGTTCCTGAAGAGGTTCTGCGCTTTTTCCGCAACGCCGGGGCTTCCGGTGCAAAGAAACAGCTCCTCTGGAAGGAGTCCTTCCACCGGTATGCCTCTGCATATCCCGAGGCAGCCGCCGAGTTCGAACGGATGATGAAGGGCGAGCTTCCGTCGGGATGGGAAAAGGGGCTGCCCGTTTACGGGCCGGAGACGAAAGCCGTGGCCACGCGCAAAACCTCCGAAGCGGTCCTTCAGGTACTCGGAGCGTCGGTACCGGAACTGGCGGGGGGAGCGGCCGATCTGAATCCCTCTACCTTCTCCTGGCTCAAGGGAATGGGCGATCTCCAGAAGCCGGGCGATCCCCCTGCCGAACGGGAAGGCGCCTGCGGCGGGGAGTGGGGTCCCGGCGGCCGCAACATCCATTTCGGCGTACGGGAGCATGCGATGGGGGCGATTGCGGGCGGCATGGCGATGCACGGGGGAATCCTGCCCTTCACGGCGACCTTCTTCACCTTTGCCGATTACATGCGGCCGGCAATCCGTCTGGCGGCCCTGATGGGGCTGCATGTGATCTACATCTTTACCCACGACAGCATCGGTGTCGGAGAGGACGGGCCGACACATCAACCCGTCGAGCAGCTCATGAGCCTGAGGGTGATTCCCAACCTTTCCGTGATCCGTCCGGCGGACGCCAACGAAACGGTGGAGGCCTGGCGCGTGGCCGTTGAGAACAAAACGGGCCCGACGGCGCTGATCTTCACGCGACAGAACCTGCCGGTTGCTGACCGCTCGACGGTCGGACCGGCGGAAGGCCTGCGAAAGGGGGGATATGTCTTCTGGGAGTCGGGGTCGGGCGATCCCGAGGTAGTCCTGATCGGGACGGGGTCCGAGCTGGCGATCGCGGCCGCTGCGGGGAAAATGCTTGCCGGGGACGGGGTTCGCGTTCGTGTCGTTTCGTTGCCGAGTTGGGATCTGTTCGACCGGCAGCCGAAGAGCTATCGGGATCAGGTTCTGCCGCCCGACATTCCTGCAAGGGTCGCCTGCGAGGCGGGGGTTCGACTGGGATGGGAGCACTATACCGGTCTCGCGGGGGCGATTGTGGGGATCGATCGTTTCGGCGCCAGCGCCCCGTACCAGACCATCTACGAAAAGTTCGGCGTGACCGCCGAAGTGGTTGCCGCGCAGGCGAAGCGACTGCTTGGGCGATGAAAAAAGAGGGCACCGGGAAAGGTACCTTGATCGATTCGGCACCCGAAAGCCCCTGCTCAAAAGTGCGCGGGGATATTGGCCGAGAGGGGAAAAGACAGCCATGACGACCAGAATCAGGGTTCGTCCGGAATCCTGCCGGGTGGCCATGGAGAAGATCCGCAAGGCCGTGACGGCCGGAAAAGTGGCGGAACGGATCCGACGGAAAGATCACACCCTGTGGAAACCGGAACCGACGGAGATATCCAATCGTCTCGGATGGTTGGACAGTCCAAGTACAATGCGGAAACGCCTCTCCGAGATTGCCTCCGTCGTCAGGACTGTTCGGAACGACGGGTTTGGATTTGCCCTGTTGCTCGGGATGGGAGGTTCCAGCCTCGCACCGGAAGTGTTTCGCCGAATATTCGGCGCGGCCGACGGGTTCCTCGACCTTGCCGTGCTGGACAGTACGGACCCGGGGGCGGTGCTGGCCCGTACCGAGCAGCTCGACCTCAAGCGGACGCTGTTTGTCGTTTCCACAAAGTCGGGGGGGACGGTTGAAACTTTCTCCTTCATGAAATATTTTTTTAATCTTGTAGCCGAAAAACTCGGAGCGGGGCAGGCAGGCGGGCAGTTTCTTGCGATCACCGATCCCGACAGCGCGCTGGCGGACCTCTCCCGCAAGTACCGTTTCCGTTACACCTTCCTCAACGATCCACAGATCGGCGGACGCTATTCGGCCCTTTCCTGTTTCGGCCTCGTCCCGGCGGCGCTGATCGGGATGGATACCGGGCTGCTGTTAAAAAGGGCCGCGGAGGCGGCGGAATCCGAGTTTGTCGATGCCGCAGACGGCGGGATGAGTGGCGTTTCGTTAGGAGCGTTTCTGGGAGATCTGGCGGCGCGCGGGCGCGACAAACTTACCTTTCTCTCTCCCCCGACACTTTCCGCCTTCGGCGACTGGGTGGAGCAGCTCATTGCAGAGAGCCTGGGAAAAGAGGGGAAGGGGATCCTGCCGGTCGTCGGGGAGGAGCTCGGATCGCCTTCGGTTTACGGTCCGGACCGGATCTTCTGTTCGATCCGGCTGGCGGGAGAGACAACCGGAGAGGCGCAGTTGAATGCACTGGCCGAAGCCGGCCATCCCGTCATCGACATCGAACTGGCGGATTCCTATGATCTGGGAGGTCAGTGCTATTTCTGGGAGATTGCCACGGCGGCGGCCGGATGGCGTCTGGCGGTCAACCCTTTCGATCAGCCGGACGTGGAGGCGTCCAAAGTCCTCGCGCGGATAATGATCGCGGAGTATCGGGAGACGGGGGCGATGCCGGCGGAGACTTCCGCGCTTGCGGGGACGGACCTCTCCATTTACGGGGAACTGGCTGCCCGGAAGCCCGAAGAGGTCCTGGCGACGTTTCTCAAACAGCCCAAAGCGGGCACGTATGTTGCGCTCCAGGCCTACCTGACGCCTTCTTTGCCAGTGGACGAGTTGTTGCAGCGTCTGCGGATGCGGATCCGGGACCGTTTTCATATCGCAGCCACCGTAGGGTATGGGCCCCGCTTTCTACACTCGACCGGGCAGCTCCACAAGGGAGACGCGGGACGTGGTCTGTTCATCCAGTTCACGGCGGATGACGTCCGGGATGTTCCGATCCCCGATGAACTGGGGCGGGCCGAATCGTCGCTCAGCTTCGGCGCCTTGAAACAGGCCCAGGCCTTCGGCGATCGCAGGGCATTGCTTAACGCGGGGCGCCGCGCTATCCGGATTCACCTCGGCGGCAAGCCGATGGAAGGGCTGTCCCGTTTGACGGCTGCCCTGTAATATCCGGCGCGACGGCGGTTATTCACAATGACGCTCATCCGTTGACGGCAGGGCGGACCATCGAAAAAGGAAAATGAGATGAACTCAGGCGCGCTGAATCGCCTGCAGCATGAAAAAAGTCCGTATCTGCTCCAGCATGCCGCCAACCCGGTGGATTGGCATCCCTGGGGAGAAGAGGCCTTTTCACGGGCAAAAGCGGAGGACAAGCCGGTCTTCCTGTCGGTCGGATATTCCACCTGCCATTGGTGCCATGTCATGGCCCACGAATCCTTCGAGGATGAAGAGACAGCCTCTCTTCTGAACGGGGCTTTCGTTTGCGTCAAGGTGGATCGCGAGGAGAGGCCGGATATCGACGGGGTTTACATGAGGGTCTGCCAGATAATGACCGGGGGCGGGGGATGGCCGCTGACCATCGTCATGACGCCGGAGCGGCGCCCCTTCTTTGCGGCCACCTACATTCCGAAGGAGAGCCGGTGGGGCCGAAAAGGGCTCGTCGAGCTGATCCCGCGGATTGTCGAACTCTGGCGGACGGAGCGGGAACGGATCGAAGCGGAGGCGGCCGGGACGCTGTCTGTTCTCCGGCAATCCGTATCGGGATGTGGAGAAACCCCGGGTGAGGAACTCCTCTCCGAAGCCTTCGGGGAACTTCGGGATCAGTACGATGAGGAGTTCGGCGGATTCGGGGATGCCCCGAAATTTCCGATGCCCCATCAACTGCTGTTCCTGCTCCGGTACGGGCAGCGAAGCGGGGAGGGGGAGGCGGTCCGGATGGCGGAGAGAACCCTCCGGGCCATGCGCCGGGGCGGGATCTTCGATCAGCTCGGATACGGCCTTCACCGCTACAGCACGGATCGGAAATGGCTGGTTCCGCACTTTGAAAAGATGCTTTATGATCAGGCGCTTTTTGCCTTGGCGGCAACGGAGGCTTTCCGGCCGGGCATCGGCGAAGAGCACGGCCGGACTGCACGGGAGGTTATGGAATACGTCCTTCGCGATCTCCGTGCGTCCGACGGCGGCTTTTATGCCGCGGAGGATGCCGACAGCGAGGGGGAGGAGGGGCGTTACTACCTCTGGGAAATGGAAGAGATCCGCAGGATCCTCGGTCCGCAGGATACCCGTTTTGCAATGGAGATGTTCGGCCTTCGGGATGGCGGAAATTTCATCGACCCCGTAACGGGAAAGAGAGCAGGATCGAACATCCTCAGCATTGCATCCGGTGGGGAAGGAGACGTCTGCGCCGGCACGTTGATTTCCGCGGGCGAGAAAACCCGGCAACTTGAGGAGGTGCGGAGGAGACTCTTGGCAGCCCGCAACGCGAGGATTCGTCCCATGCGCGATGAAAAGGTCCTGGCGGATTGGAACGGACTGATGATCGCCGCGTTGGCCCGGGCGTCCTGGGTGTTGGGGGAACCCTCTTATTACGCGGCAGCCCGTGCCGCTGTCGACTTCGTTCTGTCGCGGATGAAAACCCCTGAAGGACGGCTTTTGCACCGTTGGTGCGGCGGCGAGGCGGCTGTAACCGGAAACCTCGACGATTATGCCTTCATGATCTGCGGGCTGATTGAGCTTTACGAGGCGGGATTCGACGCGGCCGATCTGCGAAATGCGATCGGATTTCAGCGGATCCTGTCGGACCGTTTCGGGGATCCGGAGGGCGGTTTTTTCTTCACGCCGGATGACGGCGAGGAACTACCGATTCGGCTGAAGGAGAGCCATGACGGGGCTGTTCCGTCGGGGAATGCCGTAACGTTGATGAATCTGATCCGGATGGGAAGAATGACCGGCGATTCCCACTTCGAGCAAGAGGGGGTACGATTGCTGAGCGCCTTTGCCGAATCTATCCGGCGGCTGCCCTCCGCCCATGCCCAGTGGCTGGTTGCATTGGAGATGCTGGCCTCCCCCTCCTGTGAGGTGGTGATCGCGGGCCGACCGGAGGCTGCCGATACCCTGGAACTGATCTCGGTCGCACGCCGCTGCCGCCGGCCGCAGGCGGTTTTGCTCCTTCGTCCGGACATGGAACGGGAGCCCGAGATCGCCAAGGTCGTTCCGTTCACGCGGGAGATACGGGCAATCGACGGCCGGGCCGCCGCCTACGTCTGCCGAAACTTTTCCTGCCGGAGGCCGGTGACGGCTCCGGAGGACCTGGCGGCGATCCTGGCCGGGGAGGGGGGATGTGAATCCGCGGATTGACATTCCTTGCGAAGTCCTTGCCGCCTTTTGCCGGAAGTGGGATATTGTAGAGCTTTCGCTTTTCGGCTCCGCTGTTCGCGGGGATTTCCGCCCGGAGAGCGACATCGATCTCCTCGTCCGCTTTCGTCCCGGAAAGAAGTATGGCCTCTTCCGGCTTTCCCGGATGCAGGAGGAGTTGGAGGCGATCTTCGGAAGGAAGGTGGATCTGGTGTCGGAAAGTGCCGTCATGCGCACCGAAAATTACATCAAGCGTCGGCAGATCCTCGCGACGAAGGCGGTCATCTATGCGGCGGGATGATGGAATCCTTCTGGATATCCTAATCGCGGCAAGGCGCGCCCGGCAGTACTTGGCCGGTATGACCCGGGAAGAGTTCGAGCAGAGCCCGCTTCACCAGGATGCCGCTGAGGGAAGGCTGATTGCGATCTCCTCCCTAACCCGCCGTCTCTCCCCGTTCTTTCGGGAAAGCCATCCGGAGATTCCATGGAGAGAATTGGCGGCGATTGGGAACAACCGACTTGTCGCCGAATATTTCCGCCTCGACGTCGGAGCGGTCTGGCAGACCGTTCTGGAGGAGCTGCCTCCGGTCATTTCGCTCCTGGAGGAGCTGCTTCCGGCTGAAGATAAACAGCCGTCCCATGTTTAAGGTCCAGCCGATGTAATAGGCCTGACTGGATGCAGTGCACGATTTGCCTTTGAAATTACAGGATGCCCTTGTCTTCCTTCCGCCTGTTTCAATTGCAAAGTTTTCGGTTTTTACTATAATCGATTAAACAGATGAGGGTGCTTCCATGACAGAATATAAGAATTCCGATGTTGTGCCGCAACATGCGGCCGCACAGGCTGGATGCAGGGGGATGCGATGAAGGTCAGCAGCGTAAACGAAATGAAGGCGATGGACCGCCGTGCCATAGAGGAATTCGGGATTTCGGAGGAGCTCCTCATGGAAAATGCCGGTCGGGCGGCCTATGAGATCCTTTCCCGGGAATGGGGAGTTACGGGGAGACGCTACGTTTTGTGTTGCGGGGTCGGAAACAACGGCGGTGACGGTTTCGTCGTGGCACGACATATCCTTTCGGGAGGTGGGATCCCCCGGGTCTTTCTGTTCG
>JAXDCM010000052.1:0-30789 GCA_034677965.1 Syntrophales bacterium
GTCTCCCTGGCATCGACGGCCCTTTTTCCGGAGGTCGGAGATCCGTCGGCAACCCATCCTGCGGGGATCGCCGTATCCGGACGGGGAAGCGGAGAATTCTCCGGGGGAAAAGTCGGGGATGTTTCCAAACCCCAAGGGGAGGGAATGGAGAGAACCCTTCATCGGGAAAGTGGCGCATGGCTTGCCGAAAACGCGGACGCGGTTCCCCGGTATGCGGAAAATGCCCGCCCCGACTATCCCCAGTTGGCGCGGCTTCGGGGCTATCAGGGGGTGGTGGTTCTCCTTGTGGAAGTTCTCGCCGATGGCCGCGCCGGTCGGGTGGAAATCAGACGTTCCGCCGGCCATGACATCCTGGACCGGGCGGCGCTGGAGGCCGTCAGGACGTGGAAATTCGAGCCGGGAAGAAGAGAGGGGCGGGCCGTGACGATGTCCGTGGAGGTCCCGGTTCGGTTTGTATTGCGGGGAGGGCCGGCGCTGGTGAGGAACGAGAACCGTTGATGAAGGAGCGCGTGTTTCCCGTGAACAGGATGAAATCCCGGACAAGGCCTGCCGGACGCCCCGGGCTGAAAAGGCTGGTGGGTCTGCTGGGAGGAGTCGCCGTCCTGTTGCTGACGTCGGCCGCCGCGGCCGCTTCACCGGAAAGGATCGTTTCGCTGGCGCCCAATCTCACGGAAATTCTTTACGACCTCGGCGTCGAGAACCGGATCGCGGCCGTGACCGATTACTGCAACTATCCGCCCCGTGCCGCAAACAAACCCAAGATCGGCGGTTTCGTCAACCCCTCCCTCGAGGCGATTGTCTCGCTGCGTCCCGATTGTGTGGTCATGACCGAGGACGGCAATCCGAAGGTTTTGGATCGTCGTCTGAGGGCCTTGGGAATCCGGACCCATATCTTCAGGGCCAGGCGGATCCAGGACTTGCCGCAGGAGATCCGCACGATGGGCCGGATTCTCGGGGTCGGGGCCATGGCCGAACGGCAGGCCGACCGGATCGAAACGCGGATCCGCCGGATCGCCGACCGATCGAAAACGGCATCCCGGGGAAACATTCAAAAGGGGCTCTTCATTTTCCAACCCTCTCCGCTGATCGCCGCCGGAAGGGGAACCACGGTGGACGATGCCTTTGTGATCCTGGGGATCGACAATGTCGCGGCGGCGGCGCCGACCCGATATCCCAAGTTTTCGCTGGAAGAGGTCATCCGCCTTCGGCCCGATGCGCTGTTTTTCGGGAAGGGCCGCGGAATGGAGGAACGGATCAAGCCTCTGATGGAAAGGCTGGCGACGCTTGAAGCCGTCCGTGCGGGCAGGGTTTATTTCATCGGGGATGCCGTCTACAGGCTGGGACCCAGAATCGCCGCCAGCCTCGAGGAAATGGCGGCCTGTCTGGATGCCCGGTAATGGGATTCCGGCGGTTCTCAAACAGGATGTTTCCGGATCGAACGCACTAAGATCTTGCTTGACCTTCCATGAATAAGCTGCTACTTTTCGTCTTACCGAATCTTACGCACTCAGGAGGTGGCCATGATTACCACAACCCTGTCCGGCAAAGGACAGATCGTCATCCCCAAATCCCTTCGGGAAAGCCGAAGATGGCGGCCGGGCACCCGCTTTATTGTCGAAGAGATCACCTCCGGCATCCTTCTGAAACCCAGCCGGACTTTTCCGCTCACCAGCCCGGAGGACGGACTTGGCTGCACCGGATATCAGGGACCCGTCATCCACGTGGAGGACATGGAACAGGCTGTTCAAAAGGATATCCGTAAGCGCTGGCGAAAGGGAAAGACGGTATGATCGCTCTGGATACCAATGTCTGGGTCCGTTACGTCACCAACGACGAACCCGACCAGGCAAAGAGGGCCTTGACTGTGATAGCCGAAGCGGAGGAAATCTTTGTCTCCAAAACAACGCTCCTTGAGCTGGAGTGGGTTCTGCGCGCTGCCTATGAGCTGTCTGTGGCGGCCATCATCCGGGCCTTACGGCAGATCCTCGGCTTGCCCAACGTGCAGGCAGAAATGCCGGATCAACTGGAGAAAGCGATCGATTTTTATGAAAAGGGGATTGACTTCGCCGATGCCCTGCATTTGGCGTCGTGTCCGGAGGGGGTGTCTTTCCATACCTTCGATACGGCCTTCATAAAGCGCGCTCGCTCCCTCAAAGCCCCCGTGAAAGCTTTGTGACGAGACTGCCGGCTTTTCTGTTTGTCCGGCTACCGGTGGAAAATGACCGGAAAGACAGGGAACAGCCGCTGATGACATGAGGGAAGCCGAGGGCTAAGCTGTCGCCTCGTCATTTCCAAAGGGGCGATGAGCAGATTCGTTTTTGAAATGGGGGAAGGGCGGCATATGGTCAAAGCGGATATCGGCCTGATCGGGCTGGCGGTCATGGGGCAGAACCTCGTGTTGAACATGAACGACCACGGGGTCAGGGTGGCGGTTTTCAACCGCACGGTTTCCAGGGTCGACGAGTTCCTGGCCCAGGGCGCCAAGGGCACGCCGATCCGGGGCGCCCATTCGCTGAGCGAACTGGTCGGCATGCTCAAGCGTCCGCGTCGCGTGATGATGCTGGTCCAGGCCGGACCGGCGGTGGACGGTTTCATCGAACAATTGATCCCGCTTTTAGAGAAGGGCGATATCATCATCGACGGCGGCAACTCGAATTACGGCGATACGATCCGCCGGAACGCCCATGTCGAATCGCACGGCCTTCTCTACATCGGGACCGGCGTCTCCGGCGGCGAGGAGGGGGCGCGCCTCGGTCCCTCGATTATGCCCGGCGGGTCGCCCGCCGCGTGGCCTCATGTCCGGCCGATCTTCCAGGCGATCGCGGCCAGGGTGGACGGCGCGCCTTGCTGCGACTGGGTCGGCGAAAACGGCGCGGGGCACTACGTCAAAATGGTGCACAACGGCATCGAGTACGGCGATATGCAGCTCATCTGCGAGGCGTACCAATTGATGCGGGACGGTCTGGGCATGAAGGCGCAACGGATGCACGAAGTTTTTGCCGCCTGGAACCGGGGCAGGCTTGGTTCGTATCTGATCGAAATCACGCGTGACATCCTGGCCTACCGGGATCGGGACGGCCAACCGTTGGTGGAGAAGATCCTGGATACGGCGGAACAGAAGGGGACCGGCAAGTGGACCGGCATTTCCGCCCTGGAGATGGGCATCCCGCTGACGATGATCGTCGAAGCCGTGCTGGGGAGGGCGTTGTCCGCCTTGAAAGACGAACGCGTGGCGGCCTCCCGGTCGCTGACGGGGCCGAAGGCCCGGATCGCCGGTGACCGGATTTCCTTCATCCGAGACCTGGAATCGGCGGTCTACGCCTCCAAGCTGATCTCCTACACCCAGGGCTACATGCTGATGCGCGCCGCGGCGCGGGAGCATGGCTGGAACCTCAACTACGGCGCGATCGCGCTCATATGGCGGGGCGGATGCATCATCCGGTCGTTTTTCCTGGGAAAGATCAAGGAGGCGTTTGACCGGAACCCACAGCTCGCCAACCTGCTGCTGGATCCCTTCTTCAGAAAGCAGATCGAATCGGCGCAGGAGGCATGGCGGCGCGTTGTCGCCAAGGCGGTCCGGAAGGGGATTCCGGTGCCGGCCATGTCCAGCGCGCTCGCCTTCTTTGACGGCTACCGCCGAGAATCGCTTCCCGCGAACCTGCTGCAGGCGCAGCGCGATTATTTCGGGGCCCACACCTATCAGCGGACGGACAAACCGCGGGGCCGGTATTTTCATACGAACTGGACCGGCCACGGCGGCAGGGTGACTTCGACGGTGTGGAAGAAGGGGTGAAGGGTGAGGGAAGGCGCAACTACGGCGTTTCTGGCGGGGGAAAGGAGTGCAGAATGAAGTACGGTCTGAATATCCGTCCGGAGGGAGCGCTGGACTTCGTTTCTCTCGGTGCGCTGATCCACCGTCTCGATCCCGGGATCGTTCCGTTCCGGAAGGCGACGAACTGCATGATTCATGTGAGCGGCGGCGAGTTCAACTGCGCGGCCAACCTGTCCGATTGCTTCGGCCTGCGGACCGGCATCGTCACCGCCATGGCGGACTATCCCATCGGCGACTTGATTGCCGAGCGGGTCCGGGCGATGGGGGTCAAGCCGTTCTACAAGCATTTCAAGCACAACGGCGTGAACGGCCCCAACATGGCAACGGTCTTTTCGGACCGCGGGCACGGGGTGCGGGCGCCTGTCGTCTTTTACAACCGGGCCAACGAGGCTGCGGCTCTTCTCGCGCCGGGCGACTTCGACTGGGATGCGATCTTCGCTGCCGGCGTCCGCTGGTTTCACAGCGGCGGCATCTTCGCCTCCCTGTCCGAAACCACGGGAGAGCTGATCATCGAAGGAATGAGGGCCGCCAGGACGGCGGGCGCCGCGATCTCCTTCGACCTGAACTATCGGGCAAAACTCTGGAGCCTGTGGGGCGGCGAGTCGCGCGCCCGTTCGATCATGCAGAGAATCGTCGAAAACGTGGATGTCCTCGTCGGGAACGAGGAGGACCTGCAACGGGGGCTGGGCGTTCCGGGACCCGAGGTCGCATCCCGATCCGGCCTCGACCCCGGGGCCTTCCTGGGGATGATGGATCGGGTGATTCAAAAGTTTCCGCGGATCAAGGTTGTCGCAACGACGCTTCGCGAGGTGCACTCGACGAACCGGCATTCCTGGGGCGCGGTGGCGTGGATCGACGGCCGGACCTACGTCTCGCCCACCTGCGAGCTCGACGTTTACGACCGCGTCGGCGGCGGGGACGGATTTGCTTCCGGCCTCTTCTATGGCCTTCTCTCCGGCGAAGAACCGCGGGAGGCCGTCCATCTCGGTTGGGCGCACGGCGCCTTGCTGACCACTTTTCCGGGCGATACGACGATGTCGACCCTGGATCAGGTGCGTGCCTTCGCCAAAGGAGGATCGGCGCGGATCCAGCGATAGGGAAAGGGATTTTTGGGAAAAGACAGGATGGGGAAGGGCCCGAAAAAATAATGTTGGAAAGGAGGCTCTATGCGCATCAGGGTATCAGGCGTCTTCGAACAGGCGGGGGAGATCCTCTGCATGAAATACATTTACGGCGGAAAGGAGGTTTTTTCGCTGCCGGGCGGCGGCGTGGATCAGGATACGCCGTTGCAGCAGGCGATCGTGAGCGAATGGCGGGAGGAACTCGGCGTGAAGCTCGACATCGGCGACATCATCCTGATCGGCGAGGCGCCGGCCACCAAACGGCACCCCCAGACGCTGCACATCGTCTTTGAGGCGCTCGAAATCCGGGGGACCCCCAAGATCCGGTCGGACAAGACCCATTCGCTCGACATCGCCTGGGTGCCGGTGGCGAAATTGCCGAAAACGCCCCTCTATCCCGACGTCGGCAAAAAACTGCACGCATGGCTGAACTCGGAGCCGCGGCGGTCCCTTGAATTCATCGGGAACTGCATGGAAAGAGGGTTCTGGTAGTCGCGCCGGTCGGGGAAGCCGGAACCCGCTACGGTTTGGGCGGCCGTTGCCCTTTGGGGAGATTTTTCATCATCTCCTCGAAATTCCCCATGCCGCCCAGGCCCATCAGCTCCGGCATGCTGTTGACCTTCGTGTAATCCCCGGGAACCTCAAACATGGAGGCTTTGGCCGCACCCAACCGGATATCCTTGAATTTCATCAGCATCTTGCCTCCGGACCCCGGATACTGCGGATTCGCGGGAACGGTCATTTCCGTCTGAATCGTGAAGCCTTTGAGATCCTGAGCCTCCCAGAGGGTGGCTTTGAATTTTTCCGCGGGCCGGCTCTTCCGGTAAAAGGTCGCATCGTATTTGATGCACGGATGACCGTCGATGGTATCGGTCCCCACCTTCTTCTTGTCGAACACCACATCCGGATCGTATGGATCGGCGGCGTTCCCGCGTTCCGCAATCGGCTGTTCGAAATAGGTCTTGTTGGTTGTGTTCAGCAGGATGCTCTTTTTCATGTCCGCGAGATGGATGGTGACCAGCCCTTTCATGGCCGGGTTTTCCACGCGGTTCTTGGCCCCCATCTGCGCCATGGGCATTTCCATTCCTGACGTAACCATCGTGGCCGTGAAGTTATCCGGTGGGGCTGCAAGCAAAGAGGATCCGCCGGACAATATGCCGGTCATGAGCAAAAGCGACACCAGATATCGGACAATGTTTTTTTTCATTTCTGCCTCCTTTTCTCTGTCTACCGGATATCCCGATGGTAACTCTGGAGGGACTTGGCCCGGCCGTGTCCCTGCCGGAAGGCCGTAATGCCCTTCACCGCCGCGACCGCCGCCGCGATCGTCGTGATGTAGGGAATTTTATACTTGATGGCCGCCTTGCGGATGTAAGAGTCGTCGTACTGACTCATTCTACCGCTGGGTGTGTTGATGACCAGGTGGATCTCCCCGTTTTTGATCGCATCGACGATGTGGGGACGACCTTCGTGCATCTTGAGGATCAAGTCCGCGGGCACGTCGTTGTCGGTGAAGTACTTCCGGGTTCCCGTGGTGGTCCGGATGGTAAATCCCAAACTGTGGAAGGCTCGGGCCACTTCCAGGGCGCCGCCCTTGTCGTTGTCATTGACGGTGATCAGCACGGTGCCTTCCGCGGGGAGAACCTGTTGGGCCGCCTCTTCCGCCTTGTAGAAGGCCAGGCCGAAGGAATCCGCCAGACCGAGAACCTCGCCGGTGGAACGCATTTCCGGACCCAGCAAGGGGTCCACCTCCTGGAACATGTTGAACGGGAAGACCGACTCCTTGACGCCGAAATGGGGAATGGCGCGGCGGCTGATTCCCAGATCGGCCAGCTTCTTGCCCAGCATGATCTGCGTCGCGATGCGGGCCATGGAGATGTTGCACACTTTAGAAACCAGCGGGACGGTCCGGGAAGCCCTGGGATTGGCCTCGAGGATGTAGACCACATCGCCGGCGATGGCGTACTGGATGTTCATCAGACCGACGACGCCGAATTCCACCGCGATGCGCCGGGTATAGTCGTTGATCGTGTCCTTGTGGCGGGCGGGGATGCTGATCGGCGGGATGATGCAGGCGGAATCGCCGGAATGGATTCCGGCCAGCTCAATGTGTTCCATGATGGCCGGGACGTAGGCGTCCTTCCCGTCGGAGATGGCATCGGCCTCGCACTCGATCGCGTTTTCCAGGAATTTGTCGATCAGGATCGGCCTTTCCGGCGTCACGCCGACGGCGGCGGCCACGTACCGCTGGAGCATCTCCTTGTCATGGACGACCTCCATCCCGCGGCCCCCCAGCACATAGGAGGGGCGGACCATCAGCGGATAACCGATCCGTTCGGCGATCGCGACGGCCTCCCGAAGGTTGCTGGCCATCCCGGAGGCGGGCATGGGGATGCCGAGCTTGTCCATCATTTTTTTGAAGCGATCCCGGTCCTCCGCCATATCGATGGTCTCCGGCGATGTTCCGATGATGCGGACCCCGGCGGCCGCAAGCTGCTGGGAAAGATTCAGCGGCGTCTGGCCTCCGAACTGCACGATGACCCCTTCGGGCTTTTCCTTTTCGTAGATGGCCAGGACATCCTCCACCGTCAAGGGTTCGAAATAGAGCCGGTCGGACGTGTCGTAGTCCGTGGAAACCGTTTCCGGGTTGCAGTTGACCATGATCGACTCATATCCCTCGTCCCGCAGGGCGAAAGCCGCATGGACGCAGCAGTAGTCGAATTCGATCCCCTGGCCGATCCGGTTCGGACCGCCGCCCAGGACCATGATCTTCTTGGGATTTCCGCTGACGGTGACCTTGTCCGGGGCATTGTAGGTCGAGTAGTGGTACGATGCGTTCTCGATGCCGCTCACGGGAACGGAATCCCAGCACTCGACAACCCCCAGGGCGGTGCGCCGTCTCCGGATATCCCGTTCGTCCAGGTCGAGGATCTGGGCAAGGTAGCGGTCGGAGAATCCGTCCCGCTTGGCCTGTTTCAACAGATCGTCCGGGAGGGTTTTATCCTTGCACTTCAGGATCGTCTCCTCAAGATCCACCAGTTCCTTCATCTGGCCGATAAACCAGGTCTTGATGTGCGTTTTTCTGTGCAGCTCCCCGACATCCGCTCCCTTGCGGAGAGCCTCATACAGGATGAACTGCCGTTCGCTCGACGGCGCCGCCAGGAGGTCCATCAGCTCCTCAAGGGATTTCGCGTGGAAGTCCTTGACAAAACCGAGACCCGCTCTGCCTTTTTCCAGGGAGCGGATCGCCTTCTGAAAGGCCTCCTTGTAGTTCTTGCCGATGCTCATCACCTCGCCGACGGCGCGCATCTGGGTCCCCAGTTTGTCGACGGAGCCTGGGAACTTTTCGAAGTCCCACCGGGAAAACTTCACCACCACGTAGTCGCCCCAGGGCGTGTATTTGTCCAGCGTGCCCTCCCGCCAGTAGGGGATCTCGTCGAGCGTCATCCCGCCGGCCAGCAGCGACGAAACAAAGGCGATGGGGAAACCGGTGGCCTTGGAGGCCAATGCGGAGGAGCGGGAGGTGCGGGGATTGATTTCAATGATCACCACCCGGTCCGTCTGCGGATCGTGGGCAAACTGGATGTTCGTCCCGCCGATGACGCCGATCGCCCGGACAATGTCGTACGCATAATTCTGGAGCCTCGCCTGAAGTTCCGCGCTGATGGTGAGCATTGGGGCCGTACAGTAGGAGTCACCCGTATGGATTCCCATGGCGTCCACGTTTTCGATGAAGCAGACCGTGATCATCCGGTTCTTGGCGTCCCGGACGACCTCCAGCTCCAACTCCTCCCAACCCAGCACGGACTCCTCGACCAGGATCTGTCCGACGAGGCTGGCGGAGATGCCGCGGCCCGCCACGGTCCGCAGCTCCTCTACGTTATAAACGAGGCCGCCGCCCGTTCCGCCCATCGTGTAGGCCGGACGGATCACCACCGGATAGCCGAGGTTTGCGGCGATCTTCTCCGCCTCCTCGACGCTGAAGGCGGGTTCGCTTTTGGGCATGTCGATGCCGAGGCTGTTCATCGTCGCCTTGAAGGCGATCCGGTCCTCGCCCCGCTCGATGGCATCGACCTGAACACCAATCACTCGGACTCCGTATTTGTCCAATACCCCGGTCTTGTATAGTTCGGAGGTCAGGTTGAGCCCCGTCTGGCCGCCGAGATTCGGGAGGATCGCGTCGGGGCGTTCGTTTTCGATAATCTCCGTGAGGGACTGGGGATTCAGGGGTTCAATATAGGTCACATCGGCCGTACCCGGATCGGTCATGATCGTCGCCGGATTCGAGTTGACGAGGATGATCTTGTAGCCCAGCTTGCGCAGGGCTTTGCAGGCCTGGGTGCCGGAGTAGTCAAACTCGCAGGCCTGGCCGATGACAATCGGGCCTGATCCGATGATCAGGACTTTATCAATGTCGTTTCGCTTTGGCATCTGGATTCTCCATAAACGGTAGAGTCAATTGAGGCAGGCAAACCTTTTCTTTCGGGGCCGGAGTATAGGGAAAGCCCCGGGGTGTGTCAATTCATTTCTATGAACAGTTTTTTTAAAAAAGTTTTCATTTTTGCTTGACAATCATCGTCCATTCCGTATAGGATTCGTCCCATAATACGGGTCGGTATTCCGTATTACGAAACAACATGAGATAAACGTAATGGCTTCCGAGGTTCAACTCCGGCACGTGATGATAAATCTGCGGATACCGTTGTCTCCCTTGCAACCAAGAACCGGTCATGTTGAAGGTTCCGTCATAAAGTTTCTATACCCCCAAAACATCTAAGGAGGCTCAAATGAAGAACAAGATCATTGTCATCGTTTCCCTGCTGGCGATCTTTGGTTTGGCGACCTCGGTCTTTGCTCAGAAGAAGTCCGACTTCCCGCGAAAGTCCATTACGGTCATATGCCCGTGGGCTGCCGGCGGCGGGACAGACACTCTCCTGCGCGCCCTTTCCAAGGAGGCGGAAAAGTTTCTCGGGCAGTCGATCACCGTGGTCAACAACACGGGCGGCGGCGGCGGCATCGGCCACGCGGCCATTATGAACGCTGCGCCGGACGGCTACACCTTCGGCATGATCACCTTCGAGCTCAACTCGCTGCCTCCGCAGGGACTGATCCCCTTCACCTACAAGGACTATGATCCGATGATGCGGATTAACGCGGATCCTCCCGCCTTGACCGTAAAAAAAGATTCGCCTTTCAATAATGTAAAGGACTTCATTGCCTATGCCAAGGCCCATCCCGGAGAGATCGCCATCGGAAATTCCGGTCCCGGTTCGGTCTGGCATATTGCCGCGGGCCTGATGTCCCAGCAGACCGGCGTCAAAGTGAAATATGTTCCCTATGACGGCGCAGCGCCGGCGGTTACCTCTCTGGTTGGCGGTCACATCCAGGCCGTTTCCGTGAGTGTTGCGGAGGTTCGCGCCCAGGTCGATGCGGGAAACCTCAAGATCCTCGGCGTCATGGACACAAAGCGGGATCCCCTTTACCCGAACGTGCCGACATTCAAAGAGCAGGGCATTGACGTGACCTTCTATACCTGGCGCGGACTTGCCCTTCCCAAGAAGGTGGATCCCGCGGTCAGGGCCATCCTCTCCGATGCCTTCAAAAAGGCCTTCGATTCTCCCGAATTCCAGGCTTTTGCCAAGAAGGTCGGTCTTAATCTTGCGTACCAGAACGACAAGGATTTCGCCAAATTTCTGGAGACAAACGCCAGGGATGTCGAGGCGGTTATGAAAAACCTCGGCCTCACGAAGAAATAAAGCGGCATCAAGCATCCGGTGGGGCAAGGGCGGTGGCTTTTGCCCCATTTTTCATCACCCTCCAGGAATCCGTCCGGTGTGATCGGCATAAGGGAGATCTTGTGAAACTCGCGGATATCATTTCCGGCATCGTCGGAATTCTGATCGGCGCCTACATCATCTTCCAGTGCCGATCCTTTCCTGAAGACTTCGTGATGAAAATCGGCCCGGCCTTTTTCCCGGAGATCCTCGCAGGGGGATTGATCGTTTTCAGCGCCCTGTTGATCGTTCAGGCCCTGCTCGGGAAGAGCGTCGGCGAAGTCCAAAAGCTGAACCTCCGGGACAAGGGGATCAAACGGATCCTGCTGGCCGTGGCCGGCATGGTCGTATACTGCGCTCTCCTCAAGCCGGTGGGATTCATCATCGCGACGATCCCGTTTATCATGTTCTACATGTTTCTGCTGGGAAGCCGGAAAACAGCTCATTATCTGTGGGTCCCCGTCGCGATCACCCTTGCCGTCTATCTGGTATTCGAGAAGGTGCTGCTTCTCTCGTTGCCCGGGGGACTTCTCCGTTCCATCCTCTGATGCAGGAGGAATCCCTTGCCTTCAGCGGCCTTTAAAAGCAGCGCCCCATTGACAGGACATAAATCCGATGAACGTTGATTTCGGCATGCTTTTGCACAGCTTCAACGCCATATTCACGCTGAACGTGATGTTCCTCATTTTCGTAGGCGTCACCGCCGGCATCGTGATCGGGGCCCTCCCCGGCCTGACGGCCACAATGGGCGTAGCGCTTCTGATCCCGCTGACCTTCGGTCGTCCGCCCGTGGCCAGCCTCTCGATGCTCATGGGCATCTACACCGGCGCCATGTATGGAGGGGCCATTTCGGCGATTCTGATCCGCACGCCCGGCACGCCGGCCGCGGCCGCGACGATCCTCGAAGGGTATCCCATGTGCAAAAAGGGGATGGCGGGAAGCGCGATGGCCATGTCTCTCTTCTCCTCCTTTGTCGGCGGACTCATCGGTTGCGCCGTCATGATTTTCATGTCCCCTCTGATCTCCGGTTTTGCGCTGGAGTTCGGTCCCGTGGAATACTTTGCCCTCGCCATTTTCGGCCTCAGCGTGATCATTTCGATCTCCGGCCGCTCGCTGGTGAAGGGCATCATGGTCGGGTTTTTCGGCCTTCTGCTTGCCTCCATGGGGCTCGACCCCATCTCCGGATTCCCCCGCTTCACCTTCGGCTTCAGCGAACTGATGGAGGGGCCGAGCTTCATCCCGACCCTGATCGGTTTGTTCGCCGTATCCGAGGTCATCGCCAACATCGAGAAGATGCTGAAAACCGAGAAGGTGCAGGCCAAACTGAGCCAATTCGTGCCGACCTGGAGCGAAATCAAAAGATCGACGGCGGCGCTGATCAAGGGAAGCCTGATCGGCACCGTCGTCGGGTCCATTCCGGGCGCCGGCGGGGACATTGCGGCGTTTATCGCTTACGCAGAGACCAAACGCTCGTCCAAAACACCCGAACTCTTCGGAACGGGAATGGTCGAAGGCGTCGCCGCGACGGAATCGGCGAACAACTCCTGCCAGGGCGGCGCGATGATCCCGCTGCTCTCCCTGGGGGTTCCCGGTGACGCGGTGACGGCGGTTCTGCTGGGGGCCTTCGTGATCCAGGGGCTTCAGCCGGGGCCGCTGCTCTACAAGGATCACATGGATCTTGTCTATGCGGTTTTTGCCTCGATGATCGTTGCGCAGTTCTTGATGCAGTTCGTCGGCATGGCCGGGATGAGATTCTTCGCCAAGGTCATCCTGATCGAAAACTCCATCCTGATGCCGATGATCCTCGTGCTTTCGATGATCGGTTCCTATGCCATGAGGGGAAACGTGTTTGATGTCGGGTTGACGATCGTCTTCGGCATCGTCGGGTATATCATGCAGAAGTACGATTTTCCCCTTTCCCCCATCCTGCTGGCACTGATCCTCGGACCGATGGCGGAGAGCAACCTGCGGCGAGCGCTGGTCATCTCCGGCGGCCACGCCTCGATTCTCTTCAGCCGCCCGATTGCAGTCGTGCTGATGGTTTTGGCCGTCGCCTTCCTGGTCCTGTCTTTTTTCACCCATAAGAAAATCGAGCGGCGACTTGCCGAATTGGCCGTAAAAAATGACGATAACCACGTCACGTAGTTGATGCGCAGGGGGGCCGTAAAGGGCATGGAAAAAAACGAAAAGTTGCGCCTGATTCATAAAACGGGTGTCATCGCCATCATGCGCGCTCAGGATCCCGACCAGTTGATTGCCGCCGCGAATGCGATCCGGAAAGGGGGCGTGCGGGTGATGGAAGTGACCATGACGACACCCGGCGCCCTGGATGTGATTGCCGACGCAGTCAAACGGTTCGGGCACGAGATTCTGTTTGGGGCAGGCACGGTTCTCGATCCGGAGACGGCCCGTTCGGTCCTCTTGGCCGGTGCGGACTTTGTTGTCTCCCCGACTCTCAACTTGGAAGTGATTGCGTTATGCAACCGGTACGGTATCCCTGTGATCCCGGGCTGTTTTACACCAACGGAAATGCTGACGGCCTGGGAGGCCGGTGCAGACCTGATCAAGCTCTTTCCGGCCGAAGTCGGCGGACCGGCGTGGATCAAGGCATTGTTGGCTCCGCTGCCACAGTTGAAAATCGTACCGGTCGGCGGCGTCGATATCCATACAGCGGCCGCATTCATCCGGAACGGGGCCGTTGCGTTGGGTGTGGGAGGCGCCCTGATCCATCAAAAACTGCTGGACGCAGGGGATATGGCCGAATTGACGCGGCGCGCGGCAGCCTTTGTCGAGGAGGTTAAAAAAGGACGGGCATGAAAATCCGCCGGTCCGGCGGAACCAACTGCCGAACGTCCTGAAACAGTTGCTTTTGGGGCTTGCTGAAGGTTCTCCGGGAATGGTCCTGTTTCCGAGGAGATCGTTTCCGAATCGACAAACCGGTCCGCTGTTGTAAAAGAGGTCCCGGAATCACAGCAGTTTTCTGTGAATAACCAGGACGATCGAGCGAGACGAAACAAGGCCCCGCAGCAGATCGTCGTCCCGGATTTCGCGAATTTTCTCTCCGGGGAGGGTTAGGTCTTCGCAGAGAAAGATGTGCCGATCCTTTCCCAATTCGGGGATCATGCCGGCGGCCCAATGGAGCGAATCCGGTTGTCCCCCAAGGATGGCGATCTTGTCGCAGCCGCGCAGTTCCTCTGCCGATTCCTCCGGGTCGCTGCCGTGCGCGGTGACGATCCGGACGTCCTGCCATTCGAGTCCGAACCGGGCAAAGGCGATCTGAATCGAGCTGATTCCCGGGATCACCTCGCAGTTTTCCCGGCCGAAACGGCGAATGACCGGTTGGGCGAGGCTTGCGAGGCCCGGATCCCCGGTGGTGAGCAGGACGACCTGCCGCCCGTCGTCGCGTCGCGAGGCGATCATGTCGAGGGTTCCGGCGATATCCGTGCCCGAGTCGATCCTCTCCGCGGCAACCTCCGGGAAGAGGTCCTTCAGGCGCTGGGAGACGATCAGGACATCGGCTTTTCGGGCGGCATCCCTGGCTGCCGGCGTGATATGTTCCACCGCGCCGGGTCCGCACCCGACGATCAGGATCTTCTTCTTTTCTTCAGGCATGATTTCAGATCTCCCGCTTTTCCAGGAACGTTTCCTCTTCGGTCACTTCGATTCGAGAGGCCGGGTATTGGATTTCCATGCCCGGCGACAACCCCACCCGCTCGACCTTGAGAGGGATTGCTTTTTCCCCCGGCATAAGCTGGAAACAACGGATCCGCAAGGGGCCTGGCCGCCCCGTCTTCACCGCAATAGCCACCACGTATCGGAGGGTCCGGATCAGAGCAAAGCGCCAGTCCCCGGAATTCCCTGAATCCTTTTCGGAAAAAACGATCCGGTGCGGCAATCCTTCCGCAAGACGGAATGAAAAAGAGTCGAGCGGCAGCGAAAGCCCAAGCCCCCGCGCCTTCATATAGCACTCCTTCAGGGTCCAATAACGGAAAAAATGTTCCCGCAGATGCCCGATCCCGCATTGCTGAAGCGGGACGGACTCCTCCGGCGAAAAAAAACGGCCGCTGATTTTGGCTGCATCGACGCGGCGATCCATGCTCTCCACATCCACCCCGACATCAGCCCCCGCGGCCACCGCCACGACGGCCAGCCCCTTCGTATGGGACAGGCTGAATGAAAGCGGGATGGAACCGAGGTTCGGATCGATCCGGGGTTTTCCATGGACGTTTTTCACGAACCGCCATTTTGCCGGGGGAATGCTCGCATAACGGGAAAGCGCCTTCCGGACCAGGGAATGGCTCGCCTGGAACAGCCGGCGGCTGCCGGGAGAATGAAGCCTTTGCTCTCTGGCCCTTTCCTCGTCATCCAGGATGGTTTCGGCGGAAAACGGTTTAGCGGGTTCTTCCGTTTCATCCGGAAACGTAAACCAGAGATGAATTTCATCGTCAGGCAGACAGTGCAATTTATGCCTCTCCAGACTGCGGGTCCTTTTCAGGGCTGTCCAAGCCAAATGTTGATCCGAAAGGGGTTTTTCGGATCATCTATAGGAAATCCGGTTCGGAGTGTCAATGTGAATCGCGGCGGGCAGATTGGACGAAAGGCCTTTCCGAACGAGCAGGGGCCTCATGGAGGGTTTCCGGAGATTGCCGACCTTCGTGAAAGTCGTGTCTTGTGAAAAAGCGCCCCGCCGTTATCGGCGGGACGCTTTTTCCATGCGAGAATGTTTGCGTTTTCAGGCTTAACTCTTGACCTTCTTGGCATCGGCCTTGGCGGGGGCCTTGGCGGGAGGTGCGGCCAGTTCCTGAATGGCGGCGCCCCATTTGTCGGTGACGGTCTTGAACTCGCCCAGTTTTGCCTTCGCACCGATTGGATCCGAAGCGATCATATCCTTGACGGCCTTCAGGTTGTCCGCGTATGCCTTCGCGTCTGCGGCAAAGGCATCCTTCTGGGCCTTCATCTTTTTCTCCACCTTCTTGGCTGCCTCCTCGATACCCTTCCAGGCGCCTTCCACGCCGGCCAGGGCGGCGGTGACTTCATCGGCTATCGCTTTCTTGCCCGCTTCGACGGAGCCGGCGGCCTTCTCAAAAGCGGCTTTGGCATCCACATAGGCCTGCTTGGCTTCCTTGTACTTCTTGTCCTTTACCTGGGCATCGGCGGCCTCCATGGCCTTCTTTGCGGCATCCAGATCGGCGGCGGCGTACTTGTCCGCGCCGGCGGTCATCGCGGCCTCCATGGCAGCCTGTGCCGCCTTCTGCTCCGCCTCGGGCGGCTTCGAACAACCGACAAACACCCATACGAACGCCAGAACCATCACCAATGACACTGTGCACTTGAATCCCCTCATCCCCATAACCTCCTTGTTGAATGATTATAACGGTTTCCATCCGAAAACCGATGCCTCTATATACCTTTTTCAGGCGTTGTCAAGATGGATGTTTGGGGGAGAGGCGACGGCGAATCGAACCGACGGCTGCGGTCATCTCCGGGCTCTTCAAAAGATAGGCGGCAAAAAAGAATACGCCGGCGCCACCTGCGACGCAGAGCATCAGGTGAATGAACCGTGAATCAAAGGGACCCTCCGTGTCCCAGGGATAAATCAGGCCGACCAGAAGGATGATCCCCCACATGACGACCGAGGCCAGGACCGTCCGGCCGAGGGAACGGTAAAAATCCCGGTCCAGAATTTTCCCGATGCGCCGTCGGAGGATGATCCAGAGCATCCCCACATTCACGGCGGTGGCGATGGATGTCGCCAGCGCCAGTCCGCCGTGCTTCAGCGGGAACATCAGCGCAACGCTGAATACGGCGTTGACGATCAGCGCAACGATGGCGGCCTTCATCGGGGACTTTGTGTCCTGGAGGGAATAGAAGGCTGCAACGATGATCCGAATGACGGAAAAGGCCCACAGGCCGGTCGCGTAACAGAGGAGGGCCTGAGCCGTGAGCAGCGTCGATTGAACGCCGAACTCTCCCCGCTGAAAAAGAACGGAGATGATCGGAATCCGGAGCGCGATCAGCGCGACCGTTGCCGGGATCGTGATGAAGAGGATGACCCTGAGCGAGAAGGAGATCGTCTGTTTCAGTTCCTCGAAGCGCCGCTGTGCGACCTGCTCTGAAAAGCTGGGGAGTGTCGCCGTCCCGACGGCAATTGCAAAAACCCCGAGCGGAAGCTCGACAATCCGGTCGGCGTAGTAGAGGTACGAAATGCTTCCCGTCGGCAGCAGTGACGCGAGGATCGTCCCGATGAAGAGGTTGATCTGGTAGATGGCCGCCCCGAACGCCGCGGGCAGCATCAGCAGGCCGATCCGTTTGACCCCCGGATGGCGGAAGTGAAATTTCGGCTTCAGTCTGACGCCCATTCGGACAAGGAAAGGCCACTGCATCGCGAGTTGGAGAACGCCCCCCGCCATCACGCCGACCGCAAGCGCAGTGATCGGCTCCGGGAAAAAGTCGCGGAGAGTCAGAGCGGCGAGGATCATCGCAATGTTGAGCACAACCGGCGACAGTGCGGGCGCCGCGAAGTGCCGCAGCGAGTTGAGAATTCCCATGCACAGGGCCACCAGCGAGATCAGCAGGATGTAGGGAAACATCAGCCGGGTCAGAAAGACGGAGAGGTCGTACTGAACGGGCGTTTTGATGAAGCCGGGCGCCATGACCGTCACGATGAGCGGTGAAAACAGCACGCCGAGCAGCGAAACCGCGACGAGCAGAATCGACAGGGCCGTGAAGGCGATATCGGCCAGCTCCAGCGCCTCCTCGCGGGTTCTGTTCTTCAGGTATTCGGTGAAGACGGGGACGAAGGAGACGGTCAAGGAGCCCTCGGCAAGGAGCCGCCGGAGCAGGTTCGGAATCCGGAAGGCCACGAAAAAGGCGTCCGTCGAGAGGCCGGCGCCGAAGAGGCCGGCCACGATCATGTCCCGGATGAACCCGAAAACGCGGGAGAGCATCGTTGCCGTTCCCACGACGCCCGCGGCCCGAACAACCCGCGCATTTTCGGAACCTTGTGTCTCGACCATCGAAAATTTACCCGCCGTCCTGCAGCGTGGCGATGCGGGTGACGATCTCGGCCGCCCTTGCCCCCTTTACGGCAACGGTTTTCGTCCGGGACGTATGGCCCGCGATGATCGTCACCCGGGCCCGCTTCACACCGAGCAGTTCCGCCAGCAGTTCAATGCAAGCCTCGTTCGCCTTTCCCTCCACCGGAGGCGCCGTAATCCGGAGTCTCCACGCGTCCTCCTGGATTCCCGCCGGTCCGCATCGCGAGGCGCGCGGTACGACCCGGATACGAAAGGAAACGCCGGCGGTCGTTTCGCGGACTGGAATCATGGCGGGGTCACCGGAGAGAGTAGGCAATTTCGAGGAGGCTCTTCACCAGAAAGCTCTGCAGGAAGAAGATGACCAGAAGAATGATGATGGGTGAAAAATCGATGCCCAGCCCCCGGATGGGGAACCATCTCCGGACCGGGGCCATAACCGGTTCCGTGACCTGTTGAATGAAGCGCACGATCGGGTTGTAGGGATCCGGATTGACCCAGGAAAGAACCGCCCGGATGATAATGAGCCACAGGTAAACGGTCAGCGCGATGTCGACAAGCCGGGCAACGGCAGCGATGAAATTCCCGACGATAAACATGTTCTAAATCCTCTCTTCATTCTTTCCGTCGAAAGGAAAAGACAATGTCCCCGCGGTGGAGGACGCCAGGCTGGAGGTTTCTTCGGCAACCGGATCCCGTCTTGAAAGAAGGCTTTTCATGCCGGCAGGGCATTCACGAAATCGAACAGGGCTGTGTTGAAGGCCTCCGGATTTTCCAGCATCACGAAATGTCCCGCCCCGGGGATCAAAACGAGTTTTGCATCGGGGATTTTTTCTCCGAGGCACTGGGACAGGGCGGGCGGGGTCATTTTGTCTTCGGATCCGCAGATGACCAACGCCGGGACCCGGATATCGGCAACCGCATCCATCAGGTCCAATTGGTCGCAGGCGGCGAAGTCGCCGTGGAGGATCTCCGGGTTGACGCGGGAAAGGGTTTCCGTGATCAGACCTGAAAATCGCTCCCGGTTCGCCTTCGCGATCGAAAATTTGGCGGCCAGCCCGATGATTGCCGCCGGGTCCTGTTTCAGCCCCTCCAGGATGGCGGGATTGACGGGCATACGGACCCCGCCGCCCACGGGGACGACCGCGGCCGCCATATGACCATACCGGATCACGAAACTCAGGGAAATGGCGGCGCCGAGGGAGTGGCCGATCAGAACCGGCTTCGAAACTCCAAGTCCCTCCAGGACCTTTTTCACCCACTCCACATAGGCGGATACATTCTGCTCTCCGGGCCCATTGGACTGTCCGTGGCCGGGCAGGTCGAGCGCAACGACGTTGAAGAGATCTTTCAGGGGGGTGTATTGCCGAATCCAATCCGTGTGGCTGCCGCCGGAGCCGTGGATAAAGACCAGCGTCTTCCGATCGGCGAGGAAGCCTTCATTGCTCCTCCAGCAAACCAATTTGCGCCCATCGATTTCCTGGACATGGATCATGAAGAGACCCTCCCTGACGGTTTTATGGCTATGACTATCACAACCGGCTCTCTCTGTGCAACGAAAGAATGAACGGGAGACGGTTCGGATTCAGCAAAATCACTTTTGGACAGGAATTCGCGGATGATTCGTCACTGTGTTTGCCGTAGATTGCCGTCAATTGTCTTGACACACAAGGGTCGTCTTCATATACTCGGCCCGCCCCAAGGCATTTTTTCGTTCAGGATATCGGTCAAGAAGGGGATGGGCGTGCAGGATCGGCCGAACGGGGTTCACATCAGGTTCGGCAAAAAAACGGATCTCATTGCGGGAGGAATATGACCTATGGCTGAAATCGGACTGCGCTCGATCGCGTTTATCGGCGGCGGTGTGATGGGGGAGGCGATGATTCAGGGATTGCTCCGGCACAAGACCGTTGCTCCGGACGGCGTGATCGTGAGCGAACCCAACGAAAAACGCCGAAGAGGCATTGAGCAACGCTACTCCGTCCGCACCACATCCGACAATCGCGGCGCCGTGCAACAGGGAGATGTGGTGGTTTTGTCCATCAAACCGCAAATCCTTGCGCGAATTTTGCCCGAGCTCAAAGGGATGTTGCGTGCCGATCAGTTGGTCCTGTCGATCATCGCCGGCGGACGGATTGCCACCTTGGCGGATGGGCTTGCCCACCAGGCGATCGTGCGCGCGATGCCGAACACGCCGGCGCAGATCGGCCAAGGTTTGACCGTATGGACGGCGACGGCGGACGTGAATGATGCACAGCGGGAACAGGCGCGTATGGTTTTTCAGTCGCTCGGCAAGGAAATTCAGGTCGACGATGAAAAGTATCTCGACATGGCCACCGCCGTCAGCGGAACCGGACCGACATACACATTCCTGGTCCTGGAGGCATTGATCGATGCCGCCGTTCATCTCGGATTCGCGCGCGACGTTGCGCACGACATCGTTATCGAAACGATGCTCGGTTCGGTCCTCTATGCACAGCAATCGGAAAGGCATCCGGCCGAATTGCGCAACATGGTCACTTCGCCGGGAGGTACGTCGGCCGAAGCGATCTATCAGATGGAAAAAGGTTCGCTGCGCACCGTCCTTTCCAAGGCGGTCTGGGCGGCGTATCAGAAATCCTGCCTGCTCGGCGAAACGGTCGGCAAGACGACGGCGCGCAAATCCGCTGCCAAGTAAATCAACCGGAACCGTTCCGGATCCCCTCGGAGGACAGACATGAACGGCTGGACAGGGAACATCCTGAGGATTGACCTGACGACCAAGACGCATCGCAGGGAAACCTTCCGCGAGGAGTTCGCGAAAAAGTGGGTCGGCGGGCGCGGATTCGCGCTCAAAATTCTCTGGGACGAGCTGAAACCCGGCATCGATCCGCTGGGTCCCGAGAACAAGTTCATTGTGGCCCTGGGTCCCATTGCCGGCGTTCCGGCCCCCAACACCGGAAAGGCCGTGGTGGCGGCCAAGTCCCCGTTGACCGGAGGCTACGGCGACGGAAATTTGGGGACGCGGGTCAGCGAGCATCTCCGGAAGGCCGGTTACGACGTTCTGATTATCGAGGGGCAGGCCGCCTCTCCGACCTGCCTCTACATCGAGGATGACCGGGTGCAATTCCTGGCTGCGGATGAGCTCTGGGGCAGAGGGACCGTCGAAACCAACGATTGGATTTACGCCAAGTACGGAAAGAATGTCGGGGTTCTCGCCATCGGGCCGGGTGGAGAAAACAGGGTCCTCTATGCCGTGGTCCGTAGCCTGGAAGGCCGCGCCGGCGGCCGTCCAGGCATGGGAGCGGTGATGGGCTCCAAGAGACTCAAGGCCATCGTCGTCAGGGGAACCAAGTCCATACCGGTTGCAGACCCGGAACGGATGAAGGCTGTAGGAACGGGGGATCTGAAAAAAGTCCGGGCGATCGACAAGGAAAGCGGCTGGTCCGTCCAGGGAACCACGGGTGTTTTGGCCTGGTGCAACGAGGTCGCCGCGTTGCCGGTCCGCAACTTCCGGGAGACCCGACACCCCGACGCCTGGAAGATCGACGGCGAGCGGCTTAACGAAGCGCGAGTCGCCACATACGGCTGTCCGAACTGTACGATGCACTGCGGCATCACGATCCTGGATCATGAAGGCCGGGAATCCGAACTCGACTACGAGAACATCGGCCTGTTGGGCGCCAACCTGGAGATTTTCGACCTCGATCAGGTCGCGTCGCTGAACCGCCTCTGCGACGATTACGGGATCGACACGATATCGGCGGGCTGCGTGCTCTCCTTCTACGCCGACGCCATCGAACATGGTGCAGCAACAGGCGATTTCCGGTTCGGCGATGCCGAACGGGCAAAGCGGCTTCTGGGGCTGGCGGCTCGTCGTGAGGGCGAGCTCGGGAATCTTCTGGCCGACGGAACGATGCGAATGTCGGAAAAGTTCGGCCGCGGCTCCGAGGCCTACGCCATGCAGGTCAAGGGACTGGAGATTCCGGCCTATAACTGCAAGTTCATCCCCGGCATGGCGCTGGCCTTGGGGACGAGTCCCATCGGCGCGCACCACAAGGAGGCCTGGGTCATTGCGTTCGAGTTGAAGCAAACCGTGCGGGAATCCTACGGCAGGGAGAAGGCCGAGAAGGTTGTCGAACTGCAACGGATCCGGGGCGGGATGTTCGAGTTCCTGGTTGCCTGCCGCTTCCCGTGGGTCGAACTGGGTTGGGACGTCAAGAATTACCCGATCTATTTCAACAGGGCGACCGGCCTCGACTGGACGCTCGACGATTTCTGGAAGGTCGGCGACCGGATCTATGCGCTGATGAAGTTTTTCTGGGTCCGCGAGTTTCCCGACTGGGACCGGACACGAGACTATCCTCCGAGGGTCTGGTTCGATCCGGCGAATGCCGACCGGGAAGGGCCCATCGCCGGGAAGATCCTGGATCTGGACCGATACAACGAGTTGCTCGACCACTTCTATGACATCCGGGGCTGGGACCATCGGGGGATCCCGACGCAAAAGACCGCGGAATCTCTGGATTTGGCCGAAGAGGCCCGGGAAGTCGGACGGTACACCCGTCTCGAGTAGCATGAAAATCACCGTCAAGCTCGTCGGCCCGTTCGTCTATCAGGCGGGATTCGGCGAAAAGATTTTCGATGTTTCCGAACCGGCGACGCTGGAGGAGATTCTGGGGCGAATCCGAATTGGGGAGGACCGGCCCCGGATCGTTACCCGCAACGGCGGTGCGATCCATCCGTCCGATCCGCTCCGGGACGGAGACCGCATCGTGATCGCACCGGTATATTCCGGCGGGTAGCGGAAAGGTCTATCGGTACAGACACAGATAGGCCGATTCTTCATCAACCTTGAGCTGGAACTTCCGGTTCGGATCCACCGTAAAGCTTTCATCCTTCCCGAACCTCTTCCAGCCATCCGCGTCGGGCAGTTTGACCGTCAATGATCCGCTGATCACCGTCATGATTTCCCGGGTCGAGGTTCCGAATTCATATTCTCCCCGGGCCATCACCCCGATCGTTGCAGGACCGCCGGCCGCGGCAAAGCCGATGGACATCACGTTTCCGCCGAAATACTCATTCACTTGAAACATGTTCACCTCTCATTTTCGTTTTCGTCAATGGGGCGCGATCCGGCTGAGCAGATCGTCGGCTTTTACCGGATCGAGACTCCGCAGTTTCCGGACGGCCTCCAGCGCGGCAGACCGTTTTCCTGAAAGGTGGTGAACCGTTGCGAGACCGGTCCAGGCCTCGGCATTCTCCGGATCGATTTGGACGGCCCGTCGGGAGGCGTTCAACGCTTCCTCGTAGCGGTTCAGGCGGGCATAAATCACCCCGAGGCTGCTCCAAGCCGGGACATGCTGCGGATTGATGCGCAGGACCTGACGAAAAGCATCAACCGCATGGTCGTTGCTTTTTTGCAAGGCGTAAGCCGATCCGAGCTGATACCAGGCCACGGCATTTTTCGGATCGATCCGAAGGGCCTGGCGGAGCGTTTGGATCGCGTAGTCGTAAAGCCCGAGGTGGGCATAGGATGTTCCGAGGCTGTTCCAGGCCGATACATTTTCCGGATCAAGGCCAAGAACCTTCTGGTAGGCTTCAACGGCTTCGACGTGTCGATTGAGGCGCACATAGCTGGTCCCAAGGCCGCTCCAGGCCTTGACACTTGCCGGATTCATCTGGATGGATTGACGGTAGGCTTCGATGGCATCCTGGTAACGTCCGAGATTTGAATAAGAAGCCCCGAGATTGTGCCAGGCTTCGTTATTCTTCGGATCGATGCGTACGGCCCGGCGGTAGGCGTCCACGGCGTCATTGTAGCGCATGAGCTGGAGATGGGCGTTCCCGAAGACGGCCCAGGCGAGCCCATCCTGCGGTCTGCTGTTCGTCCAGTCCCGACACAGATCCAGCAGACCATACCAGTCCCTCGATTCCGCAAGGGAGAGCGAACGGTGCCGCCATTCGTTTTGGGCTTGATCCTCCGCGTGAAGACCCGCAGCGGAAAAGATCCTGTCGGAGGTCGGGTCGGGGACGGGAAGCAGGGTCACGATAAAGACAACGGCGATGAGCCTCAACAGGGAGGATGGGCCCATCATCGTCTCCTACTTCCACAAATCCGTTTGTCTGTCATCCTGTGTTTCCTTCCTGCCCTTTTCGTTGCACGGTTCCACGAACCATTTTCCCAGGACCCATTCCGTTTTGACAGGCACCGGGACAAGGCCCATCGGCGTATCGCCCAAGGCCTGCTTGATGAAATCTTTGCTGTGAAAGATCGTGGTGGACGGCGTATTCCCCTCCAAATATCTTTCAAGACTTCCCCAGGTGACATGATCTTCAGGAACGTCCAGAATCCAGATGCAATACTTTTCGGAAATACGCATGCAGTCCTCTAAGAAAATGGCCATGTCCAGCACACACCAGATCCACTTTTCCCAACCGAAACGGTACGACAGTTCATAATAGGGCCCCTTTGGATCCGTATAAAAATCAGTCGGCTCCACATCGGTGGTCAGGTCGATGTCCGGTTTCTGTATCGTCAGCAACCGCATGGTTCATTTTCCCGTTCATGATGACCGTCGGATTCATCTCCCGACGAACACAGGATCCATCTCGAAAAAAATGTGTTTGGCACATGCAATTCTAAGATGAACCACCTTTGGTGTCAATGAAATCCCTCATACAAATCCCTCATGCCTCGAAAATTTTCCAGGAATTCCTTCGGGGATTAAGGCAGGGTGTCTCGCCATGGAAAAGACCCGTTGACATAACCACCCTCCCATAATAGATAGCCTCTGCTGGATTGGAGATCGGACTCTTCTCTGCCGAAGGGGCCGGTGTGCACAATCCCGACAGGTCCGGGATCCGTTCAGCATGCTTTCTCTGAAACAGGGCATTTTTTTCGGGACAATTTTTCGGTCTGGGAATGTCGATGGAAGAGCCGAGCATCACAGTTGGGATCTGCGATCGTTATCCCGAGATCCGGGGACGGGTAAATGGAATGTACCGGACAAACGGGACGTTGCTGACGGGCGGCTTCACCGCCCGGGCGGAAGGGAACGGCCTTGTCCTGTCCTGTGACCCGGGACGGGATACCCTCCGGCTGCCGGAGATTCGTCTGGCCGCTGCGCCGGGAGCGACCTTCACACTGCACGACGTCACAATCGGGGTCAATTTCCACTGGGAGAGAAAGGAGGAACAGACCTTTTGCGGAGACCTGATCCTGCTGCAGGCGGGGGACGGGACCGTGACCGCGGTGAACAAACTTCCCGTGGAGGAGTACCTCGTAAGCGTCGTTTCGTCGGAGATGAGCGGCGAGGCCCCGGTCGAATTTCTCAAGGCCCATGCCATTGCCGCGAGAAGCTGGCTGGTGGCCATGCTGCTGCGCGGCAGACAAGAGACGGGAAAAGCCCGCTCATCGGAACAACTGATTCGGTGGGAGCGTGAGATCGTCCGCTGGTACGACCGTGAGGATCACGACCGGTTCGACGTGTGCGCCGATGACCATTGCCAGCGCTATCAGGGGGTGACCCGCCTTGCCGCAGGCAGGGCGGCTGAGGCCGTCCGGGCGACTCGGGGGGTCTTTCTGGTTCACGACGGCGAGATCTGCGACGCCCGCTACCACAAGGCCTGCGGCGGGATGACCGAGGATTACGGCACCTGCTGGGAGGAAAAGACGATTCCCTACCTCAGCCATGTTCCCGATGCGGCCACGCCCATCGCCCCGATCCGGACGGAGGCCGATGCGGAGCATTGGATCCTCTCCCGTCCGGCCGTCTATTGCCACACGGCGGAGCCGAAACTTCTGGACAGGATCCTCCCCGCTTTTGACCGGGAAACGGTTGACTTTTTCCGCTGGCAGGTGAGCTATTCGCGGGAGGAACTGGAGGGCATTCTCCGTGAAAAGTCCGGAATGGACTTCGGCGTGCTGCAAAACATCGTGCCCGTCGAACGCGGTCCCTCCGGCCGGATCCGCCGGCTTCGGATCGAAGGCTCCAGAACCGGCATGACGGTGGGAAAAGAGCTGGAAATCCGCCGGTGGCTCTCGCCGAGTCATCTCAAGAGCAGCGCTTTCATCGTCTCCGTGACCAGGCACCCGACCGGCGTGCCGACCCGTTTCACCCTCTATGGGGCGGGCTGGGGGCACGGTGTCGGCCTCTGCCAGATCGGAGCGGCCGTGATGGCGGGGAAGGGGTGCAAGGCGGATGAAATCCTGCGACATTACTTCCGTGGGACGGCCCTTGTGAAGCGGTACTGAGATCCCGATGACACAGACGATGCCTGAAAAGCCCGCCGACCGGAACCCCTGGACCTGGGTCCCGACCCTCTACCTGGCGGAGGGCATCCCGTACGTGATGGCGATGACCGTCTCGGTCATCCTCTACAAGCGGCTCGGGATCTCCAACACCGACATCGCCCTTTACACCTCCTGGCTCTACCTCCCCTGGGTGATCAAGCCGCTCTGGAGTCCCGTCGTCGACATGTTCCGGACGAAGCGACTCTGGATCATCGCGATGCAACTCGTCCTGGGGGCCTCTTTCGCCTGTGTGGCGCTCACGATTCCGGCGCCGGGTTTCTTCCGCTATACGCTCGCGTTCTTCTGGATCATGGCGTTCAGCTCCGCGACCCACGACATCGCCGCCGACGGCTTCTACATGCTGGGCCTCCGGGAATACCAGCAGGCGGCGTTTGTCGGCGTGCGGACGATCTTCTACCGGATCGCGATGATTGCCGCCAAAGGCGTGCTCGTTGTCCTGGCCGGGACCCTGGAGACTCGGGGTTTCAGCGCGCAATCGGCCTGGTCGGTGACTTTTTTCCTGCTCGCCGCGATCCTGCTGGCCTTTTTTCTCTATCACCTCTTCGTTTTGCCCCATCCGGTCGCGGACCGGCCGGTGAAGCGCGATAAGTCGAAGAGCGCCTTGGCGACATTCCTCGGGGGATTCACCACCTTCTTTCGGAGGAAAGACATCGTCACGGTGATGGCCTTTTTCATCCTATACCGCTTTGCCGAGGCGCAGCTCGTAAAGATGGTTGCTCCGTTCCTTCTCGATCCGCGGTCGCAAGGGGGATTGGGGCTTTCGACGGCGGAGGTGGGGATCGTTTACGGAACGTTCGGCGCGGTGGCGCTGATGCTGGGCGGTCTCCTTGGCGGCTGGGTCATCTCCCGGAAGGGTCTGAAACACTGGCTGTGGATCATGGTCTGCGCCATGCACCTGCCGGATGCGATTTTCATCTACCTCTCGCGGGCGATGCCGGAGAGTCTCTGGCTGATCAACGCCGCGATAACGGTGGAGCAGTTCGGCTACGGTTTCGGCTTCACGGCCTATACGCTTTACATGATCATGGTGTGCGAGGGGGAGTACAAAACGGTTCACTATGCGATTGCCACCGGGATCATGGCCCTCGGGATGATGATTCCGGCGATGTCGAGCGGCTGGATTCAGGAACAGCTCGGATATCCCGGCTTCTTCCTTTGGATTCTCGTTTCGACGATTCCCGGCTTCATCGTGGCGGCGATGATCCGGATCGACCCGGAGTTCGGGAGAAAGAAATAGCGCAAGGACGGGGGTTCGGAAGACGGCTATGAAGATCCGTACAGCCTTTATTCTCGGCGCGGGGCTGGGCACGCGCCTGCGCCCATGGACAAAGAACATTCCCAAGCCGCTGTTGGCCGTCAGGGACCGCCCGCTGATCACCTTCGTGATGGACCACTGCCTTTCGATCGGTATCGAAAGGTTCATTGTCAACACCCACCACTGCGCCTCGGCCTATGGCGCGGCATTTCCCGACGGCCACTACCGGGGGATGCCGGTGATCTTTCGCCACGAACCGGTCCTTCTCGACACGGCCGGGGGGCTCAAGAACGTCGAGGATCTTCTGAAAGACGACGATACGATCCTGGTCTACAACGGCGATATTCTCTCCGATCTCCCGCTTTCCGCCCTCAAGGCCGCACACGCGGCGGGAGGCCGCGAGGCGACCCTTGTCCTCCGGAGCACAGGCGCTCTCCGAAACGTCTGCCTCGATGAGCGGGACGTCATCTGCGACTTTCGCGATCTCCTCGGGAATCCGGGCGTCCGTCGTTGCCTCTTCACGGGAATCTACATCGTGGAGAAGCGATTCCTGACGAGGCTGATGCCGGGGAAAATCGAGTCCGTCATTCCGGTCTTCTTGGAGATGATCCGGAAAACGCCGGGCTCGGTCGCCTCCATCGTCATCGATACCGGGCACTGGGAGGATGTCGGTGACACGGAAAAATATGAGCGGATCAGGGCCGAAGGGCTGCCGCTCCGTTATGAAGAGGATTCCGGTGGGATACCGCCTCCGAATGCGGCATCCGTACCGGGCGACGGGCAACAGAACACCTCCCCGGAGGAATCCGCCTTCATCCGCCGGACATTCGGCCTTGCCGCCGATGCGCGGTTCGTGCGGGAGCCTGTCGGAAAGGGCGGTTCGGACCGTGACTATTTCCGTGTTGTCGCGACCGGCCGAACGCCGGTCGTCTTGATGCGCTACGGACGGATGTATGAGGAAAACGATCTGTATGTGGAGGCAGCCTCTTTCCTCAACGGGATCGGCGTGCGTGTCCCTGAGATCCATGGCCATGATCCGGAGCATCGTCTCATCCTGATGGAGGATTTGGGAGACCGGGACCTCTACTCGTTTCGCAATGCCCCGTGGGAGGTTCGCTGTCCGTTCTATGAAAAGACCCTTGCGCTCGCCGCAAAACTGCATGCGTTTCCGCCGGATCGGGTCCCGAACGGGCTTCGGCGGATACCCGGCTTCACGGACGCTCTGTACCGTTGGGAACGGGAATACTTCAGGACGCATTGCGTCCGCGAAGTGTGTGGAATCGAACTCGAGGCCGGAGAGGATGAGGCTCTCGAGGAGGAGCTTTCGGCCCTCGCCAATCGGTTGGCATCGACAACCCCCGGCATGGTTCATCGCGACCTTCAGTCACAGAATGTGATGATCCGTGACGGGGAGCCGGTCCTCATCGACTTTCAGGGGATGCGATCGGGGAGTCTTTTCTATGACCTCGGATCGTTTCTTCAGGATCCCTATGTCTCCTTCCCCGAGGGGGGACGGGAAGCGCTCCTTCAATTCTATTATGAAATCTCCTGTTTTCCGCATCCCCGGGAGACGTTCCGGGAGCTGTTCCTGCTCGCCTCCGCCCAGCGATTGATGCAGGCCCTTGGCGCATACGGGTTTCTCGGTCTGAAGCGGGGCAAACCCTATTTTCTCGCCCATGTCCGACCCGCGCTGGGAAACCTCATCGCGGTGACCCGGGAGGCCGGGTCGCTATCACGACTGAACGCGCTGGCCCGCCGCTGTCACGAAGCCGTGGCTGCATCAGTTTCCCGTTGACACGGAAGACCCTCTTGTCCCATAGTGAATCAGCAATGAAGGAAGTACTTGTCATGAGGAATCCCGATCGGATGCATGCGAAACCCGGATCGGGATACTCAAAGCGCCGTTTCGGATTTTGATCCGCGATGAGCGGGTTCTCGCCGTTCAATGGCCGACAGTCCGTGCAGGAAGGGAGGGTAAAGCCATGAAGATCAATTACAAAGGTTTCATGAGAGAAATGATCCGCAGGAACCCGGTAACCATCCGCCCCGACGCATCCTTTTCAGAGGCCCGGGACATCATCCGCAAGAGGGGGATCCGGCATCTTCCCGTGGTGGATCAGAACCATAAAGTCGTGGGTATCGTTACGGATGCGGATATCCGGAAAGCGAGCCCTTCGGATGCAACCACATTGAGCGTGCACGAGGCCGAATATCTTTTGGACAAGTTGAAGGTTTCCGCCTTCATGACCCCGAAGGGCAAATTAATCACGATCACCCCGGACACGCTTATCGAGGAAGCCGTCCAGTTGATGCGCGACCATAAGATCGGCTGTCTTCCCGTCTTGGAAGGAGAGAGCCTATACGGGATCTTTACGGAGACGGATGCGCTGGACCATCTCGTGGACATTTTTGGCCTGAAGGAAAAGGGCACGCGGCTCACCGTCGCGCTCGAAGACAAGGTCGGCGCGATGCTTGGAATCCTGGAGGTGTTTAAGAAACATCATGCAAATGTGATCAGTATGATATCCCCCTCTTTCATGATCGAGGGGAAAAGGATCGTTGCAATCCGGATTCGAACCGATCAATACCAGGATATCGTAAAGGATCTGGAAGGGGCGGGCTATCCGGTGCTGTCTATCGGCACATGGCCTTCCATATAAAAAATGCGCTTCCTCCTGCCTTCAGGAGGAAGCGCATTCGGTTGCTCGCATACACGAGAAAGGGCACGGGATGCCCTTTTCCCCGTTGATGAATCCTCGATTGAAATGGACTAATCCAGTTTGATGGCCTTTTTGGTCTTTTCCCTCCGTTTGGATTCTTTTTCCGCGTATTCCTGCATGCAGCTGTCATTTTTGCCCTTCACCATGGAGCACTCCAGATACTCCGCAGCCTCCATGATGCAGGCCCGGATGGCCTTCCCCACGGGGGTTTTCTCATGTTTCCCCAGGTTCCCCGAAAGGAAGCCGATGCTGGCGCCCAGGTCCAGGCCGGTGGATTCCGACGTGGCTTCGACGGTCCGGGAGTCGGCAATCTCTCCCGTCGTCGTATCGATCACCTTCAGGTCGATGGCCATATAGGCCGTCTGCTGCTTCCCGCCGATGGAAAAGCCCATGATTCCGATCCCTCCGCCGGTACCGCTCGTGTTCTCTTCAAAAGCGGACACCGATCCGGAAACCAGGTATTGGGCTCCCTTGATTTTACCCAGTTTGGCTTTGGTTTTCGCATCAATCCTGCCGGAAGCCCCCAGGTCCTGCTCCCCCAGAACCGCGTCGATCTCCTTTCGTTCCAGCACCTGAAAAACCTTCATATTCGCCAGCTCTGCGGCCAGCATGTCCTGCAGTTCATGACCCATGTTCCCGCTCCACCAGCCCGCCGATGTTTGGTTGGTGAAACGGAGGACCCCTATCCGGGGCTTTTCCGCGGAAAATGCGAGAGAACAGCAAAAAAACACAACCGCGAAAGCCAGAAGCACTGCAC
>JAXDCM010000053.1:0-48578 GCA_034677965.1 Syntrophales bacterium
GGACAGCCACTCGAAACCAGCTTCGATTGATGCACGATCTCGGACCGATTCTGATGCTGAGTGCGTGGGGGCTGGTCATCGTGGCGACATCGTTTTTCTTCCTCTACATAGGGCATCTGCTGGATCAGTGGCTGGGAACTTCGCCCAATTTCATGTTCGGCCTCTTTTTCCTGGCCATCGTGACAACCATCGGCAGGCTCTATCGGGAAGCCTGGCACAAGCGAAAAGATGTCTGAACCGACCCTTCAGCCGGCTTCCATACAAAAGCCCCTTCCACTTCCGGTGGAAGGGGTTTTCTTTTGAACACCTTCTTCTGCAATCTTCGATTAAGCAGCGTTGAGTAGTTTGGTTGAACTTCTACTCCCTTCCTATTGAGACACGACCCGGAAAACCTCGTTGACAAATTGAAATACAGGTGCGAAAGTGGCGTCACCGCAGAACAAATCAACTTGCAACAGCGCCATAAACCTGCTGAGGCGACGTATGGTTGAACGACCATAGACCCCGTATCTTGTGAGAAAACGGGGTTTGTTTCCAAGGACCGGAGATTTTAATGGAAAACAATCAGCTCCACTGGATCGCCAATTTCATCTGGGGCATCCAGGCAGAAGATCCTGAAAAAATGAGTTGCCAATTCATGAAACTTTTGAGAACCCTATCTTGAATATTGTGCAAAATAAAGGGAGAACAGCGATGAACATCGAAGCCTTGAGAGCTTTTTTCGGGTGGTGTACAATCATTAACGGAGGGCTGCTGATCTTTGCGTTTTTGATCTGCGCAGCGGCCGGCGATTGGGTATACCGGATGCACAGCTTGTGGTTCAGGATTCCACGTGAGACGCTGGACCGGACACTTTATGGTTTTCTCGGTGTCATGAAGATTATTGTGATAATGCTGAATCTTGTTCCGTATGTGGCTCTGGTCATCCTAAGCTGAAACGGGGCGCCGTCGCCACGGAATTTGGAATTTGCGTATGCCAAATCCCATGCGTCAGAAGGCTGTTGAAGGACTCAGGCCGGGTGACTCCTTTACCTACTCAAGAACCTTCACAAAAGAGGAAACGGAGCAATTTGGCGATCTGACCCGGGACTACAATCCGGTTCATTACGACCTCCGATGGGCCAAATCGAAAGGATTTGACCGCCTGATTTGTCATGGGTTGCTGGTTGGCTCCATGATCTGCGAATTCGGCGGACAGGTCGGTTGGCTGGCGACCGGCATGAGATACAAGTTCATCAAGCCTGTCTATTTTGATGAGAAAATCCAATGCACGGTAACCATTACAAAGGTTGAAAAATCTGGAAAAGCCGAGGCGGAGGCGCTGTTTTTCAATTCCTCCGGTGAAAAGGTTTGCTGCTGTCTTCTGACCGGCAGATTGCCTCAATCACATGAACGAATTCTTTTGGCACAGATGATCACAGAAGGAGATCCGACCAACAAGCTATCGTGACGCATCAATCCAGGAGATAAGAAGGAGGCGACCATGAAGATATCCATAGGGGCAAATACGATCCTTTACCCGACCCCGGTCCTGATAGTGGGGACTTATGATGTCGAGGGGAAACCGAACCTGATGACGGTAGCTTGGGGCGGCATCTGCTGTTCCGAGCCACCCTGTGTCGCTATCGCTTTAAGAAAGGCCACTTACACCTATGGCAACATTTGCGCACAGAAAGCCTTTACCGTCAGCATTCCTTCCGAGAAACATGCCCGTTGCGCCGATTATTTCGGGATCGCCTCGGGGAAAAATGCGAACAAGTTCGATGTCTCCGGTCTGACGCCGGTGAAGAGTTCCCTGGTCAATGCCCCTTACGTCGAAGAATTCCCGATTGCCCTTGAGTGTAAACTGATTCATCAGATCGAGATCGGATTACACACCCAGTTTATCGGGGAAATTTTGGATATCAAGGCCGATAAAAGCGTGCTGGGTGAAAAGGGGATGCCGGATATCGAGAAGGTGCGGCCCTTCTCCTATGATCCAGGAGCCTATGCATATTACAAAACCGGGGAATTCCTGGGAGCGGCATTTTCCATCGGGAAAGACTTGAAAAAGAAAGCATAAAAGAGAGCAAGGTTCGGTCCATCAACTGAATTCCGGCAAGGGTTATACATCCATTGCAACCAGGCAAAACGACCGATGCTGTACAGAATCGCAGCGAAAGAGAACCCGATTCGTCGTTTTCAGCATTTTATCGAGTCCTCCGACTGGGAGGACCGATATCTGTGCAACCGCAGGATCGACAAGATGTGCCTTGCCGTTATCATTATTTCCCTGCTTTACTTTCTTCCGGTTCTGGTCTCCATTCTTCAGAGATGATTCAAAGCGAAGAGGTATCGAAGCCGCTTGGCGGGGCCGGGAGATCGCTTGCTTCTCTTCTCAGACTGCCTGCGGATCTGCCGGCTAAGCGGAGCCGTTTATGACCGTGATCTGATCATTCAGCGTCCAGAAGTCATAGATATAGCCGATGCCCAGTAGACCGAGCGTCAACAAGTAAATGATGCCGCTGATCCATTTCCCCATATACATCCGGTGGATTCCCAAAAAGCCCAGGAAGGTCAGCAAGATCCAGGCCACCGAATAATTGATCCTTCCCAAACGGAATCGAATGTCCGCCTGACGATGCAGGGAAGGGATCAGGAAAAGGTCGATCAGCCAGCCGATGCCCAAAAGGCCGAGAGTGCAAAAGTAGACGGTCCCGGAAATCGGTTTGCCGAAATAGAAACGGTGCGATCCGGTGAAACCGAAGATCCAGAGCACATAACCGATTAGAACGCTATGGCTTGCTCGGTGATTGTCCATATTGCCCCCTATCGATGGATGTCACCCATTCATGACTCGTCACGGCAATGCCGGGCTTCCACTTCCATCCGAAATTCGTTGAACAGGGCAGGCAAGAGATCTTTTTCCTCTTCCAAGATCAAAAGAATGACGCTTGCATCCTTAACGACATCCTCTTGTCGATTCATCGGATATGACTTGAAAATAAACTCTTCGAAAACAGAGTCTTTGTCGTCAGCCATGAGTTTTCTGGCTACGGTCAGCAGGCATCGCGATCCGGGGATGTTCTTTATTTTAATAATAAAATTAAGATTATTGGCAGAATCACTAAAAAATATTCCATACTCGTCTTGGAAAGCTTCCTCGTATTGAAATTGAAATCGATCCCTTTCCTTATACTCTGAGGCAAAACCGTCTATAAGCAATTTCAGGCGGGCAAACTCGGCGATTGCTTCCTCTGCCGTCTTTGAATCCTCTCCGGTATGATCCAACATGGTCTGATCATTCTTCATCTGTTTGTAAACGGCAACACGTTCGGCCGCATCGCTGAGTGAAGATTTGACAATATCGGAAATATAATCCGGATGATCAATGGAATCGTCCTCCTCATCTCCGGTTTGGTATGCGAGGCAGTCATTTTCATCTTTGCATCGATATGTCCCGGCTTTTTCCGATAGCATGCTTAAATCGAGCGTTCGGCCGCAATAAATGCAGATCTTCGTTTCCATCCCGTTCTCCCGTCTGTTTTGGTCGGATAATTTTTTTACTTATATCATTTACGAACCTACCTTTACAAGAAATTCTGATCAATAATAAGAAGGTTGATTTCATTTTTCATGATGACGATGATGCTGTCTCAATACCCGTTGTCAACCGCACAGATGTCCGGTTAACAAACTGATGCTTGTCGACCACAGAGATCCGATTTTTCCCCATACAGGATGTCTTGACAACTTCGGTTCGATGATTATTTTACAGCCGGAGGTGCTTTTAAATATAACACAATCAAAGTGTTACCGATAATTCATCGAAAGGGAAAGGAGGAAAGCATATGATTGGAAAAATGTTGCCCACGCTGTGGCGAAGAAGCGAATCGCCCCTGCGACGTGCAGAGGACCATCCCTTCTTTGCCCTTCATCGGGAGATGAACCGAATGTTCGATGATTTTTTCAGGGACCTTGAGGCATCCCCATACGAAAGCGGAGGCAGTTGGGAAGCTTTTTCTCCCTCGATCGATGTCCGAGAGGATGAAAAAGAGGTAATCGTGAAAGCCGAACTGCCGGGAATGGACGAAAAAGACATCGACGTCAGCCTTACGGATAACGGACTCACGATCAAGGGAGAGAAGAAGGCGGAGAAGGAAGAGAAGGGAAAAGACTACTGGCATCGGGAGGCCAGTTACGGCACCTTCCAGCGGGTCATCTCGCTTCCGTCAGGACTTAACCCGGAGAAGGTCGCCGCCCATTTCAAGAACGGTGTGCTGACCGTTACGCTTCCTCGCCTCGAAGAGGTGAAATCGAAGGGAAGAAAGATTGCCGTCAAAGCCGAATAAACGTGCCGATGAGGTGCACACGGCAGCAGGTTTCCGTCCTGGCCACGGTGCCGGGGTGGAAACCTCTTTTTACGAGGTGAGATATCTCGGTAGTCCATATCGGATGATCATCCAGGGCATAGATGCGGGGGGTTCCCCGCCCGTTCATTTAAAATGAGGAGGTTTTGGAAATGAAGGTTACACCGTTGCATGATCGGATCGTGGTGTCTCGAATCGAGGCGGAAGAGAAGACCAAAGGCGGGATCATCATCCCTGATACGGCAAAGGAGAAACCTCAGGAGGGCAGGATCCTGGCCGTAGGCCCCGGCAAGCGGGACAAGGACGGCAATTTGATCCCCCTGGAAGTGAAGGCGGGGGACAGGGTATTGTTCACCAAATGGGCCGGGACGGAAATCAAGATTGACGGTCAGGAGCACATGATCATGAAAGAGGATGACATCCTCGGAGTCATCGAATCCTAACAAAGGAGGTTACGCGCATGCCCGCAAAGGAAATCAAATATGATATGGCGGCCCGTGAGAAGATCATGAAGGGGGTGGACACGCTGGCCAATGCCGTGAAGGTGACCCTTGGGCCGAAGGGGAGAAATGTCGTCATCGCCAAATCCTGGGGTTCCCCCCAGATTACCAAGGATGGCGTAACCGTCGCCAAGGAAATCGAACTGGAGGACAAGTTCGAAAACATGGGGGCGCAGATGGTCAAGGAAGTGGCCTCCAAGACATCGGACAAGGCAGGAGACGGCACAACGACTGCCACGTTGCTGGCCCAGGCGATCTATCGGGAAGGTTCGAAAATGATTGTATCCGGGATGAACCCGATGGCAATCAAAACCGGCATTGAAAAAGGCGTCGGTATCGTCGTAGACGAACTCAAGAAGATGTCCAAAAAAGTGGGCGACAAGAAGGAGATCGAGCAGATCGGCACCATCTCGGCCAACAACGACAAAACGGTCGGCGAGATGATCTCAGAGGCGATGGAAAAAGTCGGCAAGGAAGGGGTGATCACCGTCGAGGAGGCGAAAGGAATGGAAACCTCGCTGGAGATCGTCGAAGGGATGCAGTTTGATCGGGGGTATGTCTCCCCTTATTTCGTGACCGACCCGGACAAGATGGAGGTCCGCCTGGATGATCCCTACATCCTGCTTCACGAAAAGAAGATCGGCAACATGAAGGATATGGTTCCGCTGCTCGAACAGATCGCCAAGGGAGGGAAGCCGCTGCTGATCGTAGCGGAGGACATCGAGGGCGAGGCCCTGGCGACTCTGGTCGTGAACAAGATTCGTGGAACGCTCAAATGCGCGGCCGTTAAGGCGCCGGGTTTTGGCGACCGACGAAAAGCGATGATGCAGGATATCGCCATCCTGACCGGCGGCAAGCTGGTTTCCGAGGACCTCGGGATCAAATTGGAAAACGTTCGTATCGGCGACCTTGGAACCTGCAAGAGGGTGACCGTGGACAAGGACAACACGACGATTGTCGACGGGGCCGGGAAGCGCGCCGATATCGAGGGGCGCGTCAAGCAGATCCGCGCGGAGATCGAGGAGACCAAGTCCGATTACGACAGAGAAAAGCTCCAGGAGCGTCTGGCCAAGATCGTCGGAGGCGTTGCGGTGATCAAGGTCGGCGCGGCTACGGAAATCGAGATGAAGGAGAGGAAGGCGCGTGTGGAAGACGCCCTTCACGCGACACGGGCGGCCGTGGAAGAGGGAATCATTCCAGGCGGCGGTGTGGCCTACATCCGCTCTCTCCATGCGCTAACCAAGGCGAAGCTGCCTGAAGAGGAGCAGCAGGGGCTCAATATCGTAAAGCGAGCCATCGAAGAGCCTCTCCGTCAGATTGCCGAGAACGCCGGACATGAGGGTTCCGTCGTGGTTGAAAAAGTCAAGCAAGGAAGCGGCGCTTTCGGCTTCGATGCCGACAGAGATCAGTATGGCGACATGCTGAAGGCGGGGATCATCGATCCGACGAAGGTGGCGCGCTTTGCCCTCCAGAATGCCGCGTCGGTGGCCTCGCTGATGCTGACCACGGAGGCCATGGTCGCGGAAAAACCGAAGAAGAAGACCCCGCCGGCGCCAGCCGCGTCGCCGGACATGGGGGATTACGATTAACCCGTGGTGATGTGACCGGGATTGGAAAATCCGGGACGCATCCTCAATCCCGGCTGTCTGCTGCAACATGTCGGTCCACTGACCGATTGCGAAACGGTCAGTGGATCGACGCTTAATTTTGAGAGGGAAGATGGGCCTCGATCCAGGCTTCCATATCGTGAAAGACCCTGTCATGTTCCGGTTCGTTGAACACCTCGTGATATAAACCCTCATAGAGTATGATTCTCTTGTCCGGGGAGGCCACAAGATCGTGGAACTTCTGCGAACCGGCCGGATCCACCAGACGGTCCGCGGCTCCCTGCAGGACCAGCAGCGGAAGCTTGATCCGGGACGCCTCATCCTCGATTCGCCGCATGGCCCGGAGCATTTCCGACCCGAAACGCGCGGTCATCTTCCCCCGGTATACGAGCGCATCGGTTTCATAAGCCCGCACCACCGCGGGATCCCGGCTCACACCGGATGAATCCAATGCCATCAATCTGAGTTTTGGCGCCAAGGTCGAAAAGATTTTTCCCGCGTAAATAGCCGCCTGTGGAACATTGTCCGGAACCTTGACGGCCGGACCGGACAGAACGGCGCCGGCCAGCCCTCCCTGGTGCTCTGTGAGGTACAGGGCGCCGATCAGCCCGCCCATGCTGTGCCCCACGAGGAAGATGGGCTCCCCCTTGTGCAGAGAATCGATGCTTTTCCGAAATGTCACGAGGGTATCCGTAAAATCGGTGAAGCGCCGCACGTAAACCCTTGCGCCGTCCGATCGGCCATGTCCGATGTGATCGAAGGCGTGCACGGAGAAGCCAAGTGGAACGAAATGGTTGACCAAGTTCATGTATCGGCCGCTGTGTTCGGCAAGACCGTGAACGATGATCAGAATCGCTTTTGTTTTGCCTTTCGGAAGCCACCGCTGGTGATAGATCCGGTGATTCCGGTCCCCCTTGAAAAACCCCTCTTCATGCTTCATGGTCCTGCCCCCCAGGTTGCGGCCGTTCCATCTACTTACAACTCTACAGCTTCACGATTCGACCCAGTTCCGGGAGCGCTCTACCGCGCGTCTCCACCCCCTCACCAGTTCCGCAATCCGTCCCTCATCCATTCCCGGCACAAACCTCTTCGGAGGAATCTCGTTTCGGCCGATCGCCTCCAAGTCCCGCCAACAGCCGACCGCCAGCCCTGCCAGACAGGCCGCACCGAGCGCCGTTGTCTCCATCACGGCCGGACGCAACACGGGAACCCCCAGAATATCGGCCTGAAATTGCATCAGGGTGTCGTTTACAGAGGCCCCTCCGTCAACTCGAAGCTCGTTGATCCTGTTGCGGGTGTCTGCCGTCATGCACTGAAGCAGGTCGAGAGACTGGTAGGCGATGCTCTCCAGCGCGGCGCGGGCGATGTGCGCCGATGTCGTTCCCCGGGTCATGCCGATCAGCGCAGCCCTTGCATAAGGATCCCAATGAGGGGCCCCCAAGCCCGAAAAAGCGGGAACAAGATAGACCCCTTGCGTGTCATCGACCTGCCGGGCCAGCGCCTCTACGTCGGCCGAGGAACGGATGATTCCCAGGCCGTCCCGCAGCCACTGGACGACGGCGCCCCCGATGAAAACGCTGCCTTCGAGCGCATAGGTCGTTTTCGCATCGATTTTCCAGGCAATGGTTGTGATCAGATCATTCGACGAGAGAACGGGATCCGTCCCTGTGTTCATCAGCATGAAGCATCCCGTGCCGTAGGTGTTTTTCACCATTCCCGGCGCGGTACACATCTGCCCGAACAGGGCAGCCTGCTGATCTCCGGCAGCCCCGCCTATGGCAATCGGGTCCGGACAGGACGGACAGTTCGTTTCTCCGTAAACTTCGCTGGAGCCTTTGACTTCCGGGAGAATCTCTCGGGGCACCTTCAGGAGGTTCAAAAGTTCGTCGTCCCACTCCCCGGTGTGGATGTCATAGAGCATGGTCCGTGAGGCGTTGGAGGAGTCCGTGACGTGGATGGCCCCGCCGGTCATATTCCAAATCAGCCAGGTGTCGATCGTGCCGAAGGCCAGGTCTCCCTTTTCGGCCATCCTTCTTGCATTCGGGACATGATCGAGGATCCAGGCGATCTTGGTTCCTGAAAAATACGCATCAGGGATCAGACCGGTCTTTTGTCGGATCAGAGCTGCATGGCCGCTCTTTCGGAGAAGATCGCAGGCGGCGGCTGTCCGGCGGTCCTGCCAAACAATGGCGTTGTAGACGGGGCGGCCCGTGGAACGTTCCCAGACCACGGTGGTTTCCCGCTGGTTCGTCACACCGATGGCAGCGATCTTACGGCCGCCAAGAAGGTGATTCTTCATGATCCTGGCGGCCACATCCGACTGTGTGTCCCAGATTTCGCAGGGATCGTGTTCGACCCAACCGGGACGGGGATAATGCTGGCGGAATTCCCGTTGCACCGAGGCGACAACGGCGCCTGCATCATCGAAAATGATCGCACGCGAACTGGTCGTTCCCTGATCGAAGGCTAAAATCAGTGCCAAGAGGCCCCCCTTTCCGCAAGAGAATCATTCATGGCTTTCCGCTGGGAAAGCCTTCAATTATTTTTACAGGCCGACTTTTTCGATGGCCTGATCCTTCGGCATTTTTTTGTAGATGGGCAACAGTTTTCGATAGCTCTCCCGGACATGTTCGATGGTTTGGAAATCCTTTTCCGACAGTTCGCGGACGGGTCTGGCCGGCGTTCCCAATGCCAGCACATGAGCAGGGATGATGGTCTTCGGGGAGACGACCGAACCGGCCCCGATGATCGTTTTTTCGCCGATCCGGGCCCCGTTGAGCACCGTTGCCCCGATCCCGATCATCGCGCCGCAGGCGATTTGACAGCCATGAACGGTCACGCGGTGACCGAGGACGACATCGTCCTCCAGCACAAGGGGATAAAGATCCCGTCCCACATGGAGGATGCAGGCATCCTGTATGTTGCATCCTGTACCGACCCGGATGCTGTTGACGTCGCCGCGCAGCAGGCTGTAGAACCAAACATTTGTGCCCGACCCGAGTTCCACGTCCCCGATAATGGTAGCGTTTGGAGCAATAAATACATCCTCGGCCAGTTTGGGATGTTTTCCTTGATAATCCAGAATCATTTTTTTCGTCCCGCAACGGATTTGTTTGAAAGGACCTTTTTTGAATCGGGATCGATCACCCGCCGGGATCCGAATAAGACAGGATCCGGCTGCGATCGACGACCTTGACGTTCACGATTTTCTTCTGGCCATCGTCGTCGAGAAAAACGACCTTGCCGATTCCGGCGTTGAAGATCATCCGCCAGCACATGAAACAGGGCATTCCGCTTCGGGGTTTCCCCTGCTGCATCCCGTAGATGTAAAGTGTGGCGTCGTTCATCAAATCGAAGCTTGCCCGGATGATTGCGTTGGTCTCCGCGTGAACCGAATGACAGATCTCATAGTTTTTCCCGCTGGGGATCTGCAGGCGCTCCCGAACGCATTCCCCCCGTTCCAGGCAGCTCCGGACGCCTGACGCCGCTCCGTTGTATCCGGTGCTGATGATGGTATGGTTCCGGGCAAGGACGGCTCCGAACTGGGCCCGCAGACAGGTCGATCTGAGACATGCGGTTTCGGCCATTTTCAGAAAGTAATCGTCCCATGAAAGTCTCATCGTTCTACTCCTTACCGCCTGGGAAAAGGGATCCCGGTCAATCGGCCGCTCGGTGCGACCCTGTGGATTCTCGCGCAAAAGCCGATGGCGAATGCGATGCACTATGACCCAGGAATTTCTTTTTGTCAATCGCACGCAAGTCTGAGAGGTCCGTTCGATCGGCTTCGACACGGATTCAATCATCAAAACCCCGTAGAAACTTCGAAAGAAATGCCTCTTCAAAATTTCATGCTTTCCGGCAAAAAAGGTGTTGACTATCCCACCACCATATATTATCCACCTCCATGATGTTGAGCCGGGGCAGGTTAGGATTGGAGAAAAAAAAGCTCTATATTCAAACTTTTGGCTGCCAGATGAACGTGCAGGACACCGAAAAGATGGTGGCGTTGCTCAGGGGGTCGGGATATCGAACGACGGATGACCCTGAGCAGGCGGACCTGATTCTCGTGAATACGTGCGGGATCCGGGAGAAGGCGGCTCAGAAAGTCTATAGTCAGTTGGGGCGGTTTCGTATTTTGAAGCAGAGAAAACCCGGTTTGATGATCGGGGTGGGAGGCTGCCTTGCCCAGCATTTGGGCAACCGGCTCTTTCAGCGGGCGCCCTATGTCAATCTGGTTTTTGGAACACATCAGATTCACCGGCTTCCCGAGATGGTCGCCAACCTTGAAGGATCCGGGGGAAGGGTCTCCGAAACCGGATTCTGCGAGAGGGTCCGCTCTCTGGACATTCCGGCGCAACCGGCCCCGGGAGCGGTCAGCACGTATGTGACGATCATGCAGGGGTGCAACAACTTCTGCTCGTACTGCGTTGTGCCGCATCTCCGCGGGCGCGAAGAAAGCCGCTCCTTGACGGAGATACTCCGCGAGGTGGAGGCACTGGCCGATCGTGGCATCCGGGAGGTGACGCTTCTGGGGCAGAACGTAAACTCGTACGGACAGACGCTGACGGACAGAAGGGACTTTGCCGAGCTCGTCCGGGAAATCGCACAAGTGCCCGGAATCGACAGGATCCGCTTTACCACATCCCACCCGAAGGACCTGTCGTCAAGGTTGATAGCCTGTTTCGGCACGGTCGCCCCGCTCTGTGAGCACATTCACCTCCCTGTGCAATCCGGTTCGGATCGGGTGCTCAAAAGGATGAATCGCGGTTACACGGCAGCCGAGTACAGGAAAAAGGTGGAGGCTCTCCGCGAGGTCTGCCCCGGGATCAGTGTCACTTCCGATGTGATTGTCGGATTTCCCGGCGAGGAGGAGGCCGATTTTCAACAGACCCTGGATTTGATGAGAGAGGTCCGGTTCGACAACCTCTTTTCCTTCCAATATTCGAAGCGGGAAGGGACCGCTGCCGCCGGCATGGATGATCCGGTGCCCGGCGACGTAAAGAGGGAGCGGCTGAGAAGGCTCCAAACCCTCCAGGAAGAGCATGCCCTGGAAAAGAACCTTGCCTGCGTCGGAAGACCGGAAGAGGTGCTGGTCGAAGGAGCGAGTCGAAACAAGCCTGTGGAGATGACGGGGCGGACAAGGGGAAACCGAATCGTCAATTTCCCGGGCACGGCGGACCTGATCGGAAAAATCGTGCCGGTCAGAATCGTGGATGCCTTTCTCCACTCCCTGCGGGGCGAGATGGAAAAGCGAGGAGACGAAGATGTTCATTGAGATGAAGGTGTCGGGACTGACGATGGATCCAATCACCAATACCCCGATCGTCATCCTGAAGGATCTTGAAGAGAAAAGGGCCATCCCGATCTGGATCGGCATCTTTGAGGCAAGCGCCATTGCCACGGAGATCGAGAAAATCACCTTTTCGCGTCCGATGACCCATGACCTGCTCAACGAAATCCTCAAACTCCTGAAGGCCGAAGTGATTCGGGTGGAGATCCACGATCTTCGGAACAACACCTTCTTCGCGAATCTCCACCTTCGCCTCCATGGCGAACCCATTGTCGTCGACGCCCGTCCCAGCGATGCAATAGCGATCGCACTGCGCGCCGGCGCCCCGATCTTTGTGGAAGACCGGGTCATCGATAAATCAAGGAATGTCGACATCGGAACGAAAATGGCCGATCTGGACAAACTCAAGAAAGAGAAACTTGCGGAATTTCTTGAAAATCTTTCCCCGGAGGATTTCGGCAAGTACAAGATGTGACGGCGACCATTTGTCGGGACCGCCGAGGAGGCGGTCGGTAAGTTTCCGGGATGGGATGGAGTTCGCCCCATCCTGAATTTGAGGAAATGCATGGATCCTCTGGAGCAGGCCATCAATCATTTCGGCAGACATTTGCAGGTTGAGAAAAATCTATCCTCTCACACCCGGGAGGGATATCTGGCCGATTTGAAACAGTTTCAATCCTTTCTGAAGGGAACGGATCTTCTTGCAGGTGCGGACGGGGGGATTCCCGGCGATCCGTTGGTGATCCGTTCCTTCCTGGCGTCGCTCTATCGCCGGAAGCTTCGGAAGGTGACCATCTCCCGGAAGATCGCAGCACTGCGTTCCTTCTACCGCTATCTGATCCGGGAAGGCATTGTAGGGGTCAATCCCGCGGCGCTCGTGCAGCTCCCCCGCTGCGAAAAATACATCCCGGTCGTCCTGTCTGCCGACGAAATCATGGCGATCCTCCGGACGAAATTCAACGAAGACGCGGCGGGCAGCCGGGATCGAGCGATCATCGAATTTTTCTATTCCGCTGGGATCCGGCTGAGCGAATTGACAGGTCTCAACATGGAGGACATTCGTCTGCAGGAGGGGCTCGTAAAGGTTCGGGGCAAGGGACGCAAGGAGAGGGTCGTCCCGGTGGGAAGGCCGGCCCTGCAAGCGGTCGACGCCTACCTTCAAAAAAGGCAGGAGCTCCGGAAGAATGGCGCGACCGGGAACGGTGAGGATGCCCTTTTCCTGAGCACGAGGGGAAAGAGAATGAATCCTCGGGGGGTTGCGCGGGTGGTTGAAAGGCTGGTCCGGGAGAGCGGAATCGGAAGGAGGATCAGCCCTCATGCGCTGCGGCATACCTTTGCCACCCATCTGCTGGACGCCGGTGCAGACCTTCGGTCCATCCAGGAGATGCTGGGCCACAGCAGCCTTTCAACAACGCAGAAATACACGTCGGTCAGCGTGAGCCGGCTGATGGAAATTTATGACCGCGCCCACCCACGGGCCGGAGGAGGGAAGGGCTGAGGGATGAAGATCCGGGGAACGACCATTTTGGCCGTGCGGCATAGGGGAAAGGTCACCGTTGCCGGGGACGGCCAGGTGACACTCGATACGACGGTCATGAAGCACGGCGCCCGAAAGGTCAGGCGCCTCTACCATAACCAGGTGATCGTCGGATTTGCGGGCGCCACCGCGGATGCCTTCACGCTTTTTGATCGCTTCGACCAGAAGCTCGAACAGTACAAAGGAAACCTTGTACGGGCAGCCGTGGAGCTGACCAAGGACTGGAGGACCGACCGGATCCTCCGGCATCTGGAGGCGCTGATGATTGCCGTCAGCCGGGAATCCTTCCTGATCATCTCCGGAAACGGCGACGTGATCGAGTCGGACGACAATGTCATGGCCATCGGATCGGGTGGACCGTATGCGCTTGCGGCTGCCCGGGCGATGGTACGTTATTCCGATCTGACGGCAACGGAAATTGCCCGGGAATCGGTGAGGATCGCCTCCGAAATCTGCATCTACACCAACGACCATATTGCCGTGGAGGAGATCGACCTCGAGGAAGGACCGGTCGGAACGGAAGCAGAGAGAACGGACCTGAAATCCGATCCCAAGGACAAGATAAGGAAATAATGCAGCTATGTCACCGGATGAATTGACACCCAAAAAAATTGTTGAAAAGCTGGACCAATACATCATCGGACAAAACGAGGCCAAACGGGCGGTCGCGATTGCACTGCGCAACCGGTGGCGTCGCCAGAATGTCTCGAAGGATCTTGGGGAGGAGATTTCCCCCAAAAACATCATCATGATCGGGCCCACCGGCGTCGGAAAAACAGAGATCGCCCGCAGGCTGGCGAAACTGGACAACTCTCCGTTCATCAAGGTCGAAGCGTCAAAGTTCACCGAAGTGGGATATGTCGGACGGGATGTCGAATCCATCATCCGCGACCTGTTGGAGCTTTCGATCGGCATGATCAAATCGGAGGAACAGGGCAGCGTTCGATCAAAGGCCTCGGAACTCGCGGAAGACAGGCTTCTGGATATTCTCCTTCCTCCGAAGCCGGTGGAAAAAAAGGTGACCGACATGATCACCAACGGGAACGGGACGACTCCTGTGGCGGAATACCCTCCGGAGCAGGACTCGACCCGCGACAAGCTCCGCCGCCTCCTTCGCGAGGGTCGTCTGGACACCCGTTTTGTCGAGATCGAGACAGCCGAAGTCCGAAGCGGTCCGATGATCGAAATTTTTTCCTCCGCCGGAATGGAGGACATGGGGCTGAATGTCAAAGATATGCTGGGAAATCTTTTCCCCCAGAAAAAGAAAAAACGGCGCGTAAAAGTGCCGGAGGCCCTGCAGATTCTGGCCGATGAAGAGGCGCAGAGGCTCGTCGATATGGACAAGGTCACAAAAACCGCCATCGAACGGGTCGAGCAATCGGGAATTGTATTTCTCGACGAGATCGACAAGATTGTGGGCGGGGACGGGTCGCATGGTCCGGACGTCTCTCGGGAGGGGGTGCAGCGGGATCTCCTGCCCATTGTCGAAGGGTCGACGGTCAACACCCGCCACGGCATGGTCCGCACCGATCATATCCTGTTCATCGCGGCCGGAGCCTTCAGCGCAACCAAGCCGTCGGACCTGATCCCGGAGCTGCAGGGGCGGTTTCCCATCCGCGTAGAGCTGGACTCTCTGGGACGGGACGAATTCATCCGGATTTTGACGGAACCCCACAATGCGCTCGTCAAGCAATATACGGAGATGATGGCGACCGAAGGGGTCCGGATTGTCTTCACCGAGGATGCGGTTGCCGCAATCGCGGAAACGGCGACCCTGGTCAATGACAGGATGGAGAACATCGGGGCGAGGCGACTATACACCATCATGGAGAGCCTTCTGGACAAGATTTCCTTCGAAGCCCCGGAGATGCGGGGTCAGGAGATCGTGATCAACGCGGATTACGTAGCCGAGCAATTGGACGAAATCGTCGAGGACGAAGATCTGAGCCGGTATATCCTGTAGCATTCGAAAGACGGAACGGACCGATTTGAAAGGCATGGCAAGGAGAAGACGATGGACGACATGAAAAAATGCATGGACCGGGCAGAGATCCTGGTTGAAGCCCTTCCGTACATCCGACGTTTTTTTAACAAGACCGTCGTGATCAAGTATGGGGGGCATGCGATGATGGATGAGGAATTGAAGGACAATTTTGCCCGTGACGTGGTCATGATGAAGTTTATCGGGATCCATCCCGTGGTCGTCCACGGCGGCGGTCCGCAGATCGGAAGCCTCCTGAAAAGGCTGGGAAAGGAGTCGAAGTTCGTTCAGGGAATGCGGGTGACCGATGAAGAGACCATGGACATCGTTGAGATGGTCCTCGTCGGCAAGGTGAACAAGGAGATCGTCGGCCTCATCAACCGTCACGGGGGCCAGGCGGTGGGATTGAGCGGCAAGGATGCTCAGCTGATCCGTGCCGAAAAGTATTACCTCAGTGCCGAGAAAGTGAAGGAGACGCCGCCCGAGATCATCGATATCGGCCTTGTGGGCAAGGTCAAGGAGATCAACGCGACCCTGATCGCCTCCTTGTTGACGGATGGCGTGATCCCGGTTATCGCCCCGACAGGAGTCGGAGACGGGGGTGAAACCTACAATATCAATGCCGATCTCGTTGCCGGTGCCGTGGCGGCCGCACTGTCCGCTGAAAAACTGATCCTGTTGACCGATGTTCCGGGCGTGCTCGACCGAAATAAAACGCTGATTCCAGCGATGGACGGTCCAATGACCCGCCGGATGATCGAGGAAGGGACAATCGCGGGAGGAATGTTTCCCAAGGTGAAATGCTGTCTCAAGGCTCTCCAGGCAGGGGTGAAGAAGGCGCATATCGTAGACGGCCGTCTGAAACATACGATTCTGCTGGAGATGTTTACCGATCAGGGGATTGGAACGGAAATCGTTCCTTAGCCCGGATCGAAAATGAATCGAGGTAAAGAAATGTTCACGACGAAAGAATGGACCGGCCTGTGCGATCGTTATATCATGGCCACTTACAAGCGCTTCCCCGTTGTCCTTACACGCGGCCTGGGGGTTCACGTCTGGGACAGCGATGGACGTTGCTATCTTGACCTGGTCGCGGGCATCGCGGTCTGCGCGCTTGGCCATGCCCATCCGACCGTTGTATCCGCGATCAAACAGCAGGTGGAGAATCTCTCCCACGTCTCGAACCTGTACCATATTGCGCCGCAGATCATGCTGGCGCGTCTTCTCGTGGAGAATACTCCGTTCGACAAGGTGTTTTTCTGCAACAGCGGGGCGGAGGCCAACGAAGCGGCAATCAAACTGGCCCGGAAATACATGTCGGAGCAAATGCCGGGACATTACGAATTGATCACCCTGCACAACTCCTTCCATGGCCGAACACTGACGACTGTAACGGCCACGGCTCAGGAACGCTTTCATGTCGGTTTTGCGCCTCTCCCTGAAGGATTCCGCTACGTGCCCTACAACAACCTTCAGGCCCTGGAGGAGGCCATCACAGAGAAGACCTGCGGCGTGATGGTCGAGCCGATACAGGGGGAAAGCGGCGTGGTCCTTCCGGCTCCCGGCTATCTTCAGGGAATCCGTCACATCTGTGATGAGAAGGGGCTTCTGATGATTGCGGACGAGGTGCAGACGGGGATCGGCCGGACGGGGACGCTTTTTGCCTGCGAACAGGAGAAAGTTGTCCCGGACATCATCACGTCGGCTAAGGCTCTGGGGAACGGTTTTCCGATCGGGGCATGCCTCGCCAAGGAAAAAATCGCCTCGGCCTTTGGTCCGGGAACCCACGGATCAACCTTCGGAGGCAATCCTCTGGCGTGCGCTGCGGCCTTGGCAACATTGGAAACGATCCTGAACGGGAACGTCCTCGAAAATTGCAGAAAAGTCGGAGAATACTTCCTGGCTCGACTCTCCGAATTGCAGGAAAAGCACTTTCTAATCAAGGAGGTACGCGGCCGGGGGTTGATGCTCGCCGTCGAGCTGAGCATCCCCGGAGCGGGAATCGTTTCGGATTGCATGAGAAAGGGGCTGCTGATTAACTGCACAAACGAAAATGTGCTGAGGTTTGTCCCGCCCCTGATCATCACAAAGCAGGATGTGGACAAGGCCATTGGAATTCTGGACGAGGCATTCGGTGGAAAATGAAAACGGCATGGGGATGAGATCCTCATCAGATTCGTTTCATCTTGACCCGGAGCGTTCGAGCGGATATGATCCCAAACAACCATCCGTTTTTCCAACGGTGGGCCGTACCGGTCAATGGGTTTCTACAGAAAAGGGAGGAAGTCAGGCATGAATGAAGTGAAGAAGGTTGTCCTCGCCTATTCGGGAGGATTGGACACGTCCGTGATCGTAAGGTGGCTGATCGAAACCTATGGGTGTGAAGTGATCTGCTTTGCCGCCGATGTCGGTCAGAAAGAAGAGCTGTCGGGTCTCCGTGAAAAGGCGATTAAAACCGGGGCAGCGAAGATTTACATTGACGACCTGCGGGAGGAGTTTGCGCGTGATTTCGTTTTCCCGGCGCTTCGGGCAAACGCAATTTACGAGGGGACCTACCTGCTGGGGACTTCCCTGGCCAGACCACTGATCGCCAAGCGACAGCTCGAGATCGCAAAGCTGGAAGGCGCAGATGCCGTTTGTCACGGAGCCACGGGAAAGGGAAACGACCAGGTGCGCTTTGAGCTGACCTACATGGCACTCAACCCGGCGATCCGGATCATTTCAGCCTGGAAGGACGAGCATTGGACGTTCGATTCGCGCGTTTCGATGATCGACTACGCGGAGAAACATGGGATTCCATTGCCCCTCACAAGGGAGAAGCCCTACAGCAGCGACCGAAATCTGCTGCACATCTCACACGAGGGGGGAATCCTTGAGGATCCGTGGGCGGAACCGAAGGAGGACATGTTCATCCTGACGGTTTCCCCGGAGGCAGCGCCCGACCGGGCAACTTACCTGGAAATCGGTTTTGAAAAGGGGAATCCGGTGTCTTTGGACGGTGCGGTCATGACTCCGGCGGCTTTGCTCGATCGGCTCAATGCCATCGCCGGGGCAAACGGGGTCGGCCGCGTAGACATGGTTGAAAACCGTTTTGTCGGAATGAAGTCGCGCGGTGTATACGAAACCCCGGGCGGGACGGTGCTGTGGGCTGCTCATCGGGCCGTCGAATCGATTACGATGGACCGCGAGGTGATGCTGATGAGAGATTCCATGATCCCCAAATATGCCCAGCTTGCCTACAACGGCTTTTGGTACGCCCCGGAGATGGACGCTCTCCAGAAGTTCATCGATGCCACCCAGGAACGGGTGACCGGAACCGCACGCCTGAAACTCTACAAAGGGAATTGCATGGTGGTTGGAAGAAAATCTCCGTTCTCCCTGTACAGCGAGGACTTTGCAACCTTCGAGAAGGATCAGGTGTACGATCAGAAGGATGCAACCGGCTTCATACGCTTGAATGCGCTTCGGCTGCGGATCCTGGCGATGATCAATGCACAGAGATAGCTTACGGAGGAAGGGTCTTTCCTATTCGAAAAACGACGGAGGAGAAACCTTCGCGGAACGGTTCCTCGCGATGGGTTGGACTGACGGAAAACGCCATGAAGAAAAGTGAAAAACCCTGGGGCGGGCGGTTCAGCGAGCCGACGGATCGCGCTGTCGAGGACTTTACTTCGTCCATCCAATATGATCGTCGGCTCTACCGGTATGACATCCAGGGGAGCGAGGCGCACGCAAGAATGCTGGCCAGGCAGGGTATCTTCACGAAGGCCGAAGCCGAAGCGATCCACAAGGGCCTCCGACAAATCCTGGCCGAGATCGAGAAGGGAACCTTCATTTTTCATCCCGACGACGAAGACATCCACATGACCGTCGAAAAGGCCCTGATTGAACGAATCGGAGAGGCCGGAGGGAAACTGCATACGGGACGAAGCCGAAACGACCAGATCGCCCTTGACATGCGTCTCTATCTTCGGGAGGAAATCGGACGGGTCATCGGACTTCTTGCAGCCTTGAAAGGCGAATTCGTCCGTGCGGCCAAAGGGGCGATGGGGTCGATTGTGCCGGGATACACCCACATGCAGAAGGCGCAGCCGGTGTTGCTGTCCCATTACCTGCTGGCTTTCCGGGAGATGTTAGACCGTGATGAGGCGCGTTTACGGGATTGCCTGAAACGGGTGAACGTCATGCCGCTGGGCGCGGCAGCCCTTGCAGGGACCGGCCTACCCATCGATCGGAACCACGTCGCCCGACTGCTCCATTTTCCCTGCGTAACCGAAAACAGCATGGATTCGGTTTCCGACCGGGATTTTGTGACGGAGTTTATCTTTGACTCTTCTCTCATGATGATGCACTTGAGCCGCTTCTGCGAGGATCTGATCCTGTGGTCCACCGATGAGTTCGGATATGTGGAGATCAGCGACGCGTTCACGACGGGGAGCAGCATCATGCCCCAAAAGAAGAATCCCGACGTGGCCGAACTGATTCGCGGAAAAACGGGTCGCGTTTATGGGAACCTTGTTGCGCTGCTGACGCTCATGAAAGGCTTGCCCATGACCTACAACCGTGATCTTCAGGAGGACAAAGAACCTCTGTTCGACACGGTCGATACCGTTAAGGCTTCCCTGGAAATCCTGACCAAGATGATCGGCCATCTTCATTTCAACCATGAGCGGATGGAGACGGGGGCGGGTGGAGGATTCTCCACGGCAACGGATCTGGCGGAATATCTGGTCCTGAAAGGGGTGCCGTTCCGAGAGGCGCACGGGATTGTCGGACAAATCGTTTCGCATTGCATACGGAACGGAAAGCGACTGAAGGAGCTGACCGTTCGGGATTTCAGGAGATTTCACAGGGCGTTTGAGAAAGATGTCTTGCGGTGTCTGACCATTCGTCAGTCGGTCAATGCCCGGAAGGTCAAAGGCGGGACGGCGGAACAGACCGTTCGCAAGCGGATTGCGGAGATCGAAGGACAATGAAAAACAGATGGCATGTTCGGGGGGTTCTGGTTGGGCTTCTGGTGGCGCTGCTGGTGGTTCCGGCTTGCGGGAAAAAGGGGGATCCTATTCCGCCTCGATTGAAGGCGAAACCGGAACAGCAGCGGATCGCCGATCTTACTGTTGCATCCATTCCGGAGGGGATGCTTCTCCGCTGGTCCCTGCCCGGAACGGATGTGCGCACCGAAGGCTTCCGGATTCTTCGGAGTGAAACGCCGGCATCCGAGGCATGTCCCGGATGCCCTCAGGACTACCGCATCCTTGTGGTGTTGAAAACAGGAGATGCACTTCTGGTGCGGGAGGGGGCCTCGCAATTCCGTTACACCGATATCGCAGTCAAAGAGGGGCATTTTTATTCCTATCAGGTGTCGGTATGCGATTCGCAAGGTCAATGCGGAGGGGTGTCCAAGCCGGCGCAACTCATTCGCGAGAAGCGCTGAACCCCGATTTATACATGAGACAAAAGAGAAAGACTTCATGAATTACTTTCAATATCGCGATCAGGCTCTCTTTTGCGAAGAGATCCCCGTGGAACAGATCGCCCGGGAGGTGGGAACGCCCTTCTATCTATACAGTCATCGGACACTTAGGCACCACTACCGGGTTTTTGACTCGGCGTTTGAGGAGATTCCCCATATTGTCTGTTTTTCGGCGAAATCCAATCCGAACACGTCGATCCTTCACCTGTTTGCTCGCGAAGGGGGCGGTATCGACATCGTCTCCGGAGGCGAGCTCTACCGCGCACTGAAAGCCGGTGTAGATCCCGGGAAGGTGGTCTATTCCGGAGTGGGCAAGCGGGACGATGAGATTGACTATGCCCTGAAGACGGGCATCCTGATGTTCAATGTCGAATCGGTTCAGGAGTTGGAGTCGATCAATCGACGCGCAGAAATGATGGGCGTCCGTGCGGGGGTCGGCCTGCGGGTCAACCCGGACGTCGACCCTCAAACACATCCGCACATTTCCACGGGACTTAAAGAGAACAAATTCGGAATCGACATCGAGGCGGCCATCACCGCATACCGGAATGCCGACGCTCTGAAGCATCTGGACATCAAGGGGGTAAGCTGTCATATCGGCTCACAGGTTACGAAGGTGTCGCCCTTCATAGATGCTCTCAAACGTCTGAAGGAACTGATCCGACAACTTCGCTCCGAGGGGATTTCGGTCCGCTACCTCGATCTTGGGGGGGGCTTGGGAATCACCTACGACCGGGAAACCCCTCCTCAACCATCGGAGTATGCCCGGGCAATCATCGATGCATCTCGAGATCTGGACTGCACATTCATCTTCGAACCCGGCCGGGTGATCGTCGGCAATGCCGGCATTCTCGTGACCCGTGTTCTCTATACCAAAGAGAACGAGGGAAAGAGATTCCTGATCGTCGATGCGGGAATGAACGACCTGATCCGGCCCAGTCTCTATGGTTCCTACCATCAGATCCTGCCGGTGATTCAGCGGAACAGGAAAGAGATTGTTGCGGATGTGGTCGGCCCGATTTGTGAATCGGGCGATTTTCTGGCAAAGGAGCGATGCATACCGGCCCCGGATCGAGGCGAAATCCTCGCGGTGATGAGCGCCGGTGCATACGGATTTGCGATGTCTTCCAACTACAATTCCCGTCCCCGGGTGCCGGAAATTCTGGTCCGGGATGACTGCTGGGATGTGATTCGGCAGCGGGAGAGCTATGAAGATTTGATCCACGGAGAAAAAATCCCCGACTTCATGAAGAAGTGATTTCACAAGGAGGCTTTATGATCAGAGGCGCTATTGTTGCTATCGTGACGCCGTTCAAGGATGGGAAAGTCGATGAGGAGGCGCTGCGCCGCCTGATCGATGAGCAGATCGCCAACGGGACGGACGGCATTTCTCCCTGTGGCACGACGGGTGAATCGACGACCCTTTCCCATGAAGAGCATGACCGGGTGATCGAGGTGACGGTGGAGGCGGTCAACAAACGGGTGCCGGTGATTGCCGGAACCGGTTCCAACAGCACGGCGGAGGCTGTCCGTCTGACGAAACATGCCTGGAAAGCCGGGGCGGATGCGGCGCTGATGGTCTGCCCCTATTACAACCGCCCGACCCAGGAAGGTCTCTATAGACATTATCGGGCCATCGCGGAAGAGGTCCCGATCCCGATCGTGATCTACAACATCCCCGGACGTACGGGAACGAATCTTCAGACGGAAACCCTGGCCAGACTGGCCGAGATCCCGAACATCGTCGGCGTCAAGGAGGCTTCGGGCTCGCTGAAGCAAATGAGTGACGTGGTCCGACTGTGCGGTCCCGATTTTTCCGTCCTTTCCGGGGACGATATTTTCACCCTCGCCCTGATGGCCATCGGCGGCGCCGGAGTCATTTCGGTCATTTCCAACGTTGCACCGCGCGACATGGCCGAGATGGTCGATTCCTTTACGGCCGGAGACCTTTCGAAGGCAAGGATGCTTCATCACAAGATGAGTCCGCTGATCGACGCCCTTTTCCTGGAAACGAACCCCATTCCCGTGAAGGCGGCACTTGCGATGATGGGAAAGATCACCTATGAGCTGCGCCTTCCGCTTTGCCGCATGGGGGAAAAGAACGAGGCCATCCTCAAGAAAGAAATGCAGCGATACGGTTTAATATAGTTTGCAGAGGAGATCGAAGATGATCAAGGCCATTGTGACGGGCGCCGCGGGCCGGATGGGGGGCAGGCTCATCAGCCTCATTGCTCAGACGGAAGGGATTGAACTTGCAGGGGCTTTGGAACATCCCGATCATCCGGCCGTCGGCCGGGACGCCGGAGAAAATCCGGGAATCGGCCGGACGGGAATCCGGATCGGCGATTCTCTGGCCGGCTGCATCGACCATGCGGATGTGGTCATCGATTTCACCTCCCACGAGGCCTCGCTGATCCATCTCAAGATTGCTGCGGCTGCGGGAAAGGCGATCGTGATCGGCAGCACCGGCTTTACACAGCAGGAGATGGAAATCGCCCGGGGATTGGCCTCAGCCGTCCGCTGCGTCCTGACCCCGAACATGAGTGTCGGCGTGAATGTCCTGCTCAAAGTCCTGGCGGACGTTTCGGCCATCCTTGGGGATGATTATGATGTGGAGATTGTGGAAGCCCATCATCATCTCAAGAAAGATGCACCAAGCGGCACGGCACTGAAGATGGCACAGGTCATCGCTGGCCGTCTCGGACGCAACCTCGAGAAGGCCGGCGTTTACAGCCGCCAGGGAATGGTCGGTGAACGGACGAAGGAGGAGATCGGCATTCAGGCCGTCCGAGCCGGGGACATCATCGGGGAACATACGGTGATCTTCGGCGGGACGGGAGAGAGGCTGGAATTCATCCATCGCGCGCACAGTCGGGACAATTTCGCCCGAGGGGCAATACGGGCGGCCCTGTGGCTCGTTCAGAAAAAAAACGGCCTCTATGACATGCAAGACGTGCTGGGGTTGAAAGGGTAAAGGGCGGGGCAAATGACATCCCATGCGTCGTCCGGAGAGGGTTTGGAAGGGGCTGTTGCGTTTATCGGCATCGGCGCGAACATAGGAGATGCGGTCGAACAGTGCCGAAAGGCAATCGTCCACCTTGCAAATGTTCGGGGTATTCACGTCCTGCGAAATTCCTCCCTGTACCGGACCGAACCGATCGGACCCAAGGATCAGGCATGGTACGTAAACGCTGTTTCGGAAATCCGAACGACACTGCTCCCCTGGGATCTTCTGCGGGCGTTGAAATCCATTGAAGCTCTGATGGAGAGGAGACCGGGGCCGCGTTGGGGACCGAGGGAGATCGACCTGGACATTCTGCTCTACGGCCAACTGGTGGTCAACGAAGAGGGTCTGGTGATTCCGCACCCGGAGCTGCACCGACGGCGTTTCGTTCTTGAACCGCTCTGTGAGATCGCCTCCTATACGGTTCATCCGGCGTATGGCATTTCCATGAAAGGTCTTCTGGACCGCCTTACGGATAGCCGTATCGTCGAGCGAATCGCCATGGAAGAAGACGTAAATTCAGAACCGCCGATCCTTGCTGCCGCGGGCAAACGGGACGAGGGAACATCGAGAAATGATATTTAAACTGATCATCGGCATCGTCGTAATTTATTTTCTATTCAAGCTGATCCGAAAAGGCTCTTCATCGATCGGCGCAAAATCCAACCCTGCGGAGATCCGGACATCGGAGCAGGGTGAAGAGCTGGTGGAAGATCCCCAGTGCCATGCATACGTTCCCATGAGCCAAGCCGTGGTCACGGAGATCGACGGGAAGAAGGTCTATTTCTGCTCCCGGAAATGTCTGGAGCAGTTTCGAAAGGCGAGATAGAAAGAGGGCCCCGGGATGATCGATTATATGAAACGGTTGTTCGACCGCTTGCCGATTCCCGAGGGAAAGAAGGAAATCTATAACCTCCCCAATACGATTTCTCTAATCCGGCTCGGCGTCATTCCCGTGCTTTTTTGCCTGCTTCTTTCACCGGGACCGCGGGCCAGTCTCGTCATCGCAACCCTTTTCATTGCCGCTTCCCTAACCGATCTGCTCGACGGATACATTGCCAGAAGATACCGGATCGTAACCACCATGGGAAAGTTTCTCGATCCGATCGCCGATAAACTGATTGTCAATACGGCAATGATCCTGATGATCCCCATCGGTCGCATCCCCGCCTGGATCGTCACCGTCATCATCATCCGGGATTTTGCCGTGGACGGCATCAGGAACATCGCCTCCGCCGAGGGGATGATCATCCAAGCCAGTCCGATGGGAAAGCGAAAAACACTTTGTCAGATCTTTGCCGTTTCGGCACTGATGATTCATTACCCTTTTTTCGGTATCGATGCGCATGCGGTCGGTACGGTCATTCTCTATCTCGCCCTGCTCCTCACCCTGATCTCCGGCGTCGACTATTTCCTTAAATTTTATCGGAGCAGCATCCGGCCCAAAACCTGAGCCTTCTCGATCGATCCCGATCCCGGTTCGGAAATATACAAGTGTATCTTATCGAAATAATGTAGAATACATGAACACTGGCGGGATTTTCCGGCGGCTCGCCGGGGCAAGTTTTTTGTTGTTGACAAACAGTTTTGTTTTGTTATGATCACGCCCCATCAAAAGCTGGGCGGGCGTAACTCAGTGGTAGAGTGCCACCTTGCCAAGGTGGACGTCGACGGTTCAAATCCGTTCGCCCGCTCCATATATTCTTCATTGGCGGCATAGCCAAGTGGCTAAGGCAGCGGTCTGCAAAACCGTTATTCTCCGGTTCAAATCCGGATGCCGCCTCCAGACCGCAAAGGGGGCAGCAGTCATCGGCTCGCCCCCTTTTTTATTGCATAACGGCTGATGGACTCGTTTTTATCCGCGGTCGACAAATGGATGTTTTGGCATAGTCATGCCTTTTACAAAAGCCGATGCAACAAATCTTTCAAAGAAACTGATTCCATACCATGCACCACTGGGAGGCGGAGATGAAAATCCAGATCAGAAAAGGTATCTTGAAGGAACATGCCACCGGGGCAGCCGTGGTCGCCCTTTTTGAAGGTGAATCCGGACCGGATCAGGCCTCAGCCATCTTAGACAAAGAGAGCTGCTCCCGGATCGAAGAGATCATCCGAATGGGCGATTTTCAGGGGCGGCCGAACCAGACTGCCCTGCTTTATACATTGGGGCAGACGGTAAAGAGAATCCTTCTTGTGGGGTTGGGAAAAAGGCTCGATTTTTCGATCGATCGGTTGCGGGGGTCCTATGCCCGGGCCGCACAGCAGATCCGCTCGATCGGCATAACTGAATTCTCCACCTCACTCCACATCGTGGGTACCGACCTATCCGTCGAACGAATGGCCGAAGCGGTTGTAGAAGGCGTTATTCTGGGTCTATACCGATTCTTGCCCTTTAAGACGCAGAATCGGGATCAGGACTGCGAGGTGACAGGATTTACGATCCTGGAGCAGGACGATGCATCCTACAAACTCATCCGAACGGCAGCCAGAACCGCTGAAATCATTGCGTCGGCAACCACGTTTGCCCGGGATCTCGTTTCCGCGCCATCCAATGAAATGACCCCTTCGGATCTGGCCAACGAGGCCAGGGAGAGCGCCCGGGGTAAAAACATCCGCTGTACGGTACTCGATGCAACACAGATGCAGGAACTCGGCATGAATGCGCTGTTGGGCGTTTCCCGGGGCAGCGACGAACCGCCCCAGTTTATCGTCCTTGAATACCGGGGAGGGAAAAAATCAAGCCCATTCGTAGCCTTGGTCGGCAAGGGGATTACGTTCGACAGCGGCGGAATCTCCATCAAGCCTTCGGACAAGATGGACGAGATGAAGACGGACATGGCCGGTGGAGCGGCCGTAATCGCCACCGTCCGCGCCGCCGCAGAGCTCGGCCTGCCGGTGAACCTGGTCGGAATCGTACCGGCAACGGAAAACCTGCCGGGAGGAAAAGCCTATAAACCGGGAGACATCCTCAAGACGATGTCCGGTCAGACGATCGAAATCGTATCCACAGACGCAGAGGGGCGACTGATTCTCGCGGATGCCCTGACCTATGCCGGGAACTTCAAGCCTGCCGCGATCATCGATTTGGCTACCCTTACGAGCGCGTGCGTTGTGGCCCTGGGGGATCATGTGATCGGAATGATGGGAAACGACGACGAACTGAAAAAGGAGATCCGCGAGGCGGCCGATTTCACCGGGGAAAAGGTCTGGGAGCTCCCGATATGGGATGAGTATCATGAACAGATCAAGAGCGACGCCGCCGATTACAAAAATTCCGGCGGCAGACCGGCAGGGGCCATCACGGCAGCCGCACTGCTGAGCAAGTTTACCGGCGGGTATTCCTGGGTTCATCTGGACATTGCCGGACCCGCCTGGCTCACCAATGAAAAACCGTATATTCCCAAAGGAGCCTCGGGGGTGGGTGTCCGGTTGCTGATCCAGTTTCTGCGGAACTGGTATCATACGATAGGGAATCAAACGAGCGGCGGACAAAAGGTCCGAAATGGAAGCCATTCTTAAAGTCCGTGATCTCCGCACGTATTTTGAAACGGAACGGGGCATTGTTCGGGCAGTCGACGGGGTCGATCTCTCCGTGAACGCGGGAAGGACCGTGGCTGTGGTCGGAGAGTCCGGCTGCGGCAAAACGGTTCTGGCCCTCTCCATCCTGAGGCTTCTCCCGATGCCGCCGGGCCGGATCTTTGGCGGATCCGTTATGTTGAATGGTCGCGATCTTCTGACCCTACCGATCGAGGAGATGCGGCGGGTGCGGGGGAAAGAGATCTCCATGATTTTTCAGGAACCGATGACCTCCCTCAACCCTGTGTTTCGGGTCGGGGAACAGATTGCCGAGGTATTCCGTCTCCACCAACGGATGAACCGTAATGACGCACTGCGGCAGAGCGTGGAGATGCTGAGAATGGTCGGAATCCCTTCTCCGGAAAGACGCGCGATGGATTACCCGCATCAGATGAGCGGCGGCATGAGACAGCGCGTGATGATCGCCATTGCCCTGTCCTGCCGGCCGCGTGTGATGTTGGCGGACGAGCCGACGACCGCGCTCGACGTGACCATCCAGGCGCAGATGATCGAACTGATCGGTTGCCTGCGTGAGGAAACGGGCGCAGCTGTGGTTCTGATCACGCACGACTTGGGTGTTGTCGCCGAAGCGGCTGAGACCATGGCCGTGATGTATGCCGGCCAGATCGTCGAACAGGGTTCCGTTCGGGATATTTTTTCAAACCCGCTTCATCCCTATACCCGGGGTTTGATGAACTCAATCCCGCGGATGAATGGACCGGTTGGAAAGGATGTTTTTTTACAGACCATTCCCGGGTCCATCCCGCCGCTGGATTGTCTCCCTTCGGCATGTCGTTTTCAGGACCGCTGTCCTGACGTCTTTGCGATCTGCCGGAAGGAGGCTCCCGGCCTCGAGGAGATTGTCGCCGGGCACGATTGTCGTTGCTGGCTGTACGGGAAGAACCGATGAACGATATCCTGCTCGACGTCCGCGAACTGAAAAAGCATTATGCCCTGCAGACGGGATTTCTCTCACGACGGTCCGTCTTGATCCAGGCGGTGGATGGCCTGTCCCTGCAAATCCGTCGTGGAGAGACGCTCGGTCTGGTCGGCGAATCCGGTTGCGGGAAATCGACCTTGGCCAAGATGATCATGCGCCTGGAAGAGCCGACCGCCGGGGTGATCCGGTTCGAGGGGGTCGAAGTGCCGGTTCGGAAGGGCAGGGCACTTACGGAATACCGCCAAAAAGTTCAGATGATCTTCCAGGACCCCTCCTCGTCCCTCAACCCGAGAAAGACGACAAGAGGAATCATTGAAGAACCGTGGCTCATCCACCACCCCCAGGAAAAGAAAGAAGGGATTAAAAGACTGCGGGAACTGATATCCGTGGTGGGTTTGGACGAGGGGCAATTGACGCGCTATCCACACGAATTCAGTGGAGGGCAGAGGCAGAGGATCGGGATTGCCCGTGCGCTGATCCTCAACCCCAGGCTCATCATCGCCGACGAACCGGTCTCGGCGCTGGATGTGTCCATTCGGGCGCAGATCCTGAATCTTTTGAAACGACTTCAACAAAAATTCGCTTTGACTTATCTATTCATCACGCACGACCTTGCGGTCGTGCGGCATATGAGCGACCGGATTGCCGTCATGTATCTCGGTCGAATCGTCGAGCTCGGAGGCACGGAACAGGTCTGTGAAAATCCTCTTCATCCATATACGCGCGCCCTTTTGACCGCCGTTCCCGGCATGGATCTCCTCCGCAAGTCTGCACGCACCGTCTTGTCCGGAGAGATACCGTCGCCGGCGGCCCCCCCGCCGGGTTGCACTTTCCACACGCGTTGCCCTTTACGGATGGAAATCTGCGAGCAGCGGAAACCGGCTTGGAAAGAAATGGATCCGGGGCATTGGGTCTCCTGCCATCTGTCGGACAGCTTTTCGCAAACGGGAGGAAAGCATCAACAGGCGAGGTTTTCCTGATATCAAACAGGCAAACCGGTAAAAATTCGATGAAGAATCCTTGAAAATGGACCGTAAAAAAAACTTGATTTTTCAAAAAAGGGGTGTTAGGGACACACCCATCCGTTCGCAAAGCGTCGTCGTCGCTGGGATTCATCCATGAAAGATGTGGGCGGAGCAGGGAAGATCGGGTGTTTGTATCTTGCAGACAATGATGCCACCTCCGTTTCAGGAGTTACTCCTGAAAGTGGGTGGTTTTTTTCTATATGGATGGGAAAGGCGGTCGAACAAATTCAGGAAAGGGGGGTGCAAAGCTTTGGCAGAAGGAAAAGTAAAATGGTTCAACGAGAAGAAAGGGTTTGGCTTTATCGAAAATGATGAGGGCGGTGATGTCTTTGTGCATTTCAGCGCCATTCAAGGCGAAGGCTTCAAGACTCTTTACGAAGGTCAGAGAATTCGCTTTGACATCGAGCAGGGGAAAAAAGGGCCTGCAGCGGTAAACGTTCAGCCATTATAGGGTAAACTCTCTAAACCAACAGTCCCGGCCGACGAAAGCGGCCGGGACATTTTTTTATCTATTCGAATCTAAATCCCCGGAATCCGATGTATGTGCAAATGGTCATCCGTCATCCGCGGCCTTTAAAAAAGGGGAAAGTCATGGGTCGTGAAGGGCAGTCAGGGGGTCGGTTCTGCAAACATTGGAATCTGATTGCCGTCCTGGGGCCGACCGCGTCCGGGAAAACGGCCCTTGCCGTCCGACTGGCACGAAAGATCGGCGGTGAAATCATTTCGGCGGATTCCCGTCAGGTCTATCGCGGAATGGATCTGGGAACGGGGAAGGATCTTTCCGAATACGGCTGCAATGGAGATGCCGTTCCTTTTCACCTGATCGACATCTGTGATCCCACGGAAGAATTCAGCGTATTTGCCTTTCAGCAGCGGTTTATCGATTGCTTTCGCGACATTTCCGCACGGGGAAAGATGCCGTTTCTGGTCGGAGGAACGGGGCTCTATCTGGATTCTGTCCTTCGGGGATACCGGATGGCGCCGGTACCGCTGAATGCCTCCCTTCGGGAAAGGTTGACCGGCTATGATATGGAATCCCTTCGCAGATATTTCCTTTCGATACAAAGGGATGCGCACAATTCGACGGACCTTTTGGAACGCGAAAGGCTGATCCGTGCGATCGAAATTGCCGAATTTTCCAGGGATCATCCGACGGCCGCGCTGCCGTCGATTCAGATTGAGCCGCTGGTGATCGGCATTTGCCTTGAACGGGAGGAGCTGCGCCGGAAGATCACGCTTCGCCTGCAAACCCGTCTGCAAGCCGGGATGATCGATGAGGTGAAGCACCTTCACGACCGCGGCGTCAACTGGGAAAGACTCGAATCCTTCGGCCTGGAGTACCGATACATCAGCCGTTACCTTCAGCATAAAATCTCACATGAAGAGATGTTTCAGATCTTGAACACCCGGATACGCCAGTTTGCGAAGCGCCAGGATACCTGGTTTCGGGGGATGGGGAAAAAAGGCGTACCGATCCATTGGATGGACGGCCCCGATGAAGAGGCGGCCTTTCGGTTGATCATGGATTCCGAATGAACCTTTCTTCGAAAATGGGTCGTTACCTACGATGTTATGCCGTCCGGCAAAGTCGACCCATCCGAATGCGTTCCGAGGAAGGAATCGAAAGGGTTGTCGTGATCCCGGTCCTGGCAGAAAGTGCATCCCTCTTCAAAACCCTCGCCCATATTTCGGAAAACCGCCCGGATCTCCTCAGAAGTACCCTGATTCTGTGTGTCGTGAACAACCACCCGCCGCAGATGACAACGCCTGAAGCGTTCTGTGACAATCAAAAGACGCTGTCGATGCTTTGGGATCTGCTCCACGGGGCCATGCCTCTGCTCCCCGCCGTAGAGGCGCGGTGCGACTTTGAAAGAATCATCCGCAGCGATCTACGGTTCGGCTTTGTCGATGCCTCATCTCCGGGCCTGGAAATTCCCGAACGGGATGGCGGTGTAGGAGCGGCAAGGAAGATCGGTATGGATGCCGCACTGACGCTTTTTGAAAGAGAAGGATTGCACCGGGGGGAGATTTTCTGTCTCGACGCCGATACGCTGGTCGAACCCAACTATCTTGAAGCGCTCAGCCGTCATTTCCATGATACGCGCGATCCGGCTGCCGTCGTAAAATACGCCCATCAAAAGCCTCTTGAATATCGGCTTCACACTGCAATCTGCCGTTATGAGGTTTTTCTGCGAGCCTACGTGATTGGTCTTTCGTTCACCGGTTCGCCCTATGCCTTTCATTCCATCGGGTCGACGATGGCCTGTACGGCACGGGCCTATGTGGATGTCCGCGGGATGAACCGGCGAACGGCGGCGGAGGATTTCCATTTTCTCAACAAACTGGCAAAGATCGGCAGAATCGGCACTGTCAGCACCACAACCGTGTATCCTTCGCCGCGGCTGTCCACAAGAGTGCCTTTCGGGACCGGTCGGAGCATGGTACGGTTCATCAACGGGGAGACCGACGAATATCGACTCTATCATGCCGATATCTTCACTATTCTGCGTGATTGGCTGGCCGAAATGGATGCAGATCCCTACAGGGATTCTGGGCAAATCCTTGAGGCCGCACGCAAAATCCATCCCGGTCTGAAGGGTTACCTCGACCTTTCACGTTTCTCGATCGACTGGCCGTTCATTTGCAGAAACTGCCCGGATGCCGAGCATCTTCGACATCAGTTCCATGTCTGGTTTGACGGCCTGAAGACGTTGAGACTGGTTCACCACCTCAGCCGCACCGCATTTGCCCCTGTCGGCATGTTGGAAGGTGTCAAGGCTCTTCTCCAGAAAACGGGGAGAAGGATCCCTATGATTGAAAATATCCCACAAGAATCAGCGGAGCCGGATCTGCCGTTTCGTATTTTAAGGGAACTTAGGACCCATTTTCCCCACTCGTAAACTGTATCGAAATGCTCCGGACTTATCATGATCTCATCTCCACTCAATGACAGGCCTGCTTTTCATATGATGATCCCGATAGATGATTTCAGTCTCTCGCACGTCACAACCATCTTTCTGTCACAACCATCTTTCTTGACGCAACCAGGACTTTTGCATATAGTCTCACATCAATTTGCACATTTCCCCCCTTCTTTATTTCAAAATAGAGAATCGGCAACGAGATGATGCGGGTAAATTTATTCATGGGAGGATCGATTGTGATTCAAAAAACGGGAAGAATTCTATTCATCATGGCAGCTTTTTCATTGATCTTCAGCGGCCTTGCCGGTTGCGGGGACAAAAAGGCCGAAACGGCCAAACCGGTTATGGCTTCGAGCCCGACTGAAATCGAGGAGACAAAAGCAGCCCCTTCGGGATCGGGCAAGGAGGAGGGCGAAGCTCCGAAAACCGGAGATCCGGCCGGTGTGGCCGTGGAAGTGGACGGGGTCAAAATGACCAATGCCCAGTTGGATGCCGATATAAAGAAAAGGATGGACGCGTTCAAAGACGAGATCTCCCCGGACAAACTTGAACAGGCCAGGGCTGAAATCCGTAAGAGTCTGGTGGATGACTTTGTTCTGCGTACGCTACTCTCCAAGGAAGTCAAAGCCAAAAATGTGACCGTCACCGACCGTGAAGTCGAGAAAATTCTGGATGGGATGAAGTCCCAAATGCCGCCCGGAATGACGTTGGATGATCTCGTCAAGATGAATAAAATCGATCTGGCAAAGATGAAGGGCGAGATTGCCCTCAACATCAGGATCAACAAACTGGTCGAACAGGAGTTGGGGGGAAAGGGCAAGGTCGACGAAAAAGAGATAGGCGAATTTTATGAGAAGAACCTGGATAAGTTCAAAAAACCCGAAACGGTTCACGCGCGACATATTCTCATATCCAAGAGTCCGGAAGACAACGAAAAATCATTGACGGACAAGAAGGCAAAGGCGGAAGATTTGCGTGGAAAACTGCAGAAGGGTGCGGATTTTGCCGATCTGGCCGCAAAAAATTCCGATTGTCCGAGCAAAGAAAACGGCGGAGACCTGGGAACCTTCACCCGCGGACAGATGGTCAAGGCATTCGAAGACGCTGCCTTTTCCCAGGAGAAGAATGCCATCGGTCCGATCGTGGAGACCGACTTCGGTTTTCATATTGTCCAGGTCATCGATCATCAACCGCCAGCGACCCAGAAGCTGGATGAAGACGCCAAGAAAAAAATCAGAACCTATCTTGAAAGCCAGAAACGACAGGCCGCTTTCGATCAAATCGTCAAAAGGCTGAAGACAGTGGCCAATATCGTGATCTACGGAAAGTAGGCGGGGCAAATGAGGCACCGAAATGCGGGCAAAATCCATGATCATCTCTGGTATCTCGGCCGGGAGGAATCGGGCGTATACCTGCTGGAGGGAAACGCCTCGTCCCTAATCATCAGCGGGGGGATGAGCTACCTGGCGCCGACGGTCGAGAGTCAGTTGAACACCTTCGGAATCGATGAAACAAGGATCGGGAAACTGCTGATACTCCATACGCATTTCGATCATGTCGGGTTGGTGCCCTTCTTCAGGCACCGTTGTCAGCGTCTTGAAATAATCGCTTCGGAGAAAGGGTGGAAAATCCTTCAGATGCCGAAGGCGATCGATACCATCAACACATTCAGCCGCATGGTCGCTGAGAGAATGGGAATGAAATATTGCCTGGCCGGTCAAGATCTGGAATGGCATAACAACCTCTCCGGGATTACGGTATCGGAAGGAGATATGATCGATCTCGGAGGGATCACACTCCGGGTCATCGAAACCCCCGGACACTCCTCCTGTTCCATTTCTGCATATTGCCCGGAAATCCAAGCGCTGTTCCCCTCGGATGGAGGAGGCATCCCATATGCGGATAGGATCGTAGCGTCGGGAAATTCGAATTATACGCACTATCAAAACAGCCTCAAGAAACTCCAATCACTCGATGTCAAGATCCTCTGTGCCGATCATTACGGTTATGTCACTGGAACGGATGCGGCAAACTACATCACCGGAAGCATCGCTGAGGCTGCAGATATGAGGTCGCAAATTGAAACGATATACTTCCGGACGAATTCCATGGAAGAAACCGTGAAGGAAATCATAGAAGGGATCTATTCCAATTATCCGGATTTTTTGCTGCCGCCGGAGATTTACACCGGCGTGTGTCGTCAGATGGTTCGTCACATTGTCGGGGCAATGGCAAATCAGAATTGACCGGCGCACATCATTGTCTTTATGTTTTTAATTTCAGGTACGATTGTGCCCGAATGGACCGGTCAACTGAATGACCTTTCGAGGGATCCTTGCCTGCCATGCTAAATCGAATCAGGAGGTCCATCGAGACACACTCCATGCTGAACCGCGGAGATCATCTGGTCGTTGCCGTCTCCGGGGGTCCGGATTCGGTGGCTCTCCTTCATATCCTGATAAGCTTGCGAGACGAATATCAACTGCGCCTGACAGCGGCTCATCTGAATCATGGCCTCCGGAAAGACGAAGCGGATCGGGAAGAGTCTTTTGTTCATCGTCTGTGCGCCGATATCGGGATTGCGTGTGTTAGCCGGAGGGCGGATATCCTTGAACTGAAAAGAGGGAAAAGCCGCTCACTGGAGGAGATCGGTCGAGAGGAACGGTACCGTTTTTTTCAGGAAACAGCCTCGCAATGCGGAGCCGTGAAGATCGCCATCGGGCATCACCGAGACGATCAGGCGGAAACCCTCCTTCTCCATTTTCTGCGTGGCAGCGGAATGGAGGGCCTCCGGGGAATCCTTCCGGTTCGCGATGGCCGGATCATCCGCCCGTTGCTGGGTGTGGGAAGATCTGAAATACTCGAGTACCTCCGGCGCGGCGGAATTTCGTATGTGACGGACAGTTCCAACAGGAGCACCCTGTTTCTCCGGAATCGAATACGAAACGAACTGATCCCCGAAGTGGCATCGCGTTACAATCCCCGATTGGTCGAAACCCTTTGCCGAACGGCCGAGATCATCCGTCGTGAAAACGATTATCTGAGTAAGGTCGTCCGGAGGATCCTCAACGGGTGGCAGATCGTCCCGGGATCACCCGACATCAACCTTCCCGTTACGGATTTCCAATCCCTTCATGAAGCCATTCAGGGGCGTATCGTAAAATTTCTGTTGGAGAGCGCTTCATCCGCGCAAAAAGGCATCGCCTACCGTCATGTCGAATCGGTTCTGTCCCTGGCCCGTCGGACAGACTGTCGATATCTCTTCTTGGATATGCCCTTTGGGGTCACCGTCGAACGTGGGCGAGATATCCTCCGGATACGAAAAAATAGAAAACAAAGCGCTGCGGGAAGAGGTCCGGAGAAAAAGACGGAGATTCGATTTGAATACGGGGTGGACATTCCCGCAACAGTTCATTTGAAAGAGATCGGCCGGATTGTGCGTTTGGATTGGAGTGAAAAGCCCACGTTGGAGGAGATGAGCGATCGGCCGGAGACCGCCTACATGGATTATGATCGTTTGGCCCTTCCCCTGACCCTCAGAAGCTTTCGACCGGGTGACCGGATTCACCCGCTTGGCGCGGACGGAACGAAGAAATTGAAGGAATATTTCATCGATCGTAAAATTCCGGCGCCGCAACGCGGCGAAATCCCGCTTCTGGTCGATGCGGTTTCTATCGTATGGATCGGCGGGGAAAGGATCAGTGAACGGGTCCGGGTGACCGAAAGAACGAGGCGCGTATTGAGGGCCGAAGTCCTATCATCCTCAAACCTCCCGGCTGATCCGTCGGTATAAAGTCGTGAGAAAGCATTTGAAATAAAAGAACCGATATTATAAGAGAAAAACGCAAGTTCCGGGTGGTCTGTTCGAAATGGATCGTCCATTTCGCCGTTCCGGTTGATAAGGAGAAAATCCATTGAACCCTCTGCAGAAAAATATCGCATTGTGGCTTGTGATCAGCCTCGTATTCGTGATGGTCTACCATCTTTTCAATCAGCCAAAAAGTGCACAGACGGAGATCATCTACAGTGATTTCTTGAGCAATGTGGACAAAGGCCAGGTTGCGGAGGTAACCATCCAGGGGGAAAGCATCTCCGGACGTCTGACCAACGGGACTTTTTTCAAGACCTACGCGCCCAAGGATGCCGGTGCAATCGCCCTCCTGAAGGAAAAAGGGGTGAGGATCTCCGCGAAGCCGGCAGACGACTCCCCTTGGTATATGACCCTTCTGGTTTCCTGGCTTCCGATGCTTCTGCTCATCGGGGTATGGATTTTCTTCATGAGGCAAATGCAGGGCGGCGGAGGCAAGGCAATGGCTTTCGGGAAAAGCCGTGCCCGCCTGGTGACGGACAAATCGAAAAAAGTGACATTCGCCGATGTGGCCGGTGTTGAGGAGGCAAAGGCTGAACTCCAAGAGGTAATCGACTTTCTGCGAGACCCGAAAAAATATACCCGTTTGGGGGGTCGGATCCCCAAAGGTCTTCTGCTGGTGGGACAACCCGGCACAGGGAAGACCCTGCTTGCAAGGGCGATCGCCGGAGAGGCCGATGTGCCCTTTCTCAGCATCAGCGGGTCCGACTTCGTCGAGATGTTTGTCGGCGTCGGGGCATCCCGGGTCCGTGACCTCTTTACCCAAGGGAAAAAGAATGCCCCCTGCATCATCTTTATCGATGAGATCGATGCGGTGGGAAGACATCGCGGCGCGGGTCTGGGGGGGGGTCATGACGAAAGGGAGCAAACCCTGAACCAACTCCTTGTGGAAATGGACGGTTTTGAATCGAACGAAGGGGTGATCCTTGTCTCGGCGACCAACCGGCCCGACGTTCTCGATCCGGCCCTGCTCCGTCCCGGACGCTTCGACCGGCAGGTCGTTGTTCCGCTGCCGGATGTCAAGGGGCGGGAAAAAATCCTGGAGGTCCATGCAAGGAAAACCCCTCTCGCAACAGACGTGGATTTCAGCGTGATCGCTCGCGGGACACCCGGCTTTTCCGGCGCCGATATCGAAAACCTGGTCAACGAGTCGGTGTTGTATGCCGCCCGCTTCAACAAGGAAAAGGTGACGATGAGCGATTTCGAGTATGCCAAAGACAAGGTGATGATGGGCACCGAGCGCAAGAGCATGGTCATCAGCGATACGGAAAAGAGAAACACGGCTTATCACGAGACGGGCCATGCGCTCGTCGCCAGAATGCTTCCGGGAACGGATCCGATCCACAAGGTGACCATCATTCCCCGCGGGCTGGCGCTCGGCCTCACACAGCAATTGCCGGTTGACGAAAAGCACTCCTATCCGAGGGAGTACCTTCTGAACAACATCATGATCCTGCTGGGCGGACGAGCTGCGGAGGAATTGGTCTTGAAGGATTTCACCACCGGCGCCGGCAACGACATCGAGCGAGCAACGGCTCTCGCCCGCAAGATGGTTTGTGAGTGGGGAATGAGCGATGAGATGGGTCCTTTGAGCTACGGAAAAAAGGAAGAGCAGATCTTCCTGGGACGTGAATTTGCCACCCATAAGGATTACAGCGAGGAAACGGCAAAAAAGATCGATACCGAAGTATCCCGCATCGTCACAACCGCTTACGAAAACGCGAAGAAGATCTTGTCGGACCATATGGATCTCTTGAATCGAATTGCAGCGGAGCTGCTGGAAAAAGAGGTCCTGAACGGCGCTGAATTGGACGAGATGATCGGGATGGCTCGGCCGAAGGAAGTGGCAAATCCGGAACCGTAGTCAAACAACCGAAACTGCACAAGGCCTTTAACATTCCATCTTCAAAAATCCTTGATCCGGCGGTCCGTTTGAATATGGATGACATTCGAATCCGGTATTTACATGTGGGCTCTGAGGTAGAGGCGCTGGATGCGCTGAAAAGCGTTAAGGTGGAGCCTTATGGCATTCAGGCAATGCTCCCCAAGATGTTTCACTTGAACATCATTCTGGAGGGTCTGGAATGCGGAGCGGCCAACATCATCAAGCAGGAGATGCTTTCTTTGGGGGGAGATGCGGCTGTCGCGCAGGGAACCATTGCCTGCAGCATCCCGCAGACGGATGTGATCCTGATGGGAACGCATAAGCAGTTGCTGAAATTTGCGGATAAAATTTCGGTACAGCCGTTCGGATTGAGACAGGTTTCTGAAAGAATCAAAAATATCCTGAGGGACGTTTTTGCAGTGTCATTCCCGTTTCAGACATCCCGTAGAGAAATCTTGCTTGGGGAACGCACGTTGGTCATGGGGATCCTCAACGTGACGCCGGATTCCTTTTCGGATGGCGGCCGGTTTCCCTCTGTGGATCAGGCCGTGGAAGAGGGCATCCGTATGGCGGAAGAGGGGGCCGATATCATCGACATCGGCGGCGAGTCCACCCGTCCCGGATCGGATCCTGTTCCTCTGGAGGAGGAACAGCGGCGCGTGATTCCCGTCATTCGATCTCTTGCGTCCCGAATCAATCTCCCGCTTTCGATTGATACGATGAAGGCGGACGTAGCCCAAATGGCGCTGGAGGAGGGTGCGGAGATTGTAAACGATGTTACTTCAATGGGCTTTGACATCCGGATGGCCCCTGTCGTGGCCGATGCCGGGGCGGCGATCATACTCATGCACATGAGGGGAACGCCGAAATCCATGCAGGATGGAAACCTTGCGTACTGTTCCCTTCGCGGTGAGATCATCGGATTCCTGCAAAAGAGAATCGATCACGCGGTAAATCAGGGAATCAACACCGAGCGGATCATGATCGACCCGGGGCTTGGTTTCGGCAAAACCGCCGACGACAATAGGCGTCTCATCAAGCACCTTCGGGAATTCAAGTGTTTGCAAAGACCGATTGTGGTTGGTCCTTCTCGCAAGGGTTTTATTGGGAGGATCACGGGTGGAATTCCGGCGGATCGGAGTGAGGGGACTGCAGCGGTGGTCACGGCAGCGATCCTTCACGGGGCACAGGTCGTGAGGGTCCATGATGTTGCGATGATGAAGAAGGTAGCCTCCATGGCGGATGCCGTCCTGCGGGCCTAAGGGAACATCGGACCGGTGGTCGATAATGGTTTTGATATCGCGAAGTCCTGAGGAAACCTTCCGAATAGGCAAGGCTTTGGCGGAAGATCTCGAAGCTGGAGACCTCATAGCACTGACCGGCGAGTTGGGGACGGGAAAGACATGTCTGACGCAGGGAATTGCAAGCGGGCTCGGTGTTCCGGATCACTACGCTGTCACATCCCCGACCTTTACGCTGGTCAACGAATATCCCGGGCAACGCCTGAACCTTTACCACTTGGATGTTTATCGTCTGGCGGGAAGCTCGGATCTTGCCGAAATGGGATGGGAGGAGTATCTGTATGGGGATGGGGTTGTGGTGGTTGAATGGGCGGAAAAGGTGTTGGGTGCTCTTCCGGACGATTCGATCTTTGTTGTGATGACCTATCTGGATGAGCACGAAAGACGGATCGAAATTTCCGACCGCAAGAACCGAATCGATTCTTGCGAGAAGCTGCTGAAACGAGGAGGATGGTAACAGATGGCTCTTGTGGTCCAGAAGTACGGCGGAACCTCCGTCGGGGATATCGACAGGATTGAAAATGTGGCAAAAAGGGTGATCCGGTCGAAGCTGGAGGGAAACGAATTGGTTGTGGTGTTGTCGGCCATGGCGGGGGAGACGGACCGATTGATACGACTTGCTCAAAAAGCGGCGCCGGAACCGGACCCCAGGGAGTACGATTCCCTGATATCAACGGGTGAGCAGGTGACGGTGAGCCTCCTTGCGATCATGTTGAACCGAATGGGGCATCCTGCGAAATCTTTTCTGGGGTTTCAAGCCCGGATATTGACGGATCAGGCATTCAGTAAGGCGCGCATCGTGAACATCGATACAGAGTCGATTCGCGACAGTTTGAGGAAGGGGATGATAGCCGTGGTTGCCGGGTTTCAGGGCATTGATCAGGGAAACAACATCACCACCCTTGGACGGGGAGGGTCCGACACAAGTGCCGTTGCCCTCGCAGCCGCGCTGAAGGCGGACGCCTGTCATATCTATACAGATGTGGACGGCGTTTACACAACCGATCCGAACATCTGCAGCAATGCACGAAGGCTGGATAAAATTACCTATGATGAAATGCTGGAAATGGCCCGGGCCGGGGCAAAAGTTCTTCAGTCCCGTTCGGTGGAACTTGCCAAAAAATTCAATGTGCCGATCGTTGTAAAATCCTCCTTCAAGGATGAAGGAGGAACCTTGGTCAGCAGGGAGGAGAAGGATATGGAGAAGGAGGTTGTGGCTGGCGTTACCTATGATCGTGATCAGGCGAAAATCACGGTCGTTCATGTCCCGGACAGTCCGGGCGTTGCGGCTCGCCTGTTTATGCCCCTTTCGGAACACAACATCATCGTCGACATGATCATCCAGAATGCGAGCATCCAGGGGTATACGGATCTCACCTTTACAGTTTCACGGAAGGATATCCGGGAAGCCACGCGCATCATTTCCGATGTCGTAAAAGAGGTCGGCGCAGAAAAGTTGGAGATCGATGACAATGTGGCGAAAGTATCCATCGTTGGTGTCGGCATGATCAGCCATTCCGGGGTAGCAGCGCGGATGTTTGAAACACTTGCCCGTGAGGGGATCAATATTATGATGATCAGCACCTCCGAAATCAAGGTTTCCTGTGTGGTGGAGGAGAAGTATACCGAGCTTGCCGTTAGGGTGCTTCACAACGCTTTCCATCCGGAAAAGGGATCCTGAATGGTGATTTCCGAAACGCAGAGGCTGGGGGCCTTTGTGCTTTTCATGGTCTCCCTGGCTGTTTACACGGCATCCCAGTTCAGCACACATCCGTATGTACAGGAGCCGTCATTACCCTGGGGGGATGAAGGGCCCGGATGGATGGCAATCGAAATTGCTACAGATCGAGCAGGGAGTGGGATTTATTTCGTGCCCGAAGGGGCGACCGTCGACAGGATCCGACAAATTGCCGAATTTCCGGAAACCGGTGACCGTGCGCAGATCAGAGGCATTCGGCTTTCTGCGGGATCCCTGCTATCGGTTTCGCCACAGGGGGAGGTTCAGATTGGACAGATGGCCGCCTCCAAAAAACTGGCATTGGGCTTGCCGCTGGATCTCAATCTCGCTTCGGAACGGGATCTGACCCTGATTCCGGGTATCGGCGATAAAATGGCCGGTCAGATTATTCTGCTGCGCAATCAAAAGGGCGCCTTCCACGATCTTTCGGATCTCACGGCCGTCCCGGGAATCAAGGAGAAAAAACTGGAAGGTCTTAAAAGTTATCTGGTAATTGGGCGTTCATTGGGAAAGATTTGAAATCTGTCTCCATCCTTCAGGGAATGCCGTTCTTCTTGCTGTATCCGTCAAAATAATTCAGCACCCGTCTTACATAGGTCTGCGTTTCGGGATAGGGGGGGATGCGGTTATTATACCGGATCACTGCATTTTCACCGGCATTGTAGGCGGCCAGAACCAGAGGGAGGTTGTTGTTGAAAAGATTCATCAGGTAGCGGATGTATCGAACGCCGCCGTCGATATTGTTCTCAGGTTGAAAGGTGTCCTTGACCTGAAGAGTCGCTGCCGTAGAGGGCATGAGTTGCATCAACCCCTTGGCTCCGACGGGTGAAACGGCCCGATGGTTGAAGTTTGATTCCGCTTTAATGACCGCCTTGACCAAGGCGGAATCCACGCCATATTTTTCCGCTGCACTGGAAATCATATGATCGTAAGGGGAAATGTCGCCCTTCAATTGAATAATCACACGCTTTTCCCTCAGAATTAACACGTAGGGAACCTCGGGGTCTGTAGGTACGTTGGTCAAATGGATGACCCCTTCCGCATCGGTGTATTTATAGATGTCTGCCCGGCATGTCATGGCCAATAGAAAGAAAATCGTCATCACAAGAGAAATGAGCAGGCTGGGTTTATGCGTCATTTTTTCCCATCGTCTCCCGTTGTTTTTCCTGCATATTTTCTCTATTTATAACGATGGGCGCCTGCAAAATCAAGTCTTTTAATGTCCTTGACACGACCTTCGATTTGATGGTAAAAAACGACTCATAGAATTCTTGTCGGGGCGTGGCGCAGTCTGGTAGCGTATCTGAATGGGGTTCAGAGGGCCGGTGGTTCAAATCCACTCGCCCCGACCAAAAAAAGCAAACCGCCGAAGAGGCGGTTTTTTAATATTTTTCAAATGTTGACAATTGACTGCTCAATGTTTATAAAAATCGGCGATGGACCATGCGAGAGTGGCGGAATTGGTAGACGCACTGGATTTAGGATCCAGCCCGCCTGAGCGGATAGGGGTTCAACTCCCCTCTCTCGCACCAATCTGTTGCTCGTCCGGGATATAAATTCGACAGAAGGAGTATAGGGCCTTGAATGACATCCGTGTCGCAGTACAAATTGAAGATATCAGCACCGTAAAGAAAAAATTGTCTTTTGACGTCCCATGGACAAATGTCAAAAACGAGTTGGATGCCGTGTACCGCAAGGTCGGCAAAAAGGCCAGGATCAAGGGGTTCAGACCAGGTAGAATTCCACGAGGCATCCTCGAAAAGCATTACCGGGAAGAGGCTGAAGAAGAGACGGTTTCCAATCTGGTGAACCGATACTACTGGGAAACGCTGCAGGAAAAGGAGATTGCCGCGGTTGTGCAACCGCAGATCGAACAGAAAGGAATCGAAGCAGACAAGAATTTCACCTTTTCGGCGACCGTCGAAGTTGAGCCGGTCATAGATCCCGTCGACTATCTCGGTCTGGATCTTGAAAAAGAAGAGCTGGTGGTGACCGATGATGACCTTGAAACGAGAATGAACGAAATGCGTCAAATGTTTGCTACAATGGACGAACTCCATGAAGAGCGAGGGGTCATCGAGGGCGATTTTGTCACCCTTGATTTTGTGGGCTCTCTCGAGGGAGAACGGCTCAAGGAACTCCAGTCCGAAGATTATCTGCTGGAAATAGGTTCCAAAACATTTGTTCCTGGGTTCGAGGAACAACTGGTCGGCCTGAAGCAAGGTGAGAGGAAAACTGTGGTCGTCAAGTTTCCGGATCAATACCCCACAGCTCGCCTTGCGGGAAAGGAAGTAGAATTTGACGTCCATGTAAAGGCCATTCGGATTAAAATACTTCCTGAGATCGATGAAAAGTTCATCAAAAATTTTGAGCATTATGAATCCCTGGAAGACTTGAAATCGGATGTCCGGAAGAACCTCGAAGCGGAAAAGATACGAAAAATAGCCTCTGCGACTCAGAGACGGATCAGTGATCGGCTTCTTGAAAAGAACACCTTCGAGGTTCCTGAATCTTTTGTCGAACGACAGATATACTACATGATGTTGGACATGCAGCGACGAATGGTTTCCGGCGGCATGGATCCGAAAAAGGCGGCTGAGTTCAGTTTTAAGCTTCATGATCAATTTCGGGAGGAAGCGACCAAGATCGTCAAGACAGCTCTCCTTCTCAGGGGAATAGCGCGTAAAGAGGGGCTGATTGCGGGAGACGATGAGGTGGAAAACGAGATCCGGGAAATGGCCGTAAAGAGAGCCCAGGATTATGAAACATTAAAGAAATCATTGGAGAAGGACAATTTGATGGAGGAGATTCGCAGTGAGATCCTGAACCGGAAAACCTATGAATTTCTCGAGACCAAGGCGCTCATCACCCTGACCGGGAAAGGAACGAAAGAGATGCCGGAGGCGTCAAAATGAGCTTGATCCCTATGGTTGTCGAGCAGGATGGTCGCGGAGAGAGGGCTTTCGATATCTATTCCAGGTTGCTCCGGGATCGCATCATTTTTCTCGGCACGTCAATCGATGACGAAGTTGCAAATCTCGTCATCGCGCAAATGCTTTATCTGGAATCGGAGGACCCGGACAAGGAGATCTTTTTTTACCTGAATACCCCCGGGGGCCATGTCAGTTCGGGAATGGCCATTTACGATACCATGCAGTACATCAAACCTGCCGTCAGTACCGTCTGCATGGGACAGGCGGCAAGCATGGGCGCGCTTCTTCTGGCAGCAGGAGAGAAGGGAAAACGTTTCGCTCTGCCCCATTCGCGTATATTGATTCACCAGCCTCTGGGAGGTTTCCAAGGCCAGGCCACGGACATCAATATTCAGGCAAGGGAGATCCTCCGATTGAAGGATGAACTCAATCAGATTCTGGCACAGATCACCGGACAAACCCTGGATAAGATCACGGCCGATACCGAGAGGGATTATTATATGACGGGAGAACAGGCCAAGCAGTATGGGATTGTCGATGAGATTATCGTCAAGCGGGTTTGAATACAATTCAAAAGAGGATAGGTTCAAATGGTAAGGAAAGGGAAAGAAACACCTGCCGGAAGAGGATCGCTTTTCTGTTCCTTTTGCGGAAAGAGTCAAAACGAGGTCATGAAACTTGTGGCGGGCCCCACCGCCTATATCTGCGATGAATGCATTGAGCTCTGCAGGTGCATCGTAGCCGAAGAGAGTGAAAAAGGAGGACCGGAAGAAAACCGTAAAGGGATACCGGAACCGAAGAATATCGCTAAATTCCTTGATCAGTATGTCATCGGACAGGAAAGATCGAAGAAAGTTCTTTCCGTCGCGGTATACAACCACTACCGTCGTTTGTTTTCCCGTATTGACTTGGATGGAGTCGATATCCACAAAAGCAACATCCTGCTGATCGGCCCGACCGGATCCGGCAAGACCTTACTGGCCAAAACCCTTGCGCGAATATTGAATGTTCCCTTCACCATCGCAGATGCCACCACATTGACCGAGGCAGGTTATGTGGGGGAAGACGTCGAAAATATTATCCTCAGCCTGCTGCAGAATGCGGATTATGACGTCGAAAAGGCCTCTAAGGGGATTGTGTACATTGATGAAATCGACAAGATCTCTAAAAAATCAGGAAACCCGTCGATTACACGAGATGTATCGGGGGAGGGGGTCCAGCAAGCGCTCCTGAAGATTATCGAAGGAACCATCGCCAATATACCTCCCAAGGGAGGAAGGAAGCATCCCCAGCAGGAATTCATTCAGGTCGATACAACCAATATTCTGTTCATCTGCGGCGGGGCGTTCAACGACCTTGACGAGATCATTGCCCGCAGGACCGGCTTCAACTCACTGGGATTTGGGGTCGAAATCCGCAGCAAAAAGAACAAAAAGTCTGATCAATTGCTTCAGGAGGTGCATCCGGAAGACCTTCTGAAGTACGGCTTGATTCCGGAGTTTATCGGCCGACTTCCCGTCATTGTATCCTTGAACGAACTGTCGAAGGATGACCTCGTCCGAATCCTGGTCGAGCCCAAAGATGCCATCGTCAAGCAGTATCAGAAACTGTTTGAACTCGAAGGAGTCAAATTGAAATTTACGGATGGTGCGCTCAAAACCATTGCCGCTTTGTCCATCGAACGCAAATCGGGTGCCAGAGGACTGCGGTCTATTCTGGAAAACACCATGCTCGACATCATGTATGAACTGCCCTCTACACCCGACGTGAGGGAATGCCTTATCAGTGAAGAGGTCGTGTTGAACAAGGAAAACCCGATTCTTCTGTTTGAAAAAAAGTCGGAAACTGCATGATTTCCGTAGAAATGGGAAACAATGACGATGTTTGATCATGAAAAAATGGGGGAAAGGAGTTCGATTGCGACGGAGATTCCTCTGCTGCCTCTCAGGGATGTGGTCGTTTTCCCGCACATGATTGTTCCTCTTTTTGTGGGAAGGGAGAGATCGATAGCCGCGTTGGAGTCCGCCATGAAGGATGAAAAAGAGATCTTCATGGTGGCTCAGAAGAACGCACAGAAAGACGATCCCGGCGAGGATGAGATCTATCGCGTCGGGACGATCGGAATCATCATTCAATTATTGCGCCTTCCGGACGGCACCGTCAAGGTTCTGGTGGAGGGGAAAAAAAGAGGGATTATCCGCGAATACCTTCCCTCCGATGAGTATTTTTTGGTCCGTGCCGACGAACTCGAAGAAGTCGGTAATACCGAAGATGTCAAAATCGAAGCTCTCATGAGGAGCATACGGGAATCTTTTGAAACCTATGCGAAGATGACCAAAAAAGTACATCTGGAGATGGTCGGAACCATCTCCTCGATCGAAGACCCTTCTAAACTTGCCGATGTCGTCATTTCGCAAATCAGCGCCAAACTGGAAGACAAGCAGAAAATTCTTGAAATATGCGATATTCCGGAAAGGATGGAAACCATCTATGAATTGATGCTCTCGGAGATCGAGATCCTGCATGTGGAGGAAAAGATCAAAAGGCGTGTCAAAAAGCAGATGGAAAAAACCCAGAAGGATTACTATCTCAACGAGCAGATGCGGGCGATCCAGAAGGAGATGGGAGACAAGGATGATCTCAAGAACGAAATCGCCGAGCTTGAAAAGCGCCTAAAACAAAAAAAACTGTCCGAGGAAGCCCACCGTAAGGTCAAGCAAGAGATCAAGAAAATGCAAATGATGGCGCCGATGTCCGCAGAGGCAACGGTTGTCAGAAACTATATTGACTGGCTGCTTGATATGCCTTGGTCCGAAAAAACGCAAAACAACCACACGCTGAAGGAATCGGAAGCCATACTGGAAGAGGATCATTATGGGCTCAAACAGGTAAAGGAGAGGATCATCGAATACCTTGCCGTTCAGACGCTTGTGAACAAGAACAAGGGGCCGATCCTCTGCCTGGTGGGCCCGCCCGGTGTCGGGAAGACATCTATTGCAAAATCCGTTGCCCGAGCAACCAATCGGAAGTTTGTCCGGCTGTCGCTTGGCGGTGTCCGTGATGAAGCGGAAATCCGAGGTCATCGGCGGACCTATATCGGAGCCATGCCGGGGAAAATCATCCAACTGCTCAAAAAAGCCGGTACGAACAACCCTGTTTTCTGCCTGGACGAGGTGGACAAGCTGAGCTCCGATTTCCGGGGAGATCCCTCGTCCGCACTGCTGGAGGTACTCGACCCGGAACAAAACAACGCCTTCAACGATAATTATCTCGAGGTGGACTATGACCTTTCCGACATCATGTTCATCACAACGGCCAACGTCCTGCAGACCATTCCGCCGCCGCTTCAGGATCGGATGGAAGTGATCCGCCTGGCCGGTTACACGGAACCGGAGAAACTGAATATCGCAAAGCGTTTTCTGGTACGAAAGGAAATGGACGCGAATGGATTGAAACAGGAGAGCGTTCTTTTTACAGACGGAGCGCTGCTGACGATCATTCGTCAATATACCCGAGAGGCCGGTGTTCGGAATCTGGAACGCGAGATTGCTTCGATCTGTCGGAAAGTCGCCCGTAAAATCGTCACAGACGGCGGTAAAGGACGGATCCGGATCTCTTCCAAGTCGGTCCAGAGTTATCTGAGCGTCCCGAAATTTCGCCACGGGGAGACGGAGGGACGCGATGAAATCGGCCTGACGATCGGCCTTGCATGGACGGAGGTGGGCGGAGAACTTCTTGTTATTGAGGTCTCCATCATGCACGGAACGGGAAAGATGACCCTGACCGGTAAATTGGGAGACGTCATGCAGGAATCGGCACAGGCGGCATTGACATACGTGCGCGCTCGGGCAGGAAAATTCGGACTGCCGGAAGGTTTCTACAAGGAAACGGATATTCATGTTCATGTGCCGGAAGGGGCGATTCCAAAAGACGGGCCTTCTGCCGGCATTGCGATTGCGACCTCAATTGCCTCCGCCTTTATACGGCAAAAAGTCAGGGGGGACCTTGCCATGACAGGCGAGATTACTCTCAGGGGCCGGGTGCTGCCGATCGGCGGACTGAAGGAGAAATTGCTTGCAGCTCATCGGGGAAACATCCGCACAGTGATTATTCCCAAAGACAACGAGAAGGATCTGGCGGATGTCCCCGCCAATGTATTGAAACACATGAAAATCATCCTGGTGGAGCATGTAGACGAGGTCCTGAAGCATGCGTTGATTTCTGAACAAGAATCAGAGCCAAAAAACGTTCCGGATGGGGCGCAGGCCAAAGCCGATGGGACTGTTTGAGGGGGGAAAAATCGTTTTTTCCGGGCCATTCCCCGGATCAATGGATGACCCGAACGATTTAATTCTTGACAAGCCGGGAAATCGTTGTTAAACGTTCCGCGAAATTCAGGTGATCCGGGCGGGTAGCTCAGTTGGGAGAGCGCCACGCTTACACCGTGGATGTCACAGGTTCAAGTCCTGTTCCGCCTACCATGGAAACAGAGAAATCCTTGACATTACCCCCGATCCGAATCAAGGTAAGCGGCAGGCTCGGGTTTTAGGGCAAGGGGTTTCTGGATACGGGGTCGTAGTTAAGCTGGTTATAACGCCGGCCTGTCACGCCGGAGGCCGTGGGTTCAAGTCCCATCGACCCCGCCAA
>JAXDCM010000054.1:0-6476 GCA_034677965.1 Syntrophales bacterium
GGCTTTCGCCTCGCCAGGACGAAATGACTTTTTGGATTTTAACCTTTTTACCTTTTGGAAAAACACAGGAAGTACCTTTAAAGCCTGACGTTGACTCCGAAGGATAGTCAACGGCAGGCCGGTGTCAAATAGGGAGCGGGATGCCTGTGGCGGGGGATCGTTGATGCAAATGGGGAGGCGATTTTTGGCAATGGCATTTCTCCTGGGCTGTCTGGCCCTTCTGACGGCCCCTGTTCAGGCCGCCCAGGCGGGACCCTATGGGGATCTTGAAGGGCTGGCCGCGGACATGGCGGGATCTCTCCGGGAGAAGACCGCGGCGCGGAAACTGTTTCTGAGCCGCGACAACATCAAGGACGCCCTGACGGGCGAGACGGCGAATGCCTCGGTGCACCTGGCCCGCGAGCTGGAGAGCGCGCTGAGCAAGGCGGGCTTTGTGCTGTCCCCTTTCTACGAGCAGGCGGAGGGCGCCCTCGCCGTCACCTGGCGCCTGGAGGGGGCGCAGGCAATCCTTTTCGTCCATGTGGAGGGCGTCAAGGGCGATGGCATTCAGGCGCTGCGCTTCGTCGCCGACCGGCGGGTCTTTCCGCCCGATGCCTTCGCCGACACGCTGGAGATCCGGGCGGCCCGCCTCGCCGGCCGGCTCCTCCAGGGCAAGCGGGGCCTTCGGATCTACGTGAACCCCATCATCGAACGGCGGTGGCGTTACGGCTGCGAGTTCTCCGAATACCTGACCCTCAAGCTCCGCGCGGCCCTCGCGGCTTCCCCCTACAACGAGATCCTGGAGGACAGGCCGGTGATGCGGTCCGTCGGCGAGATGCGGGCGCTCCAGATCCAGGCCAAGGCCCTCAAGAACCTCGCGGCCAGCGAGGCCCACTATGCGGAAGCCAACGCGGTTCTCGAGGGGTTTTACCTCGCCGGGGACCGCGAGGTCCACGTGAACGTCGTTCTGAAGGACCTCCAGGGGAGGGTCCTCAGCGGCGGAGATGACATGATTCCGCGCAGAATGATCTCTTTCAGCCTCGTCAACGACGGCGCCGGGGAGAAGGCCGAGGTCATGGACACGGCCCTGGAATCGGCCGGCGGGATGGTCCGTATCGGGACGACGCGGGGGGGCCGCTACCAGGTCTACCGGGAGGGAGAGACCCTCCGGTTTCTCCTCCAGGTGGCGAAGCCCCTGCAGGTGCACCTCTACAACATCAACCCCGCCAACGAAACGGCGATGATGTTCCCCCGCGACGGTTCCGACGGACTGCTCCGGGACGGTGTCCTCTATACGATACCGGACGAGAGGCAGACCTGGGACATCGTCGTGGTTCCCCCATTCGGCACGGAGACGGTGAAGGTCTTCGCCAGCACGAAGCGGCTGCCGATCCCGAAGCTGAGCGAGAAGGCCGCCTCGCGGAGCTTCGCCGAGGGAAAACGGGTTGCGGGCGCCCGGGGAAAGATCCAGGACGCCCTTGCCGATGCAAAGGAGATCCACTGGCGGGATCTGGTGGACTACTACCGGGGAACAGCGAAACGCCACGGGGCGGAGCTCTACGAGGAGACGCTCTTTCTCCAGACGCGGCCGCGCTGATGCGGGCGAATGATCGCATTGGGCGGAGGCGCTTCCGTCGAATCCCGTGATCGTGACGGCGCCTCGGGGCCGCAAAAAAGCGCTTTGAAGCCTTGACGGGAAATGCCTCCCTGCTCGGGAGGCTTTTACATGGAATCCGATCCGGGAGGACTTGCATGAAAAGAGGATGGATCACGCTGCTGGCCTGCTTCCTGCTGGCCTTGGGCGCCCAGGGGTGGGCGCAGGAGTTGGAGGTGACGGGCGAGGGGATGACGAGGGACCGGGCCCTTCAAGAGGCGCTGCGGACCGCCGTGGAACAGGGCGTGGGGGCCTTTGTGAGCTCCGAGTCCAAGGTCCAGAACGCCCGGATCATCGAGGACAGGATCTACACGCACACGCGGGGATACGTGACGGGCTACCGGATCCTGAGGGAGGTGAAGGGACCCCCGGTCTTCAGGATCACCCTCTTGGCCACCGTGGACAGGAAACTCCTGCTGGACGACATCGAAGCCCTGGGGATCCTCCGCCAGAGCATGGGCAATCCGCGGATCCTCGTGGCATACAGCCGCAAGGGAGACCTGAGCCGGTGGCTCAAGGACATGGACTTCGTGGAGGAGATCTACAACGGCATCGTGGAGTCCCTGACGGACAAGCAGTTCCGCGTTGCGGACCGCCAGGCCTCGCTGCAGTTCGCAAGGCAAGTGGAGCAGACCCACGACATCGACCTCGACGTGAACAGGGCCGCCGCCTTCGGCCTGAAGTACCAGGCGGAATACACCCTCCATTTCAGCGTCAACGGCGAGCTCACGGAGAGCGTCGCATCGAAGGGCGCCCGCCTCCGGATCAAGGGGCAGCTCATCGACAACACGCGCGCCCAGGTGATCACGAACAAGGCCGTGGAGAGCGCGGCGACGGCCCAGACGCACGAGGTTGCGCTGGAGAGGGCCGCCCGCGAGGGGGGAAAGCAGGTCGTCACCCCCATGCTGGATACGATCAAGACGGCCTGGACGGACATGCAGATCAAGGGATTCATCTACACGATCGTGATGGACGGGGTCGACAACGCCGACGACGTGTTCCGTTTCGCCGACCGGATCGCCCTTTTCCCGCGGGTGAAGGACGCCCGCGAGATGGAATCGGGAGGCGGAAAGACGACCTTCGAGGCGGAATACAAGGGGCGGCGGGAAGACCTGGACCGGGACATCCTCCGGGCCGCGGCAGAACTGGGCTGGAAGGTAACGAGGGTTCGCGCCGAGGGTGCGCGGAGCACCTGGAAGCGGGCGCCTGCCCCCGAGCCGCCGCCCGACAAAAAGAAGGCGGCCGGTTCCAAGAAGAACTGAGAGCTTGCCCCATCGGCAGCTTGGGGCGCCGGCCGTCGGCCCGCTGGTCCGGAGCTCGTATCACGCCGAAGAGATGTTCATGCAGCGACCCTTGCGGGCATGAATCCTATGGCGGCGCACCGTTCTTCTCGTATAAAATCGCATCGGCATCGATTTCCCGATCGACCGCCAGCAGCTTCGGAGGCAACGGATCCGCCGATCGCTGTCGTTTCACCAGACCGCAGGATACCGTAAACAACTGCGCCATCACTTCGTCCACCATTTCCCGGGGAATTCCGTAATAGAGAAAATTGATCGGCATGAATTCGCCCAGCAGGTAGAGGATCTTGTTTTTCGAGGGATCGTCCGGGAAGTCCACGGAGGCTTGATATCCCTGCAGGACACCGGTCTGGAGATCCCGAAACGAAGTTACGGAAACCCGCGCCCGGCTCTCGCCGATTTTCGGATTCTCCCGGTCGCGAAGGGATTGCAGATAATTTTCCAGATCCGTAAACTCCACCGTTTTTGTGGAGCCGCTCACAAAAAGGAGGGTTTTCTGATGCCCCCGGAGCAGGATCGCCTCCATGTGTCTGTCCAGAAAGACGGACCGTCCGATCACGCCGATGACCATATCGATATCCGGCAGGACGTCGGAGCCCAAGGCGTCTATGGTTGCCGCCTCCGAAACGGCGTCTCGCTCCGCTTTGCCGGGGCCCGCGGCGATGTCCACGCCGAACAGACGGCCGTTCCTGATCCGAAACCGGAGCTCCTCTTTCAGGAATCCGCCGATCGCCCCCCGGGAGCCGAGAATCAAAATTTTCCGGCGGGAAAAGAGCATCCCCAGGCGGTGAAGAATATTTTCGACGGCATTGAGGATGGATATCGCGCACTCTCTGGCTTCCGGCCCGCGCTTGATCTCGGAGACGGCAATGCTCGCCACGGGGAAGTGTAGTTTGCCGAACTCCCGCAGGACATCCGCATTGTAATCATAACCGTTTTTCGTATGCTCGATGTCGCCCAGAAAAACATCATCCAGCCAGGTCTTGAAAGGCAACCGATCCTCGCCGGAAGGCGCCTCGACATGAAAATGGCCGAATACATCGCCGACCGTTCGATTTTCCAGGCACAATCGATTGAGAAGCGGCGCCAGGTAGCCTCCGTCTTCCACCAGCAGAACCTGTTCGCCCCTTTCCCGGGCGAGCACGATTTCCTGTAAAAAGAGGTGGCCGGCCGCAAGGCGCATCGCCCCGAAGAAATCGAAATCTCCCGCAAAAAGGATCTTTTCGAGCTCTTCCAGCCCGGAGAGCGGAGAATACTGGCGGGAGAAGGCATACGTCCCGGTGAATTTTTTTTGCGACTCAAGCTTCTGCAAACCGTAAAATTGAAAAACGTCCGGAGACAGAGACATGAGCGTTTCCAGGTAGGTTTCCGGCACCACACCCGAATACCTGACGAAAAAGGTGGTCAGCGCGTTGCATCCTGCCTCCCGGAAGGCATCGAGCAAACCGATCACTTCGGAGGTCGCATGATGGATCAAAAAAAGCCTCACCCCTCGCATAGCGTCCCTGCGGGTCTCAACCGCCTGGAACAGAACGGGCATCCGGGCAAGATGATCCTTCGGGCTTAAAACCGTTCGCCTTTCGTCAAAGCCGATATTCAGACAGGCGCCGAAGCGGGATACATCGAAATAGACATGACGCGGCTCCGAGATCAGTTCGACGATATTTCCCCGGGACAGGCAGGCGAGGACCTGGGGATCCTCCAGCAACTGGATCTCCTTGGCCAGCACGGTTGAGAATTCACTCGATACGCTGGGCGTCTCCCGCTTTTCCATCAGAAGCATCCGGATGTCGTCCGTCGGCCAGGTGAAGTGCAGTGTCCGGAGATCGGGCAAACCTTCCCGACGCAAATGGCGGAACAGATCAGGCTGATGATCCGGATTTTCATTATATTCTATGCGGTTGTTCATGCATTCCCGCAGGATTCCCTGGTGAATTTGTTCCGCCGCCCGGGTGACATCGGGGAGGAAAGAGCTCGCGACATTCTGATCGACGACGCGGTGCGGAATGTGTTTCAACTGGAGACGGGACGAAACGGCATCTTCAAGGGTGATTCGCAGAAAGCGCCCCGGGTTGCTGTATTCAACCAGGAAATAATGCCCCCCTACTCCCTCTTCCTTTTCCTTGAGATGAAACGGAAACAAAAGGGCGGGCGGCGGCTGTTCCGTCCCGTCCCGCATGAGTCCGAAGAACTCCGGAAACAGGATTCCTCCCCATTTTTCGGTCTGAAGAGCGCGGAAAACCACCTGCAGGCAATTTCCGAAATGACGGTGATAAAAGGGAAGGTTCTCGGCCGCATCGAGTCTCGCATAGACCATGATCCAGTCCAATCCGACCGCGGCAAAATCCGGGGTCAGATTCGGGTCCACCTTGCGCCGGACCATCACATCGGCGACGCCGAGTCCGCATTGTTCGATGATCTCGTCGGCCAAAAGCTGAACGAACGTATGGAGGTTGCGAAATATGCGGATGCGGGTCAAATCGATCACGAAGCAGCGGTCTCCCCGGCGCACCAGCGGCGCGCCGAGCGTGGTCGGCATCATCTGCGAATCGGGAAAAACGTCCGGATCTTCCCGGCCGGCCTCCCGTCCTTGCATCAAGTTCCGGAGAAGGTCTTGAACGTTGCGTTTTCTCAAGGTCTTTCCCTGTTTCGTTTGTTCTTTCGTCATTCGCTCAGGCCATTTCCAGGTCGAAAAGGACCTTCAGGGCATCTCTTTGCTGCGCCCGTTCGAAGGCCTTCTCCGCGTCCCGGAGCGCATAGCGTCCGGTGATGAGCTTTTCCAGAGGCATGTCGGGAAAATCCCGCATCATGGCCATGCCGTCGCCGAATCTGCCGCACCGGGAACCCAGGACCGTCTGTTCATGGATGACGATCGGAGACAGGTTGATGTCCCCCTGAAGCGCAATCGTCGACTTCAACACGATTGTTCCCCGGGGTCTGCAAAGGGACATGGCCCGGGCGATTCCCTGACCGGAGCCGGTCGCGTCCACAACGATGTCCGCGCCGGATTCGATCTCCTCTTCATGCAATACGGTTTTGATGTGGCGCCACCGGGCAAGGTCCAGTTTTTCCGGGTGATGCCCGGCGATTGTCACATCGGAGGCTGCGGTGGCCAAAGCCCAGGCGCATAGGATTCCCAGTCTGCCGTCCCCCAGGATGACGATTCTTTCCGTTCCGCTGAGGGGAAGTTGTTCCAGGATTTCACAGGCCGCAGACAGAGGTTCCGTGAGGACGGCCCGTTCATCGGATATCGTCTCCGGCACCTCAAAGAGATTTGCCGTGGGCAGCATGCAGAAATCCGCCATGCAGCCGTCGAGGCGATCGATGCCGAGAGTGGTCCGGTTCGGGCAGTGCCGGCCCAGTCCCCGATCGCACCAGGCACAGTTGCTGCATGCGGCATTGATTTCACCGACAACTTTTCGGCCGACCCAGGCCGCGTCATCGCATCGATCCACGACGCCGACGAATTCGTGCCCCATGACCCCGGTAAAACCCATGTACCCTTTCATGATCTCCAGATCGGTCCGACAAATTCCCGCCAG
>JAXDCM010000055.1:0-12474 GCA_034677965.1 Syntrophales bacterium
TCGGACGCCCCGATCTACATCGACGACACGCCGGCGATCACCGTGATGGAGATGAAGGCCAAATCCCGGCGGCTCAAGGCCGATGCGGGTTTGGGGCTCGTCGTGCTGGACTACCTGCAGCTCATGAGGGGAAGCAGCTTCAAGGATTCTCGCGAGCAGGAGATCTCGGAAATCAGCCGCTCCCTCAAGGCCCTGGCGAAGGAGCTCTCGCTGCCGGTGATCGCGCTTTCGCAGTTGAACCGGAAGGTGGAGGACCGGACCAACCGCCGGCCGCAGATGGCGGATCTCCGCGAGTCGGGGGCGATCGAGCAGGACGCGGACGTGATCGCCTTCATCTACCGGGACGAGGTGTACAACCGGTCGGACGACAACCCGGAAAAAGGGATGGCCGAGATCATCATCGGCAAGCAGAGAAACGGACCGACGGGAATCGTGAAACTGGCTTTCCAGGAGAAATACACCCGCTTCGAAAACCTGGCGCGCGGGGTCGAAGGGGCTTAGGCGGGGAGCAGCTTGGTGTCCTTCCCCAGGTAGGGGATCGCCTGGGCCAGTTTCCGGAGGGCCTGCTTTTCGATCTGACGGGCGCGCTCCCGGGTGATGTGGTAGCGGTCGCCGATCTCCTGAAGGGTCAACGGGTTGTCCGCCATCACCCGGTTTTTGATGATGAAGGTCTCCTTTTCGGTCAGCCGGGCCAGCGCCCCCGCGATGTGCTTCTGGACAAGCTCCATCTCCTCCTTTCGGATGAGCGCCGTCTCCTGGTCCTCCCCGTTATAGGTCAGGTAGTTCATGTGGGTCGAGTCGCCGTCCTCTCCCACGGCGGCATCCAGCGAAAGATCGCGGTTGTTCATCCGCGACTCCATGTCCGCAATCTCGTCCGGCCGGACGCCAAGGCTCTCGGCGATTTCGGCGAACTCCGGGCGCTTCTCGGAGAGCCCCTGCAGCCTTCTGCGGGCCTGGCTGAGCTTGAAGAAGAGCTTCCGCTGGGCTTGCGTCGTTCCGATCTTCACCAGGCTCCAGGATTTGATGATGTAGTTCTGGATGTAGGCGCGAATCCACCAGACGGCATAGGAGATCAGGCGGTATCCGCGGTACGGGTCGAATTTCTTGACGGCATGCATGAGGCCGATGTTCCCCTCCTGCACCAGGTCCGACAGCTTGATCCCGTAGTTCCGGTACTCGTGGGCGATCTTGACGACAAAACGCAGGTTCGAGACGACCAGCCTCTCCGCGGCCTTCAGATCGTTTTTCTTCTTGAACCGGACCGCCAGGCGAAACTCCTCCTCCGCCGTCAGAACCTCAAAACGGTTGATCTCCGCCACATAGCGATCGAGCGTCCCCGTGACTGCCGGAACTTCCAAATCCTTCCCTCCAAATAACGAGAGCTGTTTATACCGTTCCGTTTCCGGATCGTCAATCCCTTTCACATTCCTTCAACACAGCGCCTCCGCCTAATAACCAAATGGGACATTTCTATTTTGGTAGAAATAGGACTTCTCTACTTTGGCTTGACACGACCGGGCCGCATTCTTGACATCCACAGGGGGGATGTTTAATCTACAACCGTCATAAAGATTGCATGAAATCAGGAGGAAACTCGAAATGAGATTCGATAAATTTACATTAAAGGTCCAGGAGGCGCTCCAGGACGCGCAGGGGCTGGCGGGGCAGTTCGGCCACCAGGCGCTGGACCTGGAACACCTGCTCGTCTCTTTTTTGAAGCAGCCGGAGGGCATCGTCTCGGCCATCCTGAAGAAGCTCGGCGCCGACCCGAGGCAGATCGAGGGGGAGGTGCGCGGCGCGCTCGAGAAATTGCCGAAGGTCCAAGGCGTTTCCGGCCAGTCGTATATGACGCCCAGGCTCAACCGCGTCCTCGACGCCGCGCTCACCGAGGCGGCCCGGCTGACGGACGAGTATGTCAGCGCGGAGCACATCCTCGTCGCGATGGCCGATGAAAAGGAGGGCGCGCTGCCGAAAATCCTCTCCGCCCACGGGATCACGAAAGACGCCATCTTCAAGGTTCTCGTCGAGATCCGCGGGAACCAGCGCATCACCGATCCGAACCCGGAGGAGAAGTACCAGGCCCTCAAGCGCTACGCCCGCGACTTCAACGAGCTGGCGCGAAACGGGTCGTTCGATCCGGTGATCGGCCGGGACGAGGAGATCCGCCGGGTGATGCAGGTGCTCTCTCGCCGGACGAAAAACAACCCCGTGCTGATCGGGGAGCCCGGGGTCGGAAAGACGGCGATCGTCGAGGGGCTCGCGCAGAGGATCGTCAACGGCGACGTGCCGGAAAACCTCAAGGACAAGCGGGTGATCGGCCTCGACATCGGCGCGCTCATCGCCGGGGCGAAATACCGCGGCGAATTCGAGGACCGGCTGAAGGCCGTCCTGAAGGAGGTGACCTCCGCGCAGGGGGAGATCGTCCTCTTCATCGACGAGATCCACACCGTTGTGGGCGCCGGGGCCGCCGAGGGGTCCGTGGACGCCTCCAACATGCTGAAGCCCGCGCTGGCGCGCGGCGAGCTCCGCTGCGTGGGCGCGACGACGCTGAACGAATACCGGAAACACATCGAGAAGGACCCGGCGCTCGAAAGGCGCTTCCAGCCGATCCTGGTCCGGGAGCCTTCGGTGGAGGACACGATCGCGATCCTGCGCGGGCTGAAGGAGCGCTACGAGGTGCATCACGGCGTGCGCATCAAGGACGCGGCCATCATCGCCGCCGCGACGCTCTCCAGCCGGTACATCAGCGACCGCTTTCTGCCGGACAAGGCCGTCGATCTGATCGACGAGGCCGCCTCGCGGCTCCGGATCGAGCTGGACAGCCTCCCCTCCGAGATCGACGTGCTGGAGCGGCGGGTCATCCAACTCGAGATCGAACGGCAGTCGCTGAAGAACGAGACGGACCGGACCTCCGTGGAGCGCCGGCAGAAGATCGAGCAGGAGCTGGCGGAAATCCGCGAGAACATGGACCGGATGAAGCTTCAGTGGACCGGCGAAAAGGAGACGATCAAGAAGATCCAGGGCATCAAGGGGCGGATCGAAGCCCTCAAGACCGAGGAGCAGAACGCCCAGCGAAGCGGCGACCTGGCGCGGGCGGCGGAGATCCGCTACGGGAAGCTCGTGGAGTTGAACCGCGAGCTGGAGGCGGAGAACCAGAGGCTCTCGGAGGCGCAGAAGGACGAGCGGATGCTGAAGGAGGAGGTCGACTCGGAGGACGTGGCCGAGGTCGTGGCCAACTGGACGGGAATCCCGGTGTCGCGCATGCTCGAAAGCGACGTTCAAAAGCTGATCCGGATGGAGGAGCGCCTGCGGCAGCGCGTCATCGGCCAGGAGGAGGGCATCGCGGCGGTGTCCAGCGCGCTGCGACGGGCCCGCTCGGGTCTGCAGGATCCCAACCGTCCGATCGGATCCTTCATTTTCCTCGGCCCCACCGGCGTCGGGAAAACGGAGCTGGCCAAGGCCCTGGCCGAATTCATGTTCGACAACGAGCAGGCCATGATCCGGATCGACATGTCGGAATTCATGGAGAAGCATTCCGTGGCGCGGCTGATCGGCGCCCCGCCGGGGTATGTCGGCTACGATGAAGGGGGCTTCCTGACCGAGGCGGTCCGGCGCCGCCCGTATGCGGTCCTGCTGTTCGACGAGATCGAAAAGGCGCACCCGGATGTCTTCAACATCCTGCTGCAGATCCTCGACGACGGCCGCCTGACGGACGGCCACGGGCGCACGGTGGACTTCAAGAACACGATCGCCATCATGACGTCGAACGTCGGGAGCCAGTATATCCAGGACCCCGGCCTCGCGGAGGAGGACCGGCGCGAACGGACGCTGGAGGCGCTCCGTCAGACCTTCAAGCCGGAGTTTCTGAACCGGATCGACGACACCATCATTTTCCGCGCGCTGACCATGGAGGACATCGAGCGGATCATCGAGATTCAGCTCGGCCTGATCCGGAAGCGGCTGGAGGAGAGGAAGCTTTCGCTGGAATTGACAGAAAACGCCAAACAATATATAGCCCGGGCCGGATACAGCCCGGTGTACGGCGCCCGGCCGCTCAAGCGGGTGCTGCAGAAGCAGATCCTCGATCCGCTGGCACTGAACCTTCTGGACGGCGCCTTTGCGGAGGGGGATCATATCACGATCGACCAGAAGGACGGCCGCGTGGTTTTCACCAAATAACGAACGGCCTGAGAGGGAACACCGATGAATACGTTGAAAACGGGACTGTTGCTGGGCGCGTTGACCGGCCTCCTGATGCTGATCGGCGGCTGGTTCGGCGGCCAGAACGGCGTGGTCATCGCGTTTCTGTTCGCGATGGCGATGAATTTCGGAAGCTACTGGTTTTCGGACAAGATCGTGCTGCGCATGTACCATGCCCAGCCCGTTTCGGAGGGCGAGGCGCCGGAGCTCTACAGGATGGTGAAAGACCTGGCCCTGCGCGCCTCGATGCCGATGCCGCGGGTCTACATCATCCCGGAGGAGACGCCCAACGCGTTTGCCACGGGGCGGAACGAACAGCACGCCGTGGTCGCCGTGACGGAGGGGCTGCTGCGGATTCTGAGCCGGGACGAGCTGGAAGGGGTGCTTTCCCACGAAATGACGCACATCCGGAACCGCGATATCCTGATCGGCTCCATCGCCGCCACGCTGGCCGGCGCGATCGTCATGCTGGCCAACATGGCCCAGTGGACCGCGATGTTCGGCGGCGGGGGGCACGATGACGACGAGGGGGGCGGGGGCAACATCCTCGGCCTGATCGTCATGGCCATGCTGGCCCCGATCGCCGCGACGCTGATCCAAATGGCCATTTCCCGCTCCCGGGAATTCCTCGCGGATGAAGGCGGGGCAAGGATTTCGGGCAAGCCCTACAGCCTGGCCGGCGCCCTCGAAAAGCTATCGCAGGCGTCCCGGGCGCTCCCGATGCACGCGAACCCTTCGACCGCCCACATGTTTATCGTCAACCCGCTGACCGGACGCTCGCTGATGAACCTGTTCAGCACGCACCCCCCCATCGAGGAGCGGATCGCCCGTCTGCGGAGCATGAGACCGTCATAGCCTCGAGGAGGAATCATGGAAGAGGAGAAAAAAGAGAAGGGATTTGTGATCAAGGACCGGCGCCATTTCGACGAGTCGGGAACCACCCGGGAGGAACCGGAGCCCAAGGCGGACCGGCAGAAACCCGCGGACAGCCCCGCGGATAACCGGACGGAAAAGGGGCCGGCGGACGCGGAAGAGGCGGGGCTGCCCGAGATGAACTTCGCGGGGTTCGTCCTCTCGCTCAGCACAACGGCGATGTTCCATTTCGGGGATTTCCCCGATCCGGTCACCAGGGAGGCCAAACGAAACCTGGTCGCCGCAAAACAGACCATCGATATCCTGAACATCCTGGAAACGAAAACGAAAGGCAACCTTGACGAGGACGAAAAACAGCTTCTGGAAGGCATTCTCTACGAGCTGAGGATGCGCTATGTGAAGGAAATGTCCTCCAAATGATCACGAAGGCGGCCCCGGCCAAGGTCAATCTTTACTTGCGGGTTCTCCGGAAGCGCGAAGACGGTTACCACGACATCCTCTCTTTGATGCAGAGGATCAGCCTCCGCGACGACCTGACCTTCTCGCCGGACTCCCGCGGCCTGACCGTCCGTTGCCCCGGCGCGCCGCTGCCGGAAGACGAGGGGAACATCGTCCACCGCGCGGCGGCGGCTTTTTTTTCCCGCATCGGAAAACCCCCGAACGTGGCAATCACGATCCGGAAGAGGATCCCGATCGCCGCGGGGCTGGGCGGCGGAAGCTCCGATGCCTCCACAACCCTCCTGACGCTGAACGAAATGCACGAATCCCCCCTCACCGCACGGGAGCTGATGCGGATCGGAACGTCTCTCGGGGCGGACGTCCCGTTTTTCATCGTCGGAAAAACCGTCTGGGCCTCCGGGATCGGCGACCGGTTCACCGAATGCCCCCCCCTGCCCCCTTTTCACTTTGTCCTGGTCAATCCGGGGTTCGAAATCTCCACAAAATCCGTCTATCAGGGGCTGAATTTGGCATTGACAAACCGGGGAATCCATTATAGCATCCCGCGGTTTTTCACACAGGAAGATGTGATCGGCGCTCTGACGAACGACCTGGAAAAGGTGACGGTGAAGCAACACCCCGTTCTCAATGAAATCAAGGCCCTTCTGATGGCAAACGGCGCGCGGGGGGCCCTGATGTCGGGCAGCGGGCCGACCGTATTCGGCGTCTTTGCGGACAGCGAGACCGCGGGAAGAGCGGAGAAAAGTCTGGGGCAGAATGCCCGGTGGCGGGTGTTCGGGGCGCGCTCCCTCTAAAGGAAGGCCGGTCCCCGTTTTTGCAGCCGTCCGCCGGGCCGGAATAGAGCCCGCCGTCCGCATCGGAACTGGGGCGTCGTCAAGCGGTAAGACACAGGAATTTGGATCCTGCATTCGGAGGTTCGAATCCTCCCGCCCCAGCCAACGGATCCGTGAAGGAAAGTCACCATGCTCGAACGAATCAGGGTGTTCAGCGGCAACGCGAATTTGAACCTCGCGCAAAAAATCTCGGAGAACCTCGGCATATCCCTTGGAAAGGCCAACGTCACGTCCTTCAGCGACGGCGAAACCCGCGTGGAAATCAACGAGAATGTGCGGGGCATGGACGTATTCATCATTCAACCCACCTGTCCCCCGGTCAACGTCACGCTGATGGAGCTGCTGATCATGATCGATGCGGTGCGACGCTCCTCCGCGGACCGCATCACCGCCGTCATCCCCTACTACGGCTACGGCCGGCAGGATCGCAAGGTGGCGCCGCGGGCGCCGATCACCGCCAAACTGGTGGCCGACCTCATCACCCGCGCCGGCGCGAACCGCGTCCTGGCCATGGACCTCCATGCCGGCCAGATCCAGGGATTCTTCAACATCCCGGTGGACAATCTCTTTGCAACGCCCGTCCTGCTGGAGTACATCAAAAAACATCACCGGGGGGACAACATCGTCATCGTTTCGCCCGATACGGGGGGCGTGGAAAGGGCCCGCGCCTTCGGAAAGAGGCTCGGGGCCAGCCTGGCCATCATCGACAAACGCCGGGAGGGGCCGAACGAGGCCCAGGTGATGAATATCGTCGGTCAGGTCAAGGGGATGAAGGTGATTCTGCTGGACGACATGATCGACACGGCCGGAACGGTGGTTCAGGCGGCAAGGGCGCTCAAAGAGGCGGGCGCCGTGGAGGTTTCGGTCTGCTGCACCCATCCCGTGCTTTCCGGACCGGCCATCGAAAGAATCGAGCAATCCGACCTGAAAGAGGTGGTTGTCACGGATACCGTTCCGCTGCATGAGAAAGCAAAGGCCTGCGGCCGAATCAAGGTGCTTTCCGTGTCGGGCCTCCTCAGCGAGGCCGTCCGCAGGATCTATTACAACGATTCAGTCAGTTCATTATTCATTTAGGAGGAATTTCCATGGAGGCGACCGAATTAAAAGCCTTTTCACGCAGCGAATCCGGCAAGGGTCCGGCGAGGCGATTCAGGAAAAACGGGTTGATCCCGGCCGTGTTTTACGGCCGCGGCGAGCAGACGGTCCATCTGTCGGTCAACGCGAACGATCTGAAGAAGATCATCCAGAAAAAGAGGGAAAATGTCTTCATCAAGCTGCTCATCGAGGGGGAAAAACCGATGACCAAGCTTTCGCTGATCAAGGAACTGCAGATCGAACCGGTCAGCCGAAAATTTTATCATGCCGATTTTTATGAAATCCGCATGGATCACAAGCTGACGCTGGACGTGCCGATCCATTTCGTCGGCGTCCCGATCGGCGTCCAGAACGGCGGGGAGCTCCAGCATCTGAAACGGGACCTGAAGGTGTCCTGCCTTCCCTCGATGCTGCCCGATTTCATTGACGTCGACGTCACCGGCCTGGATATCGGCAACTCCATCAAGGTGAAGGACATCTCCGTGCCCGAGGACATTGCGGTCCTCGATCCCCCCGATGTGGGCGTGGCGATGGTCGCCGTGGTGAAGGTCTCCGTGCCTCAGGCCGAGGAGGCGGCGGCAGCGGAAGGAGAAGCCGCCGCGGAAGGGGCGCCCGCGGCAGAGGGGGAAACCCCCGCCAAGGGGGACGCAAAAGGCTAACGGCCCTTTTGGTCTTCCCTGTGCGCAGGGTCGGCGGATGCCGCGCTCGCAATGTCGGGGGATGGCTTGAAGCTCATCGCGGGACTGGGAAATCCGGGTATCCGGTATCGAATGAACCGCCACAACGCGGGTTTCATGGTCCTGGACCAGGTGGCGCTGCTGCAAGACATCTCCATGGACCAGAACCTTTTCGAAGCGCGGGTGGGTAGGGGAAAGATCGAAGGGACGCCGGTTCTGCTCGTCGAACCGCAAACCTACATGAATCTGAGCGGCATTGCGATCGGCAAGCTGGCAAATTATTACCGGATCCATTTTGAGGACCTCATCATCGTTCACGACGACCTGGACCTCCCTTTCCGGACGCTCCGTTTGAAGGCGGGCGGCGGCCATGGGGGGCACAAGGGACTGATCTCCATCGTCGAGCATCTCGGAACGAGGGATTTCCTCAGGGTCCGGTTCGGCATCGGGAGACCGGCCCGCAAAACGATGGTGGAGGGATATGTCCTGGAGCCTTTTCCCCCGGAAGAGACGGAGGATCTGCCGCAACTGATCCGGAAAGCGGCGGAAGCCGTGACCGACATCGTGACCCTCGGAATCCGTCCGGCGATCCAAAAACATCACGCGAGTGTGAAGTTAAAATCAAACGAGGAGGATTGAATCATGCACATTGGAAAACGCGGTTTTGGTTCCCTGTTGTTTGCGCTCGTCATCATTCTGTTTCTGATGACCCCCATGGCCTTCGCCGGAGAGGCGGACATCAAGCTGCCCGATCTGAGCCAGGTGAGCTTCATGGGCGGATCGCTCGGCGGGCTGACGATTTTGAACGTCGGCCTCATCATCTGCCTGATCGGAATGGCTTTCGGCTGGATGCAGTACTCGCAGACGAAAAACCTGCCGGCCCACCAGGCCATGCTGGACGTCTCCAATACGATCTGGGAAACCTGCAAGACGTACCTGTTCCAGCAGGGGAAGTTCCTGGCCGGCCTCTGGGTTCTGATCGCCATCTGCATCTTCTACTATTTCGTCGGCCTGCAGCACAACACGCTGGGCGCCGTCGCGGTGATCCTGTTCTGCTCGATCATGGGAATCCTCGGCTCCTACGGGGTCGCCTGGTTCGGCATCCGGATCAACACGGTAGCCAACTCCCGCGCAGCCTTCGCCTCGCTGAGCGGCAACCCGATGAGCCTGGTCAGCATCTGCCTCCGTTCCGGCATGAGCGTCGGCCTGCTGCTGGTGAGCATCGAGCTCTTCTTCATGATCCTGATCCTGGCCTACATCCCCAAGGAGTTGGCCGGACCCAGCTTCATCGGCTTTGCGATCGGCGAGTCCCTCGGCGCCAGCGCGCTGAGGATCTGCGGAGGCATCTTCACCAAGATCGCCGACATCGGTTCGGACCTCATGAAGATCATCTTCCATCTGCCTGAAGACGACCCGAAAAACCCGGGCGTCATCGCCGACTGCACCGGCGACAACGCCGGCGACAGCGTCGGCCCCACCGCGGACGGTTTCGAAACCTACGGCGTCACGGGCGTCGCGCTGATCGCCTTTCTCGCGCTGGCCCTGGCCACGAACCCCGTGATGGGCGGGAAGCTGATCGTCTGGATCTTCGCCATGCGTATCCTGATGATCCTCACGTCGCTCGCGTCCTATTTCGTCAATCATGCGATCAGCGAGTCTCTCTTTTCCGGAAAACAGGAGTTCAATTTCGAACATCCGCTGACCAACCTGGTCTGGATCACCTCCTGCGTTTCGATCGTCGTGACCTTCATCGCCAGCTACCTGCTGCTGGGGGATCTGCCCCCCGTGGCGGGCTCGATCTCGACCTGGCTTGCGCTCTCGATCATCATCAGTTGCGGAACGATCGCCGGCGCGCTGATTCCCGAGTTCACGAAGATCTTCACGAGCACCGGTTCCCGCCACTGCGAGGAGGTCGTCAACGCCTCGCGGCAGGGCGGTCCGTCGCTGAACATCCTCTCCGGCCTGGTGGCCGGCAACTTCTCCGCCTTCTGGGAGGGGCTGGTGATCCTGATTCTGATGCTGATCGCCTACCTGGTCTCGCAGAGCGGATCCATCGTGGGGTTGATGCCTCCGGCGTTCGTTTTCGCGGCGCCGGTCTTCGCCTTCGGTCTGGTCGCCTTCGGATTCCTCGGGATGGGGCCGGTGACGATTGCCGTGGACAGCTTCGGCCCGGTTTCGGACAACGCCCAGTCGATCTACGAGCTTTCGATGATCGAGAGCCGCAAGGACGCCAAAGAGGTCGTGAAAAAGCATTACGGCGTCGAAACCGATTTCGAGAAGGCGAAGCATTTCCTCGAATCCGCCGACGGGGCCGGAAACACCTTCAAGGCCACGGCCAAGCCGGTCCTCATCGGCACGGCCGTCGTCGGCGCCACGACGATGGTTTTCGGGATCATCATTCTGCTCGAGGGGCTCTTCGGCGACGTCATCGCCAAACTGAGCCTGGTCCATCCGGAGGTCATTCTCGGTCTCCTCATGGGCGGCTGCGTGATCTACTGGTTCACCGGAGCCTCCATGCAGGCCGTGGTGACCGGCTCGTACCGGGCGGTTGTTTACATCAAGGATCACATCAAGCTGGACAAGAAAGAGGCCTCCATCAGCGACAGCAAGGAAGTCGTGAAGATCTGCACGATCTACGCTCAGAAGGGAATGATCAACATTTTCGTCGTGATCTTCTTCATGGCCCTGGCGCTGGCCTTCTTCAACCCCTACTTCTTCATCGGCTACCTGATCGGCATCGCGTTCTTCGGCCTGTTCCAGGCGATCTTCATGGCGAACGGGGGCGGCTGCTGGGACAACGCGAAGAAAATCGTCGAGGTCGATCTGAAACAGAAGAACACCCCGCTGCACGAGGCGACCGTCGTCGGCGACACCGTCGGCGATCCCTACAAGGACACCTCTTCGGTCTCCCTGAACCCGGTCATCAAGTTCACGACGCTCTTCGGTCTGCTGGCCGTGGAGATTGCCGTGACGATGCAGAGCACCGGCCTGAAGCTCGGGCTTTCGGCCATCTTCTTCCTGATCGCGCTGGTCTTCGTCTACCGGTCCTTCTACGGCATGAGGATCAGCGGTGAAAAATTGTAATACGGGTTTTCGGAACCGCTGAATGCGCCCTGCCGGGCGTACAAACGAAAGAAGGCGCCTTTCGAAAGGCGCCTTCTTTTTTGTCCCGCTCTTTCCCTGAAACTCAGAGCTTGTCGTACTTCAGGAACTGCATCGTAAAGACGGCCCTGCCCTGCGTGGCGGAACGAAGGTCCGTCGAATAGCCGAACATCTCCTTCAGCGGCACCTGCGCCCGGATCTCGCTGACCGCCCCTTTCGGCGCAATGGCCTGCACTTCCCCATGGCGGGACTGGATGTCGCCGATCACATCCCCCATGAATTCGCTCGGGGTAAGGATGTCCACCCGCATGACCGGCCCCAGCAGCACGGGATCGGCCTTCAGGCACCCCTCCCGAAAGGCGGCGGCGGCGGCGATCTTGCACCCGAGCGGCGACGTCTCCCCCTCCTTCTGCCTCCCTCCGAGAATCGCGATCCGGACATCGATCACCGGATACCCCGTGAGAACGCCGCTGAGCGCCCCCTCGCGGATGCCATCCTCCATCGCGGCCAGTTGCTCTTCGGGGATGTCGGCCCCCTCCTCGAGCCGGCGGACGATCACCACGCCGCCGCCCCGCTCCGTCGGCTCCAGGACCAGTTTCACATGGCCGAAGTGTTTTTTCTCCCCCAGCTCCTTTTCAAAGAGGCCCTCGCATTCGACGCGCTTCCGGATCGTTTCGCGATGAACGACCCGCGGCTTGCCCACGTTGACCCGGGCATTGAATTCCCGCTGCAGCCGGTCGGTGATGATCTCCAGATGGAGCTCCCCCATGCCCGACAGGACCGTCTGGGCGGTCTCGTCGTCGTACTTGACCCGCAGGGTCGGATCCTCCTCCATGAGCTTGTCCAGCGCCAGGGCCAGCTTCTCCTGATCGGCGGGCGTCTTGGCCTCGATCGCCAGGCTGATGACCGGCTCGTAAAAATCGATCGGCTCCAGCAGGATGGGATGCTCCTCGTCGCAGAGGGTATCGCCCGTGGTGATCTCCTTGAGCCCCATCGCGGCGATGATCTCCCCGGCGCCTGCTTGCTCCACGCGCTCGCGCTTGTTCGCGTGCATCTTCAAAAGGCGGGCGATCTTTTCCCGCTTCCCCTGGGTGGCATTGTAAAGCTCGTCCCCCGCGTGGATGCGCCCCGAATAGATGCGCAGATACGTCAGCTTCCGCCCTTCATCCTGCATGATCTTGAAGGCCAGCGCCGCCAACGGCTCCTTGTCGCTGCTCGCGCGGATCTCCTGCCGC
>JAXDCM010000056.1:0-12828 GCA_034677965.1 Syntrophales bacterium
GATTACTCTGATTTGTGGTTTCTCCATGACTCACACCTCCTCGTTGGCATACAACATAGCACAATGAAAAGCGGTGATCAACAAAAAAATGCAGTAATATCAGGATGTTATGTCACACTTAAGGACATAAAAACGCCCGCAAAAAGGGGGGTCGTAAGTGTGACAAATAAGGGGTCGAAAGATTATTTAGGGGGGGGTGTTACTTTTGGAAATTGTCCACGCAGCGCCCAGTAGGAAAGGTTTTTGCCCTTTTGAGCATCCCTATAGATTATCTTCCTGCGGCTGGCTGCGGTGCCGGAATAAGCAGTGTAAAACTTTTCCAACCTCATCCATGGGAGAGGGTGTCTGTTTCTTGCGATTGACAGGACCTCAACATACCGGACCAGGTCATTATACTTGGCTTTTGGCAACAGTTCATAATAGCCCGCCAGGGGCCTGAGAGGATCGTTTGTCTCCATCACCTTTAAGAAGCCATCGAACATTTTTTTCAGATCCGTCCGTTTCAAGCTCGGATCGAAAGAAATGGTTTTTGCGAAGAGAGGGGCCGGTGTCTCCGGTTTAAGTTCCATGAATGAGAACGACCTGCAGGCGGCGTGGTGGTTCTCCACTGCATTCTGGAAACGGCTCCAGGTCGATCCCATGCTATTCTGGAAAATATTCCCGTAAAATAATAAGGAGACCAAACAATGATCCCCGCCATGCTTCTTTACCCACGTAGGAAAATCATTCCATGCGCTGAGGACATCCCGCTCCTTCTTTGATATTTGTGGCTGGTGGCAGAAATTCCAAAACTCGTCATTATACGTCAGGGTCTTTATTCTCAGGTGAAAAAGTTGCTTATTCGGCAGAGGGTGGCGTGGCATTTCAAACGATCCATATTGAGACGTGCAATATCGTTTTTTCATTTCCGACCTCGCTTCGATTCAAAGGGTATGATGTTTTTTGCTTCGGATAGGCCCAGGATTTCGCTCAGCCGTTGCTCCCATCGCAACAGGGCTTGACGTTTCTCGGCGTCGTAGCCGTGCCTGTTGTAGATCCCGAGAACACCTTGCAGCTTGTGCCCCAGGACTCTTTCAGCCACCACGTCAGAAACCCCGAGCTCGGCCAATCGGGTCCGTAGCGTCCTGCGTAAGTCGTGGGGTGTGAACCGTTCCGAGATTTTCATCTCTTCCCGGTGGCGTCGGATCGCGTTTGACATTGCGCCGACTGATACAGCCGCCTTGTCTTTTCGTGTACTGCGAAATACAAATGGAGATTCCTCGCTCTTCAATTCTTTGGCCTCTTCGATAACAGCCGCCAACATCGGGTTTATGGGGATTCGTTGCACGCTGCGGCACTTTGTGACCTCTTCGGGGATGTTCCACCATTCGCCGTCTGCGATTTGATTCCAGGTCATTTGTGCGACCTCTCCGGGGCGTTGGCCGGTCAAGAGGATCGTCCTCAATGCCAGCTTGGTCAAGCGATAGATGTCAATATCCGTCCGCTGCGGGTCCAGGGCGTTCCAGAGATTTTTGATTTCATCATTCGTGAGAACACGCGCCCGGCTTGGTTCCTTATTCTTCCTTTTCATACCGGAGAGGGGTGAAAAGTCGATCATCCCGCGCTCGCTGGCAAAATTGAACATCCGAACGAGAACACCCTGCAGACGATTGGCTGTAATGGGCGCACGCTCTCGAACGTCATCGAGTAGGACAACAGCATCCCGGCGCCTGATTGCCGAAACCTTGCGGGAAGACCAGCAGGGCAGGGCGTCTTTTTCGACAAGGCGCCTCCGCTCATTCGCTGAGGGTGATTTTGAGAGTTCCTTTTCCCAATATTCATCAAGTAGATCCTTAAACGTAGGTTCCGCTTTCAACTTGGCCTTATCATCCTGTAGTTTAGCACCCGGATCAATCCCATTCGCCACGTCCTGCATCGCCTGGGTATGCATCACCCTTGCCTTTGCGAGCGTCATATCTGGATAGGTTCCCAAAGTCATCCGCCGTGGTATTTTCTCTTTTCCGAATCTGTAACGATAGATCCATGATTTATGCCCGGTGTGACTGACGCGAACGAATAGACCGTTCGCATCCCCATCAGGGACCTCGTAACGGGTTTCCCGCCGTTTCAATTTTTGAATCTGCAGGTCTGTGAGGCTCATATCTTTTCACCTCCTATGGGGGTACAATCTGGGTACAAATCCGAATCGGTAACGTCAATTTTATGCCTTCTTTTTTGTCGGTCTCTTGACGTCCTGTAGCACCTGCAGGATGTCAAATTTATCAATCCTGGGTACAATCTGGGTACAAAAAAACGATGGTTAACAATGAACAATGATGAAACGCCTTGAAAAGAACATAAGGCATAAATCATTGAATGTCAATAGAAATATTTGATGGATTATCGGATTTGTGAAACGGGTTGAAACGTAAAAAAAGGCTTATTTTTTTCCTTTGGGAGCAGGATGTCACAGGTTCAAATCCTGTCGCCCCGACCATCATTCGTCCGGCTGGAACTACCCGAGCAGAAATCATTCAAACGATTTGAGAACGCGATTTAGAACGCCTTCGATATCTCTACGAATCGACGCAAGATGCTCTTCATCGGTTGCCTCGAAGCGCAGGACCAGGACGGGCTGGGTATTGGATGCCCGGAGAAGACCCCATCCGTGATCGAAGGGCACCCGCACGCCGTCGATGTCGATGATCCGGCGGGTTTTCCTGTAGTGCTCCCGGACGGCCTCCACGACGTCGAATTTGATCCGGTCCGGGCAGTTAATGCGGATTTCGGGCGTGCTGAAGGATCGGGGGACATCGGCAAGCAGGTCGCTCAGACTTTTTCCGGATTCGGAAAGGATCTCCAATAGCCGGACCGAGGCATAAATCGCATCGTCGAATCCGAAATAGCGGTCCGCGAAGAAGATGTGGCCGCTCATCTCACCGGCCAGAAGGGCCTTTTCTTCTTTCATCTTGCCCTTGATCAACGAATGGCCGGCCTTCCACATGATGGCCCGCCCACCGTTGGCGACGATGTCATCGAAGAGGGTCTGCGAGCATTTGACCTCCCCGATGATCCCCGCACCCGGATTCGCTTTCAGGATGAACCGCGAGAATAGCAGCAGAAGCTGATCGCCCCAGAGGATCTCGCCGCGGTCGGTGATCACGCCGATTCGATCGGCGTCCCCGTCGTAAGCGATACCGACTTCCGCCTTTTCGCGAAGAACCAGCTCTTTCAGCTCGCGAAGATTTTCCGGGATGGTGGGATCCGGAAAGTGGTTTGGAAAGCGGCCGTCGGGATCGCAGTATATGTCGGTGACAACGCATCCGTAATATTTGAACAGAGGAAGTGCAAAAAATCCGCCGACGCCGTTGCCGCCGTCGATGACGATTCGATGGCCGGGCTTGACCTTGACATGGCGAAAGAGATACTCTTGGTATAATGCCGTCACATCCGTTTTGGATGATTTTCCGGTGCCGTCGGCGTAATCCCCTTTTTCGATGATTTTTCGAAGCTCCTGGATCTGTTCCCCGTAGATCGTGTCCGGTCCGATGCAGATCTTGAAACCGTTGAAATTCGGAGGATTGTGACTTCCCGTCACCATCACGCCGCCGTCCGTACGCAAATGACGGATCGCGAAGTAAAGCATCGGTGTGGCACAGAGGCCGATGTCGATCACATCCACTCCCGCGGATCGGATCCCCCGATTCACGGCCTCCTGATAGGATTCAGAACTGATACGGCAATCCCGTCCCGAGGCCATCGTCCTGACGCCATGCCTTGCGGCATAGGTACCGATTGCCTGTCCCAATCGGCAAACAAATTCGGGGTCCAGATCCTTGTCCACGACCCCCCTCACATCATACTCACGGAAGACTTCCGGGTTCATCTGTTCCCTCACGGTTACGTCAGAGCTTCGAGCCGGACGTGGGCGCGGACCATCTGTTCGATCCGTCCGATTTTTATTTGATCATCCTTTGTCGGCAGCGATTCCATTCCTTCGATCTGTTTCGCGATTTCATAGGTGTCGGCGGTGACCAGCAGAAGGGGGATCTCCAATCTCATCGCCTTCTTGATCAGGTCCTCCTGCGGCGAAATGTTATCGGTCAGAATCACGACGGCTGCCCGGCTTTCCAGCGCGGCGGTGATCATGTCGCTCCGGTTGCCGCCGGTGATGACCGCCTTGTTCTCCGTCCGGAAAAGCGGGTTTTCGAGGGCTGCGGCCGCGGACATGGAACCGACGAAAATGTGATGGATGAGCCGGTTCGCATAAGCTTCCCCGGTGATGACTTTTGCAAACAAACGGTCGGCCAGATACCCGACCGAAAAGCACGAAAGCTCCTTGAAATAGGGGATCACTCCCAAGATTTCCACGCCATGCTGCCGGATCTTCGTTAGCCGTGTTTCACAAAAATCGTCGAGATTGGCCACTTTATTGATAATGATTCCCCTGCACCGGACGTTTCCAAGAGAGATGTATTTTTGCAGAAAAAGGACGTCATCGAGAACCGTATCCTCTTCGCCGCTCACGACGACGATCATTTGAGCGTTCAGCATTCCGGCAACCGACAGTGCGTCCAGGTGAACGGAAGTGCCGTAGGTGATGTCCTTCCCGCATTCTACGAAGAAAAGTTCCTTTCCCTGACCGACACTGTCCAAAAGTTCATAAAGCTTTTCACGGGTGGTCGCTTCATCCAGCATGTAAAGAAGCTTGGAATGGTGAAAACCGATGCTCATGTCCTCCGGATTTTCGTCCAGCCCGAAAAGGTTTGTGACCAAGGCGGCGTCATAATCCCACAGCCTCTTCTTTCGGTACAGGAATCTCTCCCCAAACGGTTTGATATAGCCGATCTTCCGGTTTAGGGCCTTCGCAATGCCGATGATGACGCTCGTTTTGCCTGCACTCGGGCGCAGGGATGTCACCACCCATTTATCCATCGCTCTTACCTTTCTGCTTCCGGTGATCCGTCGGTTTATCCTCGAAAGGCCATTTTCAATTCATACACGCCGGCATCGTGCTTTTTCTTGAGATCGAAGCCGCCTTTCTCGAAGACATGCAGCATGGGCTTGTTGTCCACCAGCACTTCTGCGGTGAATCCCAGGAGGCCCTCCTTTTTGGCGAGATACGTAAGGTAGGAAAGCATTTCCTGACCGATGCCCTGGTTCTGCTGATCGTCGCGGACGGCAAAGGCGACCTCTGCTGAATGGGATTTTTCATCGATGCCGAATTGACCCACACCGACAATCTGTTCGTTTTCCGCCGGTCCGATGATTGCCAGAATGACAACTTCTCGGGTGTAATCGATCACCACGAAGTCTTGAAGACGTTCATGCGGCATATCTTTTCGCTTGGAAAGAAAACGGCGGTTCAGGCTCCGATCCGAGAGCGAATAGAAGAAGTCCTTCAGAAGCGGCTCGTCGCTGATCTTGACCGGCCTGAAGAAAAGCTGAAGACCCGTTTTGGTGGTCCGGTGGGTTTCAAGGTTCTCCGGGTACTCTCCCTGTTTTCCGGGGATGAAGGCCTGGTCCCGGAAAATGATCCCCCGTTTCTTGGCCTCTTCAATGAGCCAGGGACGGAATTTCGGATGGGCGATGGAAATCAGCGACATCGCCCTCTCCCGAATATTTTTCCCGTGGAGGTAGGCGATGCCGTATTCCGTGACCACGTAACGGACATCCGCTCGATTCAAATTGATTCCGGCCGATTCCTGCAGGGAAGGAACGATCCTGGACATGGCGTCGTTGTGTGCCGTTGATTTGATTGCCAGGATGGTCCTGCCGCCCTCGGCCAGGACGGCGCCGCGCATGAAATCCTGATGCCCCCCCACACCGCTGTAAAACATGCCTCCGATCGAATCCGACGTGGCTTGGCCGGTCAGGTCGATCTCCAGCGCACTGTTGATGGCGACCATGTTTTTTTGACGGGCGATGTTCAGCGGGTTGTTCGTGTAGTCGATGGTGCGAAACAGGATGGAGGGGTTGTCGTTGAGATATTCATAGGTGGACTTGTTCCCCATGGAAAAGGCGGCAACGGCGCAACCCGGATTGAGGCTTTTCTGGGAGTTGTCGATTACCCCGGCCTTCATCAGTTCCACAAGGCCGTCGCTGAGCAGCTCCGTGTGAACGCCGAGATGTTTCTTTTCGAAGAGGTTGGCCATGACGGCATTCGGGAGACCCCCGAATCCAACCTGAATGGTGTCTCCGTCTTGGACCAGGCGGGAGACGTAATTCCCGATCCGTTGCGTTGCCTCGTTGAGCTCGATTCCGGGGATTTCCAGAAGAGGTTCGTCATGCGGGATGATAAAATCGACGTTTTTAATGTGGATGAAACCGTCTCCATGAATGCGGGGCATGTTGGCGTTGACTTGGGCGATGATCACGGACGCATGATCCGCGGCCGTCTTTACCATATCCACGCTGATTCCAAGGCTCAGGTAGCCGTGCTGATCCGGAAGAGAGGTGTGAACGAGAGCAACATCGATTTGAACAGATCCGTTTCGAATCAGCTTGGGGACCTCGGAAAGAGAAACCGGTGTGTAATCGGCCAGTCCCTGATTGACGGAGTCGCGGGTGTTGTTGCCTACAAAAAAGGAGTTGTGGCGAAAATTCCGTTTGAATTTGGGGTCCGTGTACGGAGCGATCCCAAAAGAATAGACATGAATGATTTCCGTGTCAAAAAAGGCCTTCGGGTGGGAGTCCACATAATTTACCAACGCCCGGATCAGATATTGAGGTTCCCCGCAGCCGGAAGCGACAAAAATGTGATCCCCACGGCGGATCTTAGAAAAAACCGCATCCTCCTCGGCGAATTTCTCGGGGTATTGTTTTTTCCAATCGTCCAGAATATTCATTTTCTTATGAAAATCCATCCGGGGTCCTCATGCCGTGTGATTTGGCATGGGATGAAAAGCCCTGTTTGAAAACGAAGCATACTAAACATTATAGCTGATTTCTGTCAAGAAAAAGGTCATCCGAAAAAGGTCATCCGGAGAAGGGATCCCCGGTTGATTTCCGTTACACGGGACGCCCGGTCATATAATCACTCCGGATTTTTTTTATGATGACGCGTCCATGGATCCATTCCGGCATACGGTAATCCAGGACGATGTTCAAGAATCCGACGATAATTTGAAACGTAGCCCCCCAAAGAACCTCTTCCCTGCCGTCTGAGTCCGTATGGATCAGGCAAGGGGATTGCAAAGCCGTTTGTTCGGCCGAATGGTCGGCTTCGATTTGGTAACAACCGAACCGGTCCCGTTGGAAAAAGGCGGACAGCGGCAGCTCGACAATCTTTTCCACCTCACGGTTCGGTCGCGGCAAACCGGGATTTTCGACAAACCCGACCAACGGGAAAATGGTCCGCCTGAAAAGGGTCAGTCTGTAGGTGGGAAGCGGCCCCAGGAAGCGGACCCGGTTCGGGCAGAGACGAATTTCTTCCCATGACTCACGAAGGGCATTTGTCAGGAAAAGGGTGATGATTCTGAAGGAACATGATTTTTGCCGAAGTGCGTATGTCCGCGCCTTTCCGCGAAGAATCCTGGAAGGAGCAAGGATCAGAAAAAGTCTCAAAAAGCGGTCCAGAAGGGGGTGCAGCATCCCGCCGGGAATGCTCAAATCACCCGGTTGGGGGACACAGGATGAACGCTTGATCAACTGAAAGACGAATTCGCCCCTCTCGCTGGAGGCAGTTTCACGAAAAAGAAGCGGCAACAGAACGCCGGCCGCGCGATGGTGATGGGTCATTCTTCCTTCGTGCAGGATGTCGAGGAAGGTTTTTTGAAAATCAGAGGCTTGTGTGCCCAGCTTCCGGATGACGGTATCCGGAAAGCCGATGCGGTCCGACAAAAGTGCCGGCTCATGCGCCATTTCCGTCACCCTTCATCTCCTTGCCCGATGATCTCCTCGATTTTCCTTTCATACCAGCATCCACGGGGAAAAGGGTCCAGGAAGCCGCAATGTCCGCCGAACCTCTGGATGGAGACCTTCAGGTAAGGGTTCGGCGGCAGCTCATGAAAATGTTCTACCGGAACAACCGGGTCGTCTGCCGAGACAAAAATCGTCACAGGAAAGGCGAGAGAAGCAAGCGCCTTGCCGGTCAGCGTGTAGCGGCTGAAGTAATCTCGATAGTCTGAAAATTCAGGGTACCATGGCATGATGGCCTCGGTCATCGCCATGCATGTCTTTTGGTGAAGGATGTCATCAAAACGGTACAGGTCCGGGAAACAGGCCTGTTTCCGCCGGAGCGATCGCTTCCACTTGGCCAGAAAATAGGCGCGATAGACGGGAAGGCTTCTGTCGATGGCCAAGGTGGATTGCAGCGGATCCAAAGCGGGACTGACGGCGAAGATCCGTCGGAGGTTTCGTATCGGCAAGGCCGCTTGACGGAGTGCGATTCGGAGCGCAAAATTGCCTCCCAGGGAAAACCCGACCAGATAGGAGGGGCGCGAAGGCAGAAGCCCGGAAATTTCTTCGACGGCCCGAGACGTTTCTTCTGTCAGTGCGCCATGGAACAGTTCCCGGTTCAGGTGGTGGCTATTCCCGTGGTCCCTCAAGTTCAGTCGGAAGACATCGTATCCGCGCCGGAAAAAAAACCGTCCCGTGGAAAGGATATACGTGGAATCCGAGCTTCCCTCCCAACCGTGAATCAGAATGAAGAGCCCCCGCGGTGATTGCGACGTTTGTTGGGAGAAATAACCCAAAAGACGGACTCCGTTTTCGGCCTCAATGATCACCTCTTTCGCTATGGCCGCCATTTCGTTTCTCCCCCAGATCCTGAACCCAAGACTTCCGAAGATGGTCTGCAGGTGAGGGCTTCTGGCCCAACGAGGCGGCAGAAAAGGCTGAACCATCATGGCTATTCCCGCGACGGATGTGCAAAGGCCCGGTCAGGAACCGGGCCTTTGCATGGATTGGTGGCGGTGCAGGGAATCGAACCCCGGACACTACGGATATGAGCCGTATGCTCTAACCGGCTGAGCTACACCGCCCGTTTAGAAGGATATCTTGTGCATCAAACAGGGCCATGATTCGCTACCCCTGTCCCTGATTTTTCAGGCGACGAAGCTCTACAACAGTTGGAAACGGTTGTCAACCTTCTATTCGCCTCTGAGATCATAGGCGACGATCACGCTTCTGTCTTTCACGGTGCCGACCGTGGAAAGAACCAACGCCAGAACGATCTCATTTTCCCCATCGTTGTCGATGTCTTTGAACTGGTAATCGGCAACATAGCCGTTGATTTTCCTTGTCCGCCAGTTTTCGACCATGCCCAGACCGTCCCATTCCAGGTTATAGACCTCCGCAGAAGTGAAAAGTTTGACATTCTGCATCAAGCGGCCGGCAGAAGACAGGTTCTTTACGATAATGATTTCCCGTTTTCCGTCACCGTTGGTGTCGTAGGTCAGGATCCTGAGATTAATAAAATAGCTTTCGCGGATTTCCATTGTGCTATCCGCCGATCTGTTCACAGGTTCGATGATGGTGTTGCTGCCGCCGAAGACATCGTCGCTTTTCCAGATCAATTCATCGCTGCCGCCGAAGATCGCAATCTTGGAAAGAGGCTTGTCCGTCTGATCGTAGATGTAAAGATAATCGGATTCGTTCAAGGCGATGATCCTCTCTGCTCCGCTTGAACCGATCTTGTCCAAGGTCAATCCGTATACAGAAAGGCCCTGTGGGATCCTCATCCTCTTTCCTTCGCGGTACTCTCCGCTCTGCCAGACGATTTCATGGATCTGCGTATCAAATGGATTTTCAATACCCCTTCTCTGACCCAGCAGAACGGGAACGCCCGAACTGTTGTTGATCACCCGCAGAAACCAGGGGAGACCGGAAGCGATCGTCACAAACCTGCCTTCGCGAAATTCAACAACAAAGGAATCGACCTGCTGGCCGGCATAACTCGAAACAATGATCTCCGGGATGCCGTTCCCATTGATGTCTGAGACATCCAGGCCGACATAATAATCATAGGACTTCCCTGAGATTTGCTCTATTTTTTTGAATGCGCCGTCCTTTCTCTGATAGACAAGGATGTTGTGCGAATCGATGATGACGGTTTCTTTGAGTCCGTCCCCGTTGACATCGCCAATATCCATTCCCCTGAATTCATTCATGAACTGCTGGCTTTTCCAAAACGTTTTCCGGTCGAGCGGCTGTGCCGCGTTGATGAAATCGGGATTGATCGAGGAGGTAAACGTCCCTTTACGGCCACCCCTCATTCCGGATATGATTTCGGCTTCTCTGGAGGTTTGACCGGAAGGCTGGCGAGCCGCGACGATCTCCTTTGAAGGCGGCGGAGACGGCATCGTCTGGGGCATGCCGCCAAGGATATGGCCGACGATTTTCTGTGCGAAATCATTGATTTGAGGAATGACCTCGTCCATCGTGGGACACTGGGCGTAAACGTTTACCACGTTTTTGCCGGCGGTAATGTCCGCCAGTTTCGCATCGATGCTGAGGCTGTTGCCGATCTTGGTGATGCTGCCCCAGACCAGGAAATCCGCGCCCAATTTTTCCCCCAGTTTATCGAGATTGGATGCCGACAGGTTCTGAATCTCTTTCTCCGAAACGGCGTTGCGGACCGACTCTCTTCCGATCACCTCGATTTTTTCCTGCCCGGAGATCCTCGAGATCAGCATCTCTCCGATTCCCTGACGGACATATTCTATATTTTCGGCGCTGTGGATGACGAAGGGTAAAACGCCGACCGTGGTTTTCTCCTTGGCCCACAATGGTTGAATCGAAATGATCAGGAACAAAAGGCCTGTAATCCATTTGCATGTCTTTCTCATACGAAATCCTTGCTCCCGGTTAGGATAAGCTGTCTGTGTTTTTATCTAACATGGACCCTGAAAGAATTCAACAGGATCCTTTCTTCACGTCTGAATCGCGGGAGCGGAATGCCTCCGGGTCCTCAAAGGGGATGGTCAAGTTGTAAATGCCGTACTCCATGACCGCGCGGATCGGAAAGGGCGCCTTTTCAAAAACCTTCAGCATCGGTTTGTTATCCGCGATCACATCCGCCGTGAAACCCTCGATTCCGATTTCGCGCGCAATGCGGATCAGCATTTCGAACAGGAAAGAGGCAATTCCTCGTCCCTGAAACGCCTCATCCACGACAAAGGCAACATCGGCGAAGGGCCGGTCGTGGTGGCGAACATAACGCCCCTCCGCAATCACCCTTTCTACGCCCAGTTCCTCGACCGTACCGACGATCGACATGATTCTTTGATAATCGACATTCACATATTCCTGCATCTTGCGGTGAGGCATCGACTTGATAGCGCTGAAATATCGATAATAAACGGCATTGTCCGAAAAACGGTAGAACAATTTTCGCATCTCCTCTTCATCGGAAGGTTTGATGGCCCGAAAACGGACGTTCAGTCCCCCGGAGAAAGCATGGGTACAGGCCAGCCGTTCCGGATACAGGGAGCCGGAGTCGGGAAGGTAAATCTGGTCCGCATAGAGGATGTTCGCTTTTTTTGCCTGACGGATCAGCTCTTCCCGATCGTCCGGATGGGCGATATCGATCAGGGCTTGAGCGCGCTCCCGGACCGTTCGACCGATCATGGATGCGATACCGTATTCGGTGATGATCAGATCCAGTGATTCGCGATTCGTGAACTGATTCGGGAAATCCTCAACGGAGAGCAGAATATTGGAGCGGCTCTCCAGGTTCCGGCTGGGAAGAGCGAAGATGGTCCGGCCCCCGCGGGAATGTTCCGCCCCGGCAAAGAACTCCTGGGCTTGTCCCGGTCCGGGGGTGACATTGCCCTTTCCGATGTGCAGGGCAATCCCGCCCGTCAAGTCGACCTTACGAGCGGGAAGAATGGCGATCATCCTGTCATTGAGGCTGATCCGCAGGTGGTCGGAAACGACATCGATTCCCTGAAACTCGACCAGCGGATTGCGGTGCAGCCATTGCATCAGCTCGGGCGTACCCTGGGCGTAGGCGGTGAGCGATTTATCACGGAAATAGTTCTTGCGTCGGTTGTTGACGGCACCGCACTTGATCAGGTCCATCAACGGATCGGTAAAGAAATAGGTGTGAATGCCCAGATTGCGCTTGCGGGCGAGGTGACGGCCGAGCGCCTCGAATAGGGCGCCGGAGTAAAAAGAGATGCAACTGCCGTCCTCGACCATCGAAGCGACATTCGCGGCCACCTTGTCGATCACGTCATCCACGGGCCAGCGGGGAAAGTAGATCGGCGGCTCCGTTCCTCGCACCAGATAGTTGAAATCATCCACATGGACGAAGGTGTTGCCCATGGTTCGCGGCACGCGGCTGTTGATCTCCCCCACCACAATGGAGGCACGCTCCATCGCGAACTTTGCCACGTCGACGGATACGCCCAGGCTTGCGTATCCTGCCTTGTCGGGGGGAGTGATCTGAACGAAGGCCACATCCACACGGATTGCGCCCGATTCGACCAGACGGGGAATTCTCGAAAATCGGCAAGGGATCATATCCACGGAACCGGAAGTGATTGCATCACTCGCCAACCATCCCGCGAAGAAGGTTTTCAGCCGGTATTTGTGCTCATGAGCGATGTTTCTGAAAGCGATGGCGTCGCCAAGGCTGACAATTTGTACAAGTTCCAGGTCGGTCAGGTTGCTGAGATCCGATGTGGTGAGACATTTGACTAGGGTCCGGGGCTCGGCGACGCCCGTTCCAAGAAAGATGCTCATCCCGGGTTCGATCCGAGTGAGGAAGGTTTCCGGGGAAACAACCCTCTTTTCCCACCCGGAGTCTACATCGTCGAACATTCCGTTACCTCCGGCCGCCCCTGTGGCGAAAACGAATAATCTCGATCAATCGGTTACAAAAATCCATTGCCGGTACATGAC
>JAXDCM010000057.1:0-3498 GCA_034677965.1 Syntrophales bacterium
ATTTCGGCGGTCTCGACGATCCGTTCGTCCGCGTTCATGCGACTCCTCCCGCCCCCCGGAGGGGGAAGCCGGCCATCCGGCGTTCCAACCTGTGCACGACGAGCGAAAGGCCGAAGGTCAGGATCAGATAGACGGCCGCCACGGTAAACCAGATCTCGAACGCGAGAAAGGTTTCCGCTACGATCCTCTGCCCCTGCATGGTGAGCTCGTAGATGGCGATCGTGCTGACCAGCGAGGAGTCCTTGATCAGCGAGATCCCCTGTCCGGCCAGAGGGGGCAGCACGCGGCGGATTGCCTGCGGCAGGATCACGTCGCGGTAGGTGTCGAAGGCGCCGAGCCCCAGGCTGTGTGCAGCCTCCCACTGACCCCGGTGGAGCGAGACGATTCCCGCCCGGAGGATCTCGGCGGCGTAGGCGCCCTCGAACAGGCTGAGCGCCAGAATCGCGGACGCGAAGGCGCCGATGTTCAGGACCGGCGCCGCCACGAAGTAGACGAAAAAGATCTGGATCAGAAGCGGCGTATTGCGGATCAGCTCCAGGTAGCCCCGGGCGATCGCCCGGGCACTGAAGGAATCGGAAAGCCGGAAGAGGGCGGTCGTCAGGCCGAGGATCAGCGTGCAGAGGAGGGAAAGGGCGGAGATTGCCAGCGTGACCCCCAGACCCCGGAGGAGCGGTCCGGCCGTCCATGCGTCGCCATCCGTCGTGAAGAGAAAACGGGGGATGCGGTACCATTGCCAGTGGTAGCCCATCTCCCGGGTTCCCAGGGCCAGAATCCAGACGGCGAGACCCGCCAGCAGGAAAAACTTCCCGCAGTCGATCAGGGATGCCCGTGAAAACGCGGCCGATCGGAGAGGAAAGCGGGGTGCGCCTCGCTTTGCCATAGGAACCCTTGCCCCCTGTGAACGGCGCCCGTGAACCGGGGCCGGATGCGTCCATATCCGCCGCGGCCGACCGCGGAATGATACGGCTGCCTCAACCGTATTTCGGTTGCCGATCCTGTCCGGCTTGTTGACCGGCTGAAGGATGTCGAATCATACCACATACGCATCGAGAATGAATCGAGAAATGTTCCGACGCTGGGCCGCAACACAGTGTCGGGCTTGACAACAGTGTCGGGGGGCTGCAATTGACATGCCGGTGGATCTGTTTTAGGATCCTGCCATAAACAGGTTTCGGTCTCCGGCGCACCGGATCCGGATGAACCGCATCCGTGCCGGATATCGAAAGGAGACTCCATGCTGCCCGCCAAAGACCGCCGCATCATCGATCTCAGTCTTCCGTTGAGGGACGGGGGGGATTTTGCGATGCCGGCGTCGATCCGCTACACGGATCACCGGACCCGGGGGCAACGGCTTTCCGAGATGCACGGCATCGCCATCGAAGACCTCGGGGGACGGGCAAACGCGATGGAGGAGGTCAATTCTCTCAGCACGCATTGCGGGACCCATTTTGACGCGCCCTGGCATTACACCGCGACCGTCGATGGGAAGAAGGCCATGACGGTGGACGAGGTCCCGCTGGAGTGGTGTTGCGGCCCCGGGGTGAAGCTGGACCTCCGGGGAAAGCGGCCGGCCGAGGAGATCAGCGCCGCCGATGTGCGGCAGGCCGCGCAGAAAATCGCCTATGCCATCCGCCCTCTGGACATCGTGCTGATTCAGACCGGCGCGTCCGTCCATTACGGCCGGCCGGATTGCGAGTTGATGAATCCGGGGGTCACACGGGAGGCGACGTTATGGCTGGCGGATCAGGGGGTTCGTCTGGTCGGCATCGATTCGTTCTGCTGGGACCGCCCGCCCCGGGTGATGCTTGCCGAATTGAAGCAGGGGGTCAAGGGGAAGTACCTGCAGGGGCACAGGGCCGCCGGCGAACGGGGGATGTGCATCCTGGAGTGGCTCACCAACCTGGAACAGCTTCCGCCCTTCGGTTTTCAGGTCTGTGCGTTTCCGGTGAAGGTGGAGAGGGCCGGCGCGGGTTGGGTGCGGGCCGTCGCGTTTGTCGGGTAGTCCGCACGGCGCAAACAGGATCCTGCCGGTATCCGGTTTGACGTCGGCGCCGGGATATTCACGGCTCGCCGCGTTTCCATTCAGGCTTCTTCATGGCGCGAGACCTTTGAATTTCTCTCGAACCTTGGCATTCGTCATTCCCGTGACAACGGGATTCCATGCTTTTCAAGAGCTTCCGGATTCCGCCTGCGCGGGAATGAGCGCAGAAACAGTGTTTTTCAAAGGTCTCGATGCATGAGGCGATTTTCCTATCTCTTTGTATGGGTTCGATGCCCAGGCAGGGGTTGAGCGCGAATGAAAAAAGGCATCCTCCTCATCCACCCCCCGACGGCGAAGGCCTGCGAGGCGCCGGGAGGGCCGGCGCGGCTGGCGGGGGCGCTTCGGCGTCACGGCGTCGCCTTCCGGGTCTGGAACGCCAATCTGGAGGGCCAGCTTCGGCTGATGGAGATGGCCGCGCAGTCGTCGTCGGCGGATCCCCGAAATCCCGGGACCGACGCCTGGACGCGAAGATCGGCCAGACATCTTTCCGAGAATCTGTCCGCGCTCCGTTCCGTAGAGCTCTACCGAAATCCCGATCGGTACCGGCGCGCGGTGAAGGATCTGAACCGCCTCCTCGCGGCGGCGGCGCGGCCCTTCGGCGTTCGTCTGAGCCTTGCCGATTACGAGGATGAACGGCTCTCGCCCGTCCGGAGCGCCGATCTGCTCCACAGCGCCGCGGCCCCGGAGGGCAACCCCTTTTATCCATGGTTCCGTGGGCAGCTTCCGATGCTTCTGGCCGAATTCCCCGCGTCGCATGTCGGTTTTTCCCTGAATTACCTGAGCCAGGCCCTGACGACCTTCGCGATGGCCGGCTTTCTCCGGCGGACGTTTCCCGGGATCCGGATTGTCCTGGGCGGAGGACTGGTCACCTCCTGGATGAGGCGGCCGGGCTGGAAGACCCCTTTCGAGGGTCTCGTGGACGATCTGATTGACGGTCCGGGAGAGGCCCCGCTGCTGAATCTCCTCGGTCTTGATGGCGACGGCCGGCCGGATCCGCCGGACATCAGAGCCATTTCACCGGCAGATTACCTGTCGCCGGGGACGATCCTCCCGTACAGCGCCTCCAGCGGCTGCTGGTGGCGGCGCTGCGCCTTTTGCCCGGAGCGGGCCGAGCGGAATCCATACCTCCCGCTTCCGCCCGAGCAGGTCACGACGGACCTCCGCATCCTGGTCCGCGAAACGGAACCGGCGCTGATCCATCTGCTGGACAATGCGCTCAGCCCCCCGCTGCTCGCCGCGCTGGCCGCGGACCCGCCCGGAGCGCCGTGGTACGGGTTCACCCGGATTTTGCCCTGCCTCGCGGATCCCAAGTTCTGCGGAAAACTGCGGGACTCGGGGTGCGTCATGCTGAAGCTGGGCATCGAGTCGGGCGATCCCGGGGTTTTGGCCTCTCTCAACAAGGGGATCGACGTGCGGACGGCGGCGGCGACCCTCAAGAGCCTCAAGGCGGCGGGAAT
>JAXDCM010000058.1:0-3265 GCA_034677965.1 Syntrophales bacterium
GCTTTAGGGCGTACTTCGCCGTATCCCCCCAGCGCGCATCGGCAATCCCCGCCCCTACGAACACCGCGATGCAGACCGGCGGTGTTACAACCGAGAGAGTGGCATAATAGAATACAAACATGTGCGATACGAGGGGCACGATACCGACCTTGATCATCGCCGGAGCCAAAACAGCGGCAACCAGAACATAGGCGGCGGTTGTCGGAATTCCCATACCCATGATCATGCACACGACCGCCACGATCAATGTGATCAGGAAGATATTCTCGCCTCCCACACTGACGATGAGAGTGGAGAGGGTTACGCCCAATCCCGTCATGTTGATGGCCGACACCATGACTTGCGCGCCGGCCAGCAGTATACCGATGATCAGAAGGCCTTTTGAGGAATCGATGGCTGCTTTTTTCAGCTCCCTCAATGTGGAGAACAGATCTGAGAGTTTCCGGATGGATGTCAAGGGGAAGGTGATCAGTGCCCCCACCGTGCCGTAAAAAGCCGCCGTGGTGATCGAATTACCGTTGAGGATCCCGAAGAACAAAGCAGCGAGCGCCGTGGTGATCGGAGTGATTCTCCGCCAGTGCAAAATATTTTTCCAAACCGGCACCTCTTCATCGGGCACACTGCCAAGACTTCCCTCGATCGCCAGAACATGGATGGTCATGAATACGGCCATATAGAACAGGAAAGCCGGAAGGGCCGCGGCGACCATGATGCGGACATAATCCACGCCGATGATTTCCGCCATGATGAATGCCGCGGCTCCCATGATCGGAGGCGCCAACTGGCCTCCCGTTGACGCAATCGCCTCCGTGCCTCCGGCCATGGCCGGAGGATACCCCAGTCGCTTCATCAACGGAATGGTAAAGTTCCCGGTGGTCGCAACATTGGCGACGGCGCTGCCGCTGACCATGCCGAAAAGCCCCGAGGCAATCGTAGCTATCTTGGCGCCCCCTCCGGGAGCCCGTCCGCCGAGGCGCATGGCGATGTCGATGAAAGTCTGTCCGCCTCCCGTATTCAGTAGGACCGCGCCGAACATGGTGAAGGCGGCTATGACCGTCGCTGCCACGCCCGTCAGCATGCCCCAAATTCCAAGATCGCTGAGAAACAGCGTTTCCGTCAGAAAATTTATGTCGAATCCGCGATGGCCGAGACGGCCGGGAATATGTTCCCCCAAGAGGGCATAGAGGAGGATCAACAAAACGATCGAGGGGAAAATCAAGCCGATCGCTCGACGCGAGATCTCCAGGATGATGACCACGAGGCAGACCGTCATGATGATGTCCCACGTATGCGCTAACGGCAACTCCCCCAAACTGCCCATGATCAGCTCGTAGTTGGCAATTACATAGACGCAGGAAATAACGGCGACCACTCCCATGCATGCATCGATCAGAATACCGAGAGGACGCAGGCGGCTTTCGCTCCACAGCGGATAAGAGAACAAACCAAGCACAATGAGAATGGCGACAAAAATGGCCCGGTGGATAATGCCTTCAAAAGGCCCCGTGGCACAGGTGTAGAACACAAAAAGAAAGAGCAGGACAGACAATGCATTAACCCCCCTTTGACGCAATCCCGGACCTCGGCTTATATGTGCCATGCCACTTCCCCCGAATCATTACAGATTCTGTAACATTCGTATTTCCCATTGGCTTTGCCATGGGAAATACGAGCGTATGACAGAACAAACGGCTTCCTTGAGAATCGAAAGCCGGCCGGTGCGAGCTTCGATCATCCCGTATATCCCCAAGTTGTTTCCCGCTTACTGAAAATATCCGATTCTCTTTTATTTCTCGATCAGCCGTTCCGGAATAACGGCGCCCTTCTCCTTGAAGTATTTGATTGCCCCGGGATGCAGTGGTGATGAGGAGTATTTCAGCGTCATATCCATAAAATCTGCTCCCTTGACATCGGCAAATGAAGCGGCCTGTTGGGTCTTGTCTTCGCAGATGGCCTTGGTGATCTTGTATGCGGTTTCCTCGTCCATGTCGAGTCCCGCAGCACAACCTACGGCGAATCCCCAGGTTTTATAAGCGCCGATTCCTTTGGATGCAACATCCGCGGGTACGTCAATAACCACGAGGTCCGGGAATTCCTTGCCGATGGTTGCCGCCTGATTCGCATCCAACGAAATGAGGTCGATCGGGGTCAGTGTTGCTATATCCCGTGACGAGGCGTCGAGCGCCAGACCCGCTCCCGATTTGACGTACCCGATAACACGATTGTCCTTGACGGCAGTAACGATGTCTCCGGTCGAACCGGGAACGTAGTCCGGGGTAATCTTCAAGGCTTTCAGGACGGCGTGGGTGGTCTGTTCCGTGGCCGATCCCTTGATCCCGGCGTTGAACTTTTTCCCATTCAGGTCAGATAGTTTTGTGATGCGCGCATCTTTTCGAACGACGACGTTCTGCGGTGCAACAACATAGACCCACAGGATTTTTGTCTTCACCGGATTCTTCTGATAAAGCGCCCGTGCGTAGTAGGCCTCGGACTGGGTGTTCGTCGTGATCATACCGATGTCGATCTGGCGTCTCGAAAACCGCCGTAAATTGTCCGCGGTCGCTCCCGTCTCGACAACGGATGCCTCCATACCCGGCACATTCTTGTTGATGACCTGCGCAACGGCAACAAAGTAACCGTAATGACTTGAAGATGCGGAAGTGGCTCCCACCAGCATCTTTTTGGCCCCGAGAGAAACCTGCGGAGATAGGACCAGGCCGGTAACGAAAAGACCCATCCAAAAGGTACTGACCCATTTGTTTTTTATCATGATTCCGTCTCCTTTCCTTCTGTTGTTTTGTTTAACGGAACAATCCCATCGATCCCGTAACGACGATACCGTACTTCTTTTTACAACTTCAAGCTCGTATCCCTGACGGTTCCGGCCGCCGAAACCGTCTCCGTGAAAGTCATGCTGCTCAACCCAGGGCACCGCAGGCTTTCAGGCGTTCGTACCCTTCTTCCGACAACCCCAGGATTTCCTGTAAGACCTCGCACGTATGTTCGCCGTGCATCGGCGCGCTGGACCGGATGGTCGGCTTCATCCGTCCGAATTTGATAGGACAGGAAACGACCTTGATTTTCCCCTCCATGGGATGGTCCATCTCGACGATCATTTCTCTGGCCTCGGCGATATGTGGATCCCGGCAAATCTGATCCACACTGAGGATCGGTGAGCAGGGAACACTGGCCTTCATGAGCAGGGATACGACCTCGTCTACCTTGCGACACGAGGTCCAGGCGGTCACGATCTCGTCAAGACGTT
>JAXDCM010000059.1:0-2725 GCA_034677965.1 Syntrophales bacterium
GCCAACCGCGGCGAGAACATCACCGTCATATTCATCAACAATGCCGTCTACGGGATGACCGGCGGGCAGATGGCCCCGACATCGATTCTGGGACAGAAGACCACGACCTCGATCGCGGGGAGGAAAAACGCCGGGGACGGATACCCGATCCAGGTTTCCGAGATTTTCGCGAAGCTTCCCGGAACGGCATACATCGAAAGGTGCACGGTCAACTCTCCGGGGGCCATCCTCAAGGCACGAAAGGCGATCCGTAAGGCCTTCCAGTATCAGATCGACGGTCTCGGCTTCTCCCTGATCGAAATTCTTTCCCCTTGCCCGACGAACTGGAAGATGACGCCGATCGACTCCTGCCGCTGGATCGACGAGGTGATGAGCAAACAGTTTCCGCTCGGCGTGATCAAGGATGTTCCCGCGGAAGCCTCCAAGGCAAGGAAGGAGGGAGAGCAAAAGCCATGATCGTCAAGACCGTTTTTTCCGGTTTCGGAGGCCAGGGGGTGCTGATGATGGGCTACACGCTTGCGCACAGCGCAATGAGCGCGGGATACCAGGTGACGTACCTCCCCGCCTACGGCGCGGAAGTCCGCGGAGGCACGGCCAACTGTACGGTCGCCGTTTCAGACGAAGAGATCGCCTCACCGATCGCGTCGAAACCGGAAAACATCGTTGTTCTGAACACCCCTTCGCTGTATAGTTTTCAGAACCGCGTGGCCCCGGAAGGGGTGATTTTCCTCAACTCCTCGATCGTCTCCGTCAAACCGTCACGGCACGATGTCCGGATCGTCGAGGTTCCCTCTTCGGAAATCGCCGAAAAGTTGGGAAACCCCCGGGCGTCGAACACGGTGATGATGGGCGCGTTCATGAAGGTGACCGGTCTGGTGCCTGCCGACATCTACCTGAGCAGCCTGGAGATGGTCATGGGGAGCAAGAAGAAGGCGGTCATCGAGATCAACCGCAAGGCCTTTGCGGCCGGGTACGAATATCTGAAATAACCGGACAGAAACGATCTTCGTTTAGGAGTCAAGCGAACATGCCAGTCAAACAAATCTCCGTCCTGCTGGGCAATGTCCCGGGAACGCTGTCACGCGTCACGAACATCCTCGACAAGGAGGACATCACGACCAAGGCCCTGCTCGCCGCCAGCGCAGCCGAAAGCAGCACGGTGCGGCTGGTGGTCAGTGATCCAGATCGGGCGGCAGCGGTTCTGGAAAGCTACGGTTTCGATTACGAGGTCACCCCGGTTCTGGCCGCCGAGGTGCCTCTTCATTCCGGCGGAATGAACGCCATCCTGAAACCGCTGGCCAAGGCGGAAATCAACATCCTTTATCTCTACACCTCGATCAACCGGATCGGCAAGGAGACGATCGTCATCCTCGGCACGGACAAGCTCGACGATGCGCGGGAGGTTCTGAAGCAAAACTGGATCCATTTGATTGAAGAGGAGATCTATTCCCTCTGACAACGGATGATGGACAAACTCCGGAAGTCCCGTCCGACGCCCGAACAAGATGGTCATTTCACAGGACAAGGAGAAAGCGCTCCGGGAGAGGATGGAGCGTCTCGGCATTCGGGAGGAAGAGTTCCGGGAGACCTTTGTTCGTTCCTCCGGACCCGGAGGGCAAAAAGTCAACAAGACCTCGTCCTGTGTCTTTCTGGTTCATCTGCCGACCGGCCTCTCCGTTAAATGCCAGCAGGAACGATCTCAAACGCTGAACCGATTTCTCGCCCGTCGCCTTCTCTTGGATCGGATCGAAAGGATGCGAACGGGGCTTGTCAACGCCGAAAAGGCGAGGATTGAAAAGATCCGACGGCAGAAAAGACGCCGTTCCCGGCGGGCACGGGAGAAGACCCTGGAGGCCAAACATCTCCAGTCCGAAAAAAAATCCCTGCGAAGCCGTGTCGGCCCGGAGGATTGATCAGACCCCAATCCCCTCTCCACGCCCTTTCCGCGCCCAATGCACGGGGAAATCACCATCGCTGCGGGTTGCCTTTCGGACCTTGCATCCCATGCGGTATCCGAGCCGAGAGAGACTTGCCGGCCGGAATGTTGCGGAATGTGGAACCCTGCTCCCCTTTCTGTTAAGATCAGATCCTCCCTGGGGATAAATCGAATGAAACCTGTGGAAGGAGGGGTCGTGAAACCTGAGCCCACTCGATCCGAACGACCTGTTTTTCAGATCGTGCTGGTGACGATCCTGGTATTGCTCTCCCTTTTCTCCTGTGTTCGCCAGGAGAGGAATGTCGGCAGATCGGAAAAATTCATTCAAGAGTTAAGCCACAGGGACCCGGTCGTCCGGCGAAATGCGGCCGATGCCCTTGGAAGGCTCGGAGACATCCATGCCGTCGAGGCCCTGATTGTCGCGCTGAAGGACCCGGACTCTTCCGTCCGAAGCGGAGCCGCGGGCGCCCTCGGAAAAATCAGGGATCCCCGAGGCGCCGAACCGCTGGCTGCCGCGCTGAAGGATGAAAAATACAGCGTCCGAAACGCGGCGGCCGTCGCCCTTGGAAGGATTGGTCCATCCGCGGTCGAGCCGTTGATCCCTGCGCTGAAAGATCCGGACCCGTCCGTCCGAAGCGAAGCGGCGGGCGCCCTTGGAAGGATCCGGGATCCCCGCGCCGTCGAACCGTTGGTCGCCGCGCTGAAGGACATCAACGCATCCGTTCGATCAAAGGCGGCCGGCGCCCTCGGAGAGATCGGTCCGCCCGCCTTCGATCGGCTGATCCTCCT
>JAXDCM010000060.1:0-5230 GCA_034677965.1 Syntrophales bacterium
GCCTCATCGTCGTTTCCTGCAACAGTGCACGCCAAATCACAAAAGGATCGTTTTTTGTTACAAGCTTTTTATCTTCAAACAACGACCCCGTCCAGCCTATGCTTAAGCTTCAGGGAAGAAGATCGCCTAACGATTGCTTGTATCCATTACGACCCATGTTCATGCCGTTCAAAGCAACGATGTTTATAAAACGAGAGAAGTGATCAACCACAAAAAATGAGCAACCAGGTTGCTTCAGTCATTTATGGAGGCTATGTCAAGTGCCGGTTTGATTAACATTCCGTTGCATCGGGTGTCAAGGGAAAAAGTGGAACAAAAGTTTAACCGTTTGTTATCCGTTTGCATTTGGGTTATGCACGGTTTTTCTTTGGACGTGCGGTCTTCTTGGTTTTGCGAAGCCAGGCCGGTTTGCGCCTCGGGTGAAGAAGCGCGTCAACACCGCTCCGGGCTTCCTCGGAGCTGCAAGAGGCTGCGTGGCGTTTCGCGGCATCGTCCAGCAGGGCGGGCGTGAAGGGCAGGCCGGCTGCCGTGCGGATCCATTCCTTGGTCAATGCCTGCGCCGAGGGGGCGCCTTGGATCAGTTGGCCAAGCAGTTCGTTGATTCGGGCATCCAGTTCGTCCAGCGGGGCGATGTCGGTCAACAGTCCCGTTCGGTAAGCCTCCGCTGCTGTAAAATGTTCCGCAGAAAGGCAGTAATGGCGGGCCGCCCGTTCGCCCATCGCCCGGATCAGGTACGGCACGATCATCGATGGGATCATGCCGGCACGCACATCGGAAAGGCAGAACTCCGCGCCAAAGGAGCCGACGGCCATGTCGCAGGCCGCGACCAGTCCGGCGCCGTAGCCGAAAACGGGGCCATGTACGCGTGCAATGCTCGGTTTCCCCAACGTACGGATGGTTTCCAGCAGGGTTGCCAGTTTCATGGCGAAGGCACGATTCCGTTTGTCGCTGTTGCCGGTCATTTGCTGAAGCCAAACCCGATCGATGCCCTTGCAGAAATCCTCCCCCGCGGCAGCGAGGATCATGACGCGTAGCGCCACATCGTCGTTCAGGGTGCGCATGACATCGGTCAGCTCCGCGATCATGGTTTCGTCGATCGCATTGCCGCGGTCTGCCCGGTTCATCCAGATGATGCCGATTTGGTTTCTGTTTTCCACCAGCAGGGTTTGGTAGGCCATTCGTACCTCCCCAGGGAAAGATCAGGCGCCGGCGCAAATTTTTAGGGCGGGCCGGTTTGATTCCCTCTGCGCCGATCCTGTCGGTTCAACCATCTTCTTGCGTGGGACGAAGAGTAGGAAAAGCGTTTCGTCCTGTCAAGGGAATTTTCTATCCTCCGAAAAGCCGGAATTTTTATTTACTCGGGATGGGGCAAACTGCTATAAAGGTTCCCCGGATCGTCCCGGAAATCCGAATGATCCTTTCACAGCCATTGGAGGATGACGTGATGAAAAAGAAGATTCTGGTGACCCGTGAGGTATTTGTCGAGGTTCTCGATTTTCTCGCACCCCATTTTGAGGTCATGGACAATCAGCGGGATAAGGTTCTGGATGCCGGGGAACTCGCCGCGGCGCTTGCCGACAAGGAAGGGGCCCTGACGACGTTGACCGAACGGATCGATGAGGATCTTCTGCGCCGCTGCCCTGAACTGAAAGCGGTCTGCAACATCGCGGTCGGATACAACAATATTGATCTCGCCGCCTGCACGGCCCATGGGGTTATGGCCACCAACACCCCCGGCGTGCTGGACGATACCACCGCCGATTTCGCCTGGGCGCTGATCCTGGCCACGGCGCGCCGACTCAACGAATGCGAGGCCTATGTCCGCAAAGGGCGCTGGGACAAATGGCGACTCAAACAGTTCCTCGGCCTGGACGTTCACCACGCCACGCTGGGCATCGTCGGTCTGGGGCGGATCGGCCAGGCGGTCGCCCGCCGTGCGGCGGGCTTCCAGATGGAGGTGATTTACCATGACGTCCGCCGGGCCCCGCCGGAGATCGAGTCGGCCTGCCGTGCCGGGTATGTGACCAAGGAAGAGCTCTTCCGTCGCGCGGACATCGTGACGATCCATGTTCCCTACAGCCGGGAGACCCACCATGCCGTCGGTGCGCCGGAGATTTCCCTGATGAAAAAATCGGCGATTCTGATTCATGCCGCCCGGGGCGGGGTGCTGGATGACGCCGCGCTGGTCGAGGCCGTCCGCGGCGGGATCATCGCCGGCGCGGGGCTCGATGTCTTCGAAGGGGAGCCGGCCATTCATCCCGGATTTCTGGAACTCGGGAATGTGGTCCTTTCGCCCCACATCGCCAGCTCTTCCGAAAAGACGCGTTTCCGGATGGCGATGATGGCCGCGGAAAATTGCGTAGCCGCCCTCGCTTCCGGGAATCCGCCCAATCTGCTGAATCCCGAGGTTCTGAGAAAGCCGGTTTGACCGGAAGCGCCGCCAGGGTGCACCGCAATTAACAATCGGTTTTATTGCAGGGGAGTTTGGGATTGTGAACGACGGACTTCCAATCGACCCATGGAAAGAACTGGTCCTTTGTAAAATACTGATCGAAGGGAGAAGAACATGAAAGGCGAGACGTCCAAGGACAAACCTTTCTACAGGCTGAGTCTCCGGGAGGTGTGTCGGGGGATCCGGGAACGGCGGTTCACCGCTGAATCCTACACCAGAGCCCTTCTGGCCAGGATCGCATCGCTGGATGGAGAGATCGGCGCCTGGATCTGGCTGGAGCCCGAACGGGCGCTCAGGGCCGCCCGTCTCCGGGATCGTCGGATCCGATCCGGCGCCAAATCCGGTCTCTTGATGGGCGTCCCTGTCGGCGTGAAAGACATCTTTGCGACAGCCGGCATCCCCACCCAAATGGGCTCTCCCGCCTTTGCCGGTCATGTTCCGGAGGAATCGGCCGCCGTGATCGAACGGCTGGAGGCTCACGGGGCGTTTGTCATGGGCAAGACCGTCACAACCGAATGCGCATTTCTGACCCCGGGGAAGACCCGCAATCCGTGGAATCCGCTGCACACGCCGGGCGGATCGTCGAGCGGCACAGCGGCGGCGGTCGCGGCGGGCTTTGTCCCGGCCGCTTTGGGGACGCAGACCAACGGCTCCGTCATCCGGCCCGCCGCCTATTGCGGGGTGGTGGGCTACAAACCGACCCAAGGCATGATTCCCATCGAAGGGGCCCTGACCTTCAGCCACACGCTGGATCAGGTCGGCGTCTTTGCGCGCAGCGTGGAGGATGTCGCATGGCTGGCGGCCCCGCTGGCCGCAAACGGCAAGAAACTTTCCGCCAAGATTTCCGTTCGCAAAACGCCCCCGAGTCTCGCAGCCGTCAAGACGCCCGTCTGGGACCAGGCCGAGGAACATGCCCGGCGGAACTTCCAGGAAAATATCCGAACCCTCCGGAAAGCCGGCGCCCGTGTCGAGGAGGTGGACCTGCCCGAGATGTTCCGGCGTGCCCATGAGGCGATCCGGACCATCATGGCCGCGGAGTCCGCGCTGAACCTGGAGGAACTTTATCTCAGAAAGCCTCCCGTGCTGAGCCCGACCTTGAGGGATTTCATCACCGAGGGCCGGCAGGCAGGGGCACTGGACTATCTGCAGGCGATGAAAGTCCGCGTTGCGCTGAAGTCGGAGCTGGAAAAGTTCCTCGAGAAGTATGATGCCCTGATCACACCTCCCGCGACCGGCGAGGCGCCGGTGACGCTGAAGAGCACCGGAAACGCCTGTTTCTGTTCCATTTGGAGCCTGTGCGGGTCGCCGGCCGTGACGATCCCGGTGGGATGGGGTCCGAATGGGCTGCCGCTGGGATTACAGATTGTCGGTCCGTCCGGAAAAGACGGCCAGCTCCTTTCCGCGGCGCACTGGTGTGAACAAGCCTTTCCATTTCCTTCCTGGGAGAAAGCATCATGAATCTGCACCGTCTTCTGATGGAACGGAATCGAGAAAAGGGACCCCTCCGGGTCGGTCTGATCGGCGCGGGGAAATTCGGCAGCATGTATCTTGCCCAAGCCGTGAGCACGAAAGGCATTCACATAGCCGCCATCGCCGATCTCGTTCCGGCGCGGGCTGTCGAGGCGCTCCGGCGGACGGGCTGGCGGGAGGGCCAGGGAAAGGCGTCTTCCCCCAGTGAAGCGTTTGCGAAAGGAACGACCTTCATCACCGACGATGCCCCCGCGTTGATCGCTGATCCCGGAATCGACGCCGTCATTGATGCTACGGGGAACCCGGCAGCGGGGATTGCCCACGTTCTTTCCTGCTGCCGGCATGGAAAGAACATCATCATGGTCAACGTCGAGGCGGACGCGCTGGCCGGGCCGCTGCTGGCCAGACGTGCACGGGAGGCGCGGATCGTTTACTCGCTGGCTTACGGAGACCAGCCGGCCCTGATCTGCGAAATGGTGGACTGGGCCCGCGCCTGCGGATTCACGGTGGTGGCTGCCGGCAAGGGGACCAAATACCTGCCCGCCTATCATCAATCGACACCGGACACGGTATGGAGCCATTACGGCTTTACCGAGGAGCAGTTGGCCAAAGGGGATTTCAACGCCAAGATGTTCAACTCGTTTTTGGACGGCACGAAATCGGCGATCGAGATGGCCGCGGTTTCCAATGCAACCGGTCTCCTCCCACCCCGGAACGGCCTTCGCTTTCCCCCTTGCGGCGCGGACGATCTGCCGCGCATCCTGAAGCCGCGCGCCGTGGGAGGTCTCTTGGACGAGGCGGGACAGGTCGAGGTGGTCTCCAGCCTGGAGCGGGACGGGCGGCCCGTGTATCGCGATCTGAGGTGGGGAATTTTTGTTTCGCTGACCACCGAGAACGAATACTCCGCGAGGTGTTTTCGCGAATACGGCGTCGTGACCGACGACAGCGGCCGTTACACGGCTCTATACCGGCCGGCCCATCTGATCGGTCTCGAACTCGGGATCAGCGTGGCCTCGGTGGCGCTCCGAGGCGAGCCGACGGGTTCCGCAAGCGATTTCACGGGTGATGTCGCGGCCACGGCCAAGAGAGACCTGGTTCCGGGGGATTTGCTGGATGGAGAGGGCGGCTTCACCGTGTATGGGACCCTGCTGCCGGCGCGGAAATCGGTCCTATCCGGGGCCCTTCCCATCGGACTGGCCCACGGGGTCAGGATCGTGCGCCCCGTGGCCGCCGGTCAGACGGTCCTGTGGGACGACGTTTCCTGCGACGATCAGGAAGGCACGGTGAAATTCCGCCGGGAGATGGAGG
>JAXDCM010000061.1:0-12240 GCA_034677965.1 Syntrophales bacterium
TGGGTGATCCTCTGTTTCTATCCCGGGGATTTCACGTTTGTCTGAGCGACGGAGATCTCGGCGGTCGCCGAGAAATACCCCGAATTCCAGAAGCTGGGGGTGGAAGTGCTATCGATGAGCGTGGACAGCGTCTTCGTGCACAAGATGTGGAACGACCACGAGCTTTCCAAGATGGTCCAGGGGGGGGTTCCCTTTGCGATGCTATCGGACGGAGGCGGCAAGGTGGGTTCCGCCTACGGGGTGTACCTGCAGGATGCGGGCGTGGAGGCGCGGGGCCGGTTCATCATCGATCCCGACGGTGTCATCCAGGGGTTCGAGGTTCTGTCCCCGCCGGTGGGACGCAATGTCGGGGAGAGCATTCGTCAGATTCAGGCCTTCCAGCATGTGCGAAACAGCAAGGGTACGGAGGCCACGCCTTCGGGCTGGAAACCCGGCAAACTGACGCTGAAGCCGGGTCCGGATCTGGTCGGCAAGGTCTGGGAAGTGTGGAAGACCAAAATGGCGTTCGATTGAGCCGGGTGTTTTTAGAAGCGATACAACAACCGCCGATACTCTAAGCGGGTTTCGCATGGAGCGTCGGCGGTTTTTTTTGTCAAGGCGCGTCTCTTGGGGTGGGACTTCAAGAGCGACCCGGAATCAGATGTTCCGGAACCTGAATTGCGACGACCTCGCCGCGGGCACAGATTTTTCCGTTGGCGGAAAGGGTCGATTCCACGATCACCTTGCGCCCCTTGATCTCCTTGACTCTGCCGCGGATTTCCAGCTGCACGCCGAGCGGCGTGGGGAGAAGGTAATCGACATGGAGGGAGGCCGTGAGGAAGCGAAGCGGCGGATCCGTGTCCATTTCCCGGCCTTCGGAGCGATACGCGGCCGCGGAGGCGGTTCCCGTGCTGTGGCAGTCGATCAGCGATGCGATCATGCCCCCGTAAACAAAGCCGGGTATTGCCATGTACACGGGCTTGGGTTCATGGATACAGACCGACTCCTCTCCATCCCAGTAGCTTTTGATCTTCAATCCCGCATCGTTCAGCCGGCCGCAGCCGTAACAATGGCTGAAGTGGTCCGGGTAGTAATCCTGAAATGCTTTTTTCATCATATCGCCCCCTGGTATCCGTTCTCTGATCAAACCTCCACCACCGTTCCGACATTGCAGAAAAAGAAGCGGTTTCCGAACTCGGAGGCCAGCCGCGACGCCGTTTTCTGTCCCGTGCAATGGGATACCCCGAGACGTTCGATGTCAAAGGCCTTGAGGGCGGCAATGCTTTTTTCTCTCTGCTCATCGCTGACCGGACCGAGATGGGTCCCTCCGATCACGGCATGGATCTGCCGTCGCCCCAACTTCTCCAGAATGTAACTCAATGTATTGATGATCCCGGAATGGCAGCACCCCAGCACGACAAAAAGCCCTTTTTCGGTTTCAAAAACCACCGACTGGTCGTCGAGAATGTCGTCCTTCACATATTCCGTACCGGATTTCAATACCAGATCGATATCTCCCTTCTCGAAGGCCGTCTTGTGCGGAACTTCTCCCGTTAGCCACATCCCCGGGGCAATCTGCCGGAATTTGCGGCCGAAGCTGAACTTTGCCCCTTTTGCCTCCAGAAGTGCAGGGGGGTAAGGCACACCGATGTACCGCGCCTTCCCCCCCCGGATGCTGTAAGTTTCCTTGAACAGATCCGGGTGGGCATAGACATCCACCGTTCCCCGCAGATCGAGGACAGGGACCATCCCTCCTGTATGGTCGTAGTGGTTGTGGCTCAGAATCACGGCCTTGATCGTTTTCAGGTCGATTTGCAAAACCAGCGCATTGTTGATGATGGTTTTGCCCGCCCCGGTGTCCAGCAGGTAGTTGCCGTTATCCGTCTCTAAAAAGATGGAGAGACCGTGCTCGGCCAACGCGCCGGGAAGATGAAATACGCTGTTCTCACTGACAATCGTTGCTTTGATTTTCATCAGGAACACCTCCTTTGATGATTCTTATTCTTTCAAAGGATATGCCAATCTACCGAGAAATATCAAATTAGATTTAAAATAGGTCGGTTGCAGATTGAATCGGCTGCAAAATCCGGCCGGGGATCAGTCGCTTCCGGGCCGTTTCAGACCAGGGAGGCGCACAATTGCATCCTTTCATCAGTAACGCTGTTGTCATTTGCAACCCCGGCGCCGATCCTTTCCACGGTTTTAAACAGGCAAACAATGATTATAATTATGAAACTTTTCATTTCAGTCCGTTTTTCCGCTTTTGGCATTAATATTGATGGGACAGGGAAAAGGGGGCGCCATGAAAGTTGCGGTGACCATCTGGGAGGATACGGTTTCAACGGTTTGTGATTTCGCAAGCCGTATCCTCGTTTTGGATATGATGGGAAATGAGATCAAGAGCAGATCCTCCATCCCGTTTGAAACCGGAACGATACCGGAAAGGGTGAGCCAGCTCGGCGCGCTCGAAGTTGAGGTGCTTCTGTGCGGGGCCATTTCCGGGCCGCTGGAAAGGAGTATCCGCGCATCCGGGGTGAAGGTGATCCCGTGCCTGCGCGGACCCATCGAAGAGGTGATTGGGGCTTATCTCGACGGTCATCTCTCCGAACCCCGTTTCTGTTTGCCCGGTTTCGGACAGAAAGAAAAATTCAAGCAAAGGGGATGGAGACGTCGCGTCAGCTTATGCCCACGATCCGGTACAGGGGAGCGGAGGAAAGGGCAAGACCAAAGGGCATCCGAACCCTTATTCAAGCACCCCACCAGAGGGAAAGGAAAATCGAAATGAAAGTGGCAATTACAGCGGCGGGAGCGAATCTGAATAGCGCTGTGGACCGTGTTTTCGGAAGGGCAAGGTATTTTATCATCACGGATCCGGAAGGGGACAATGTTGATATTCTGGAAAACAGCCAGAATTTGAACGCTGCTCAGGGCGCGGGCATTCAGGCGGCGCAACATATCGCCGATCATTCCGTCAATGTCCTCCTGACAGGCAACGTGGGGCCGAATGCCTTTCGGGCACTGGAAGCAGCTTCCGTCAGGGTTTTTCAGTTTGAGAGCGATATTTCGACCATCCGGGATGCACTGGGCGCGTGGAAGGAAGGGCGCCTGCACGAAGTGAAATCGCCCACTGCCGAGGGCCACGGTTTTTAAGCAGGCAAGGAAAGATACGGGATCTCAGCGGAAGTTTCGGAGCGCTGATCCGTGGCCTGCAATACGCATGGTTCGAGCGTGTTACCCGGAAATAAAGGGAACGGCAGAGATTTCTAATCGTCCTGTGGTGCGCCGGCAAGGGGGTCTCCACCCCCTCCTATGTCCCCTTGCCGGCGTTTTTTCTCGGCAAAAGGAGTATGTGTTTTGAAGATTGCGGTTGCCAGCGGAAAAGGCGGGACGGGAAAGACGACGGTGGCCGTAAATCTTGCCCGGACCATCGTTTCTCTCGGGCAGCCGGTGACCCTTCTGGACTGCGATGTCGAAGAGCCCAACTGTCATCTTTTTCTCCAGCCGGAGATCACCGGATCCCAACCCGTAACCGTCCCACAGCCGGAGGTTCTGCAGGAATGTTGCGACGGTTGCGGTGTCTGCGCCAATGTTTGCGAATACCGTGCATTGACCGTAATGATGGGTCGGGTATTGGTCTTCGGTGAGCTTTGTCACGGATGCGGCGCCTGCTTCATGTTATGTCCCCGAAAGACAATTGTCGAGAAGGCACATCCGGTTGGATCGGTGGAAGAGGGGCTCAGTCGCGGCATCCGATTGGTCCAGGGACGGTTAGATGTGGGCCAGGTCATGAGCCCCGCCCTGATCCGCCAGGTGCGGGCGCGGGCCGGAAGTGGGGGCGTCTGCATCATCGATTCTCCGCCGGGGACTTCCTGCCCCGTCGTGGAATCAATCCGGGAAGCAGACTTTGTTCTGCTGGTGACCGAGCCGACACCCTTTGGACTCAATGACCTGTCTCTGGCGGTCGAAATGAGCCGGGCGCTTGCGAAACCCTTTGCCGTTGCCGTGAACCGTTGTGATGCGGGAAACGAGGAAGTTCGTTCCTACTGTGAACGCGAAGGGATCGAGATTTTGTTTTCGATCCGTGACGATCGGAGGATAGCGGAAAGCTACGCCCGGGGAGATATCGACCTCTTGAAGTTTCCGGAGTACCGGAAAATGTTCGCTCAAGGGTACCGGCGGATCACGGGATTGAAAGAAAGTCAAGAGGGGAAGGTTCAAGAGAAGCAGGTGCATGCCGTATGAAAGAGGTCGTCGTGATCAGCGGCAAGGGCGGTACCGGTAAAACCAGCATTGTCGCCTCTTTTGCCGCGCTGGCCGAACGGAAGATCCTGGTAGACTGCGACGTCGATGCCGCGGACCTGCACCTGGTCCTCAATCCACGGATCGACCGTCGGGAGAGTTTTTCCGGCGGGAAAAAGGCCTTTATCATTGAGGATCGGTGCACAGGGTGCGGCAGGTGCCTGGAAGTGTGCCGCTTCGAAGCGGTGTCGTGCATTCCCGGTCCGGGCGAACACGATCGGTTTTCGGTGGATCCGATTTCCTGTGAGGGTTGCGGCCTTTGCTCACGAATCTGTCCGGCAGGGGCAATCCACTTCGATCCGGTTGTCAGCGGACAATGGTTCATATCCTCGACGGTGTATGGTCCCATGGCCCATGCGAAACTCGGGATCGCCCAAGCCAACAGCGGAAAGCTGGTCAGCCTGCTGCGACGCGAGGCGCGAAACATCGCGGCCGAGGGGGGATTCAATTTGCTGATTGCCGACGGTTCGCCGGGCATTGGGTGTCCGGTCATCGCATCCATCACCGGGGCCGATCTTGTGGTCGCCGTGACCGAACCGACCTGTTCCGGTTTTCATGATGTTCAGCGGGTCGTGGACCTGGCCAGCCATTTCCGAATTCCGGTGATGCTCTGTGTCAACAAATGGGATATCCACCCTGAGATGACGGACCGGATCGAAAGGGAGACCGGGAAGCGGGGTGTCCGCATGGGCGGAAGGATCCGTTACGATCCTGCCGTGACCAAGGCGCAGATCCTGAAAACCACGGTCGTAGAGTATACCGGCGGCGCGATCTCTGTCGATATCCAGGCCCTGTGGAGAAATGTGGTCTATGCCCTGGGCTGATTCTTGAGGTTCATGGATAGACTTTTTCAAATGAAAGAGATAAGGGTGATTCAGGACATGTCGGATGAAAAAACAGAAAATCAAAGAGGCGGAACAGAAGAAAAACCTTTTTCAGAAAAACTTCTCCGGCATATCACGAAACCGACCCACATGGGAGAAATGGATAAACCGAGCGGTCATGCCGTGATCACAGGACCCTGCGGCGATACGGATGAGTTTTTTGTGAAGATTTTCAGCAGCCGCATCCGGGAAATCCGTTTTCGGACCACCGGCTGCTTTTTCACGATTGCCGCCTGTGATGCCGTGGCAACACTGGCGGAAGGCAGGATGGTCCGCGAGGCCATGCGGATCAACCAGGAGGCAGTCCTCGAATACCTCGGTGGGCTTCCGGAAGATCACAAGCACTGTGCGCTTCTCGCGGCCAATACCCTTCACAGGGCGCTCCGGGCCTATGTCATCCGGGGAACGGGGTTGTAAAGACGGGACAGACGCCCTGTCCCTGGCATAGCATCAGGAGGGCATAGAAAGGGGAGGTTAGGGAGAGAGAATGGAACAGAAGGATCAAGCCAAAATCGGGATTATGATCTGCGACCGTTACCACCGTTGTGCGGGCGGCAAGTGTTTCCGGGCGCTGAATGAGAGAGAGGGGGCCTTCAGCCGATACAAGGGTCGGGAGGTTCGCCTGGTGGGATATGCCACGTGCGACGGATGTCCCGGCGGCAACGTCGAATATGCCCCGGAGGAGATGCTTCGCAACGGGGCGAATGTGATTCACCTGGCCACCGGCCTGATCGTCGGATACCCGCCCTGCCCGAGGATCGGCATCTTTCGGGACTTCATCCGGTCGCGGTTCGGGACCGATGTGGTGTTCGGCACCCATCCGATCCCCCAAAAATACTACCTGCAGCATCAGAACCTGCACACGTGGGATTCCCCGTTCTGGAGGGAAATCACAAGAGATGTCATGACTGACGAAGAAATTCGCCGCGCATATGACTGATCACATAAGAGGAAACGGGATGAAAGAAAGATCCGACATCGTGCGTGGTTGCGGGAGATGTATGCTGCGATGGAACTGCTGACCATTGCCGAAGTATCCTTGACTGCGGTACGGGGAATCGTTCCGCATGTTGGGCTTCGACCCGGTCAATGGTGGAACCTTTCATAACACGGAGGGATCAATACGATGAAGAATAGGAGAAGAATCGTGGTCATCGGCGGTTCGGCTTCCGGACCGAAAGCCGCGGCGAAGGCCAGGCGGATTGACAACAGTGCGGAGGTCACCATCCTGCAGAAGGAAGCCGATCTGTCTATGGCCTCCTGCGGCTATCCCTATTATGTCGGTGGGTATTTCGAAGACAGGAACATGCTGATCTGCACGCCTACAGGGGTTGTCCGGGATCCTAAGTTCTATCTGAATGCGAAGGACATTGCGGCAAGGGTCAATACGGAGGTCATTGCGATTGACCGGGCGAAGAAGACTGTCTCGTTCCGGCATACGGTCACGGGGGAAACGGGGGTGATGGCCTACGATAAACTGATCCTTGCGACCGGCGCCGTTCCCCGGATGCCGCCCATCCCCGGCACGGACCTGCAGGGGATCACGACATTGCAATCGATGAAGGATGCCGACTTCCTGAGAAAGGTCAGGGACGAAAGAAAAATCAGGAAAGCGGCCGTCATCGGTGGCGGCCTCATCGGGATCGAAACCTGCGAGGCGCTTCAGTTGGCAGGTATCGAGATCACGGTGGTCGAACTCCTGCCGCAATTGTTGATGTTTCTGGACTGGGAGCTGGCCAAACTGGTGGAGAATCATGTCAAGAGCAAAGGGGCCAACGTCATCACGGAGAACGGCATAGCGGCCTTCCTGGGGGAAAATGGGAGGCTGACGGCCGTCAAGCTTCAAAACGGGACGGAACTGCCCTGCGAGTTGGCGGTCGTGGCCATCGGCGTTCGCCCCAATGTGAAGCTGGCCCAGCAGATCGGCCTCGAGATCGGGGAAACCGGCGGCATCCGGGTGAATGAGTATATGCAGACCACGGACCCGGATATCTATGCCGTTGGAGACTGCGTGGAGACCGTTCACCGGATTACCGGGAAAAAGGTTCTGGCTCCGTTGGGGGATCTGGCGAATTTGCAGGGACGCGTGGCCGGGGAAAACGCTGCATCAACAAATTGCGTGACCTTTCCCGGAACGATCCAGACGGGGATCTGCAAGGTCTTCGATTATGCGGCCGGATCCACGGGACTTTCTGAAACCTCGGCCAGGCGGCTTGGATATACCGATATCGTGACGGTCATCAACGCCAGCCCGGATAAACCGGGGTTCATGGAGGGGAAGCTTCTGGTGACGAAACTCGTCGCCGATTCCAAATCGGGACGTATCCTCGGCGCCCAGTGTGTCGGTCCCGGCAATGTGAACCGGCAGATCGCACAGTGGGCGATGGCCATCCAGGGGCATCTGACCGTAGAGGATGTGGTCAACTCGGACCTCCCTTACGCGCCCCCGTTTTCGCTCGCGATCGACCACGGTGTTGCCGTGGCCCATATCCTGCAAAACAAGATAAAAGGAAGAATGAAGGGAATCTCCTGCGCGGAGGTCCACAAAAAGGTGACTGCCGGGGAAACCCCATTCCTGCTGGATGTCCGACAGCCGGAGGAGTTCGAGCAGATACGCCTCGGGATCGGTGAGACGCTGATGCCTCTGGGCGCCCTCCGAAGGCGTCTCAACGAGCTGCCACAGGACAAGGGAAAGGAGATCATCTGCTACTGCAAGATCTCCCTCCGTGGTTATGAGGCCGCACTGGTTCTGGAGGGCAACGGCTGGGAGAACGTGAAGGTCATGGAAGGCGGTGTGGCGGCCTGGCCCTATCCGCGGGAAAAGTAACAAAAAAGAGGTCTTTTCCCACCATGAAAGGAGCAAGGTATGAAACTTGTGGAAGTGGATAAGGTTGAGATTCTGACCTTGCAGGACAACTATATTGACATCACGGCAATGGACAATTCGGCGGTGATCCAGCGGGCCAGTCCGATCAAGGACATGCAATTAAAAAACTCCATCTTGGCTGAGCATGGGTTCTCGGCCCTGGTGACCGTTCATGCAGACGGGAAAGCATCCTCCCTTCTTTTCGACTTTGGATTCTCGGAGGATGGCGCTGCCCGCAACGCCGAAATGCTGGGTGCGAACATAGGTTCTGTAAAGGCCATGGTGCTGTCCCACGGACATCCGGACCATACCGGAGGTTTCCGGGAATTCAGCTCGCTGATCGGAGACAGGAGAGGAATTGAGTTTGTTTGCCACCCCGAGGTTTTCATGAAGCTGCGGTATCTGAAGTTCGGAGAGGAGTTCAAAGTGTACTTTTCCGAGTTCAGCAAAGACACCGTACTGACGGAGGGATTCCTGCTCAGGGAGACCGCCGATCCCTATCCGCTTATGGGCGGCCAGGTCATGTTTCTCGGCGAAATTCCTCGATTGACCGATTTCGAAAAGGGCTTTCCCATTGCTCACCGCATGGAAGAAGGCAAAGAGAAGTGGGACTCTATAGAGGATGACTCGGGGATCGCGATGTATGTGAAGGACAGAGGGCTTGTCATCCTCACCGGATGCGCTCATGCAGGAATCATCAACACAATCCGGCACGCCATGACAACCACCGGCGCAGACAAGGTGTGTGCGGTGGTCGGTGGATTCCACTTGAGCGGACCTTTCTTTGAGCCGATCATCGAACGGACGACCGGGGAACTGAAAGCGATCGATCCTCTCTATGTGGTGCCCACGCACTGCACGGGGAGAAAGGCCGTCTTGCACATCGAACGCGAGATGCCGGGGAAGTTCATCCTCAACATGTCGGGGACCAAGCTGACGTTCAGCGCATGAGATTTTAAATGAAAAAGGATTGTTTCCTCGTGACGGGTGCCCAGGGCTTTATCGGAAGTTGGGTGATCAAGAGTCTGGTGACCGATAGGAGAGACATCATTGCCCTCGATGTCGATGATCGGCCGGTACGGCTTTCTCTTCTGCTGGATCGCGAACAAATGAGTCATATCCGATTCGTTTGCGGAGATGTTACAAACCTGGATTTGGTGAAGAAACTGATCAAAGAACAGAATGTTTCCCATGTGATTCACCTGGCCGGGCTGCAAACGCCCGATTGTAAGGCAAACCCGATTCTCGGGGCGACCGTAAATGTTGTTGGTTCCTTGACCATCTTCGAGGCGGTCAAGGCATGCAGAGACCAGGTCCGCTGCATTGTCTATGCCTCGTCGGGCTCGGTCCTGGCTTCTGATGCTCAGTATTCCCATCCGATTGGGGATCAAGCGCAGCGAATTCCCGGAACGCTGTACGGTGTATTCAAATCAACCAATGAGGAGTGTGCACGAATTTATTGGCAGGAAGAAGGAATCCGCAGCGTCGGATTGAGGCCCCCTGTAGTTTATGGCATTGGCCGAGACAGGGGATTTACGGCCGGGACGACGCTCGCTATCAAGGCGGCGGTGCTTGGCCAAACGTATCAGATTGGTTTTGGAGGCGAGGCCAATGTGGAATACGCCGAGGATGTAGCCCGATGTTTTGTCGCTTGTGCGCTCGAATCACCGGAAGGCGCTTCATCCTACAATATGCTCGGGGAAATTCTGACCGTGAATAAGATGATCCGGGTGATAGAGGAGATCATGCCTCATGCCAAAGGGAAGATCACTTGCATCGAACAGGAAAACAAGATGGCAAATCATGTATCGGACGGCGGGCTTCAAACCCTGATCGGACCCTTCCAGCCGGTCAGCTATCGTGAAGGGGTAAAAAGAACAAAGGATTTATTTGAAAAACTTCGCATGGAAGGCCGGTTTTAAAGGTCAGCGCACGGAATCAGTCTTTGTAATGCCTTCCAGTTTGTAGTCCCCTTGCAAAGGTGAAGGCGACAGCACATGAGAAGAGATTTCAGCGAGCAAGACAGAAACAAGAAGAAAACGAGAATCCGACTGCCGGAGAATCCCGCCAATCTTACACAAGAGACTTTGGGACGATTAGGGACGGCGGTGTCCGCCTCGCTCCGGGAGGGCTATTTGCCCTGCCCGGTGGCCTGGCGGATCGCCAAAGACTTCGATGTTCCCCGAATTGCCGTCGGGGCGGTCATGGACAAGCGGGGTGTGCGCGTTACGGATTGCCAGATCGGGTTTTTCAGGGTGGACAAGACCCCCTATCAGGGTAATGCCCCCCGGCAACCCTCACCGGAACTGGCCGCCGGGCTGAGGGAACTGGATGCCTCCGGCCGCCTGACCTGTTCAGCGGTTTTTGAGCTTGCCCGAAGGGTCAAGACGACGCCGTTGAAGGTGTCGGAGGCGGCCAACATCCTGGGACTGAAGATCCGAAGCTGCCAGCTCGGCTGCTTTTAAAAAAACTTCTCAGCGCATCGCGACTCCGGGGAAAGCCCAGTGGCCCTTCCCCGGAGGTTTTCTTTCTTTTGCGCCTATTCTCCCTTCATCATCGCCGCGATGTCATCCTGCACCGTACCGATGAGCTTGATGGCAAACTTCTCCACCAGGACTTTGACCACGGCAGGCGACAGGAAAGCCGGTAGCGTCGGACCGAGGCGGATCCCCTTCACCCCCAGGAACAGCAGGGCCAGCAGCACGGCCACTGCCTTCTGTTCGTACCAGGCGATGTCGTAGGAGATAGGCAACTCGTTGATGTCCTTTAGCCCGAAGGCCTCCTTGAGCTTCAGGGCTATCACCGCAAGGGAGTAGGAGTCGTTGCACTGGCCCGCATCCAGCACGCGGGGGATGCCGCCGATATCGCCCAGGGCCAGCTTGTTGTAACGGTACTTGGCGCAGCCGGCGGTCAGGATCACCGTGTCCTTGGGCAGGCTCCCGGCCACCTCGGTGTAGTAGCCGCGGCTCTTGTGCCGGCCGTCGCAGCCGGCCATCACCACAAACCGCCTGATAGCCCCGGACTTCACCGCCGCAATCACCTTGTCGGCCAGGGCCAGGACCTGATTGTGCGCGAACCCACCCACGATCTTGCCGGTTTCGATCTCCTGAGGGGCCCGGCAGGTCTTGGCCAGCGCCACCAGGGCGGAGAAATCCTTGCTGCCCCCTGCCGGCCGGTCGGCAATGTGCCTGGCGCCGGGGTAGCTGACCACCCCGGTGGTGAACAGACGGCCGAGATAGGTGTTGTCCTTCCTAAGGGGGATCAGACAGTTGGTGGTCAACAGGATCGGGCCGTTGAAGGATTCGAATTCCTGGTTCTGATTCCACCAGGACCCACCGTAATTGCCGACAAAATGGGCGTATTTCTTGAAAGCGGGATAGTAATTCGCCGGCAGCATCTCGCCGTGGGTATAGACATCCACGCCCGTGCCTTCGGTCTGCTTGAGAAGCTCTTCCATGTCCTTCAGGTCATGGCCCGAAATCAGGATGCCGGGGTTGTTGCGCACCCCGATGTTGACCTCCGTGATTTCGGGATGACCATAGGCCGTCGTGTTGGCAGCATCGAGAAGGGCCATGGTGCTCACCGAGGTTTCCCCGGCCTTCATCACCATCCCGATCATATCGTCCACGGAGAGGTCCTTGGTGGTCGATGCCAGGGCCTCCATGATGAAGCCGTAGATCTCTTCCTTTTCCTGGCCCAGCACCGCGGCGTGATCGGCATAGGCGGCAATGCCCTTGATGCCGATGACGAGGAGTTCTCTGAGGGACCGCACATCCTCATGTTCCGTGGCGGTGATACGGACGTCTCCGGATGCGGCCTTGGCCAGAATCTCCTCCCGATTCTTCGGCGTCCAGACGGCGCAGTCGGGCAGCGCACCGGTCATGCCTGCCGCTAACCTGGCCTTGGCTGCCTCCCGGACCTTAAGGCCTTCCTCGATTTTGGCGATGATCACCTCGTCGTCCCAGGCCGCGTTGGTGATGGTGATAAAAAGGGCCTCGCAGACGAAGCGGCCGGTCTCCCTGTCCGGCGCGCCTTTTCCCTTCAGCTTTTCCCCATAAACCGCGATTCCCTTGCAGACGTAAATGAGCAGGTCCTGAAGATTGGCTGTCCGGTCGGATTTGCCGCAGGCCCCCCTTTCGGTGCACCCGTGATTCTTGATGGTTTCTTGGCATTGAAAACAGAACATTTTTTTCTCCCTTTCTCTGATGAGGT
>JAXDCM010000062.1:0-21471 GCA_034677965.1 Syntrophales bacterium
CGGTTACGGTAATTTCCAGTTTCATGAGGCGCTTTCTCCTTTCATGGTGGGTTTGAGCTAAACCCTTGTAAAGGAAAAGCGCCTTTTTTACGAGACAGAGGATTTACACAAGATTTTTTACACTACCTATACCGATATTGCGCCGCGAAGGGTGTGATGGCGTTCCTTCGATGTCTGTGCCTGCTGCCGGGGTACAAGTACACGTTCTGGATGCGCACGGCGAACTATTCGAAAAAGAACGGCATCCTGTTCATGCCGCTCTACCTGATAAGCCGACTGATGATGAATCGCTATCAGTACAGATACGGCATCTGCATCCCCTACAACACCCGAGTTGCCGAAGGGCTGTACATCGGCCATTACGGCGGTATCTTCGTCAACCACGAGGCAAAAATAGGCAAGAACTGCAACCTCAATCAGGATGTCGCCATCGGCGCGACGTACAGCGGCAAGAGTCCCGGCATACCGACGATAGGCGACAACGCGTACCTCGGTCCCGGCGCGAAGATAATCGGCGGTATTACGCTGGGCAGCAATGTCGCCGTCGGCGCGAACTGCGTGGTGAACATCGATGTCCCCGACAGCGGCGTCGTGATCGGCAATCCCTGCAGAATCGTCTCGTATCGGGGATCGAAGGAATATATCGTCAACACGGCTCGTTGAGAAGAGGACGCGGGACGGCGATACATGTCAGCTGCAGAGTGGCTGTTTGCGGGATCACTTTTTACCCTGCTGTACATCTACTTGGGATATCCCGCAATACTTGTGATCCTCGCGAAATGGATGCATGCACCCGTCCGCAAAGGCGAATGCACGCCCTCCGTCTCGATTCTGATTGCAGCGCACAACGAAGCAGAGTGCATCGGCAAGACGATCGAGAACAAGCTGGGGCTCGACTATCCGGGCGACAAGGCAGAAATCATCGTTATATCCGATGGTTCCGACGATGAAACGGACGAGATCGTTCGCGGATATGCGAGCCTTGGCGTGAAACTGATCAGGCAGGAGCCGCGTGCAGGCAAAACCTCAGCCTTGAATCTGGCAATCCCCCGCACCAGGGGGGAAATCATCGTTTTTTCCGATGCGAATTCCCTCTATGAAGCGGATGCGATCCTGAAACTGCTTGCAAACTTCAAGGACCCCGCGGTCGGCTATGTGACGGGGAAAATGATCTATGTGAACCCCGACGGGAGCGTCACCGGCGACGGCTGCTCCGCGTACATGAGGTATGAAAACCGACTCCGCGCCCTGGAGACTGCCATCGGCTCTGTCGTGGGGGTGGACGGCGGGATTGACGCCGTCCGCAAGTCATTGTACCGGCCCATGCGGGCGGATCAGTTGCCTGACTTTGTCCTGCCGCTGGACGTGATCGCGCAGGGTTATCGGGTTGTATACGAGCCCGGGGCGGTACTGAGAGAGACCGTCCTTGCCGAAGCATCGGATGAATACCGGATGAGGGTGAGGGTATCCCTTCGCGCCTTCTGGGCGCTGAAAGACATGCGTCACCTCCTCAGCTTCAGGAGGAATCCGCTCTATGCCTGGCAGCTCTGGTCTCACAAGGTACTTCGATACCTGTCCTTCGTCTTCCTCGCTTGCGCGTACATCGGAAACGCGCTGCTTGTCCCGGAGGCGTTCTTTTACGCCGTCCTGTTCGCGATGCAGACGCTTGGCTATGCTGCGTGTCTGGCGGCCCCCTGTCTCTCGAAAGCGGGGTTTCGTTTTGTCCACATGGTTCATTATTTTGTTTTAATTAACGTTGCGGCCCTGCACGCCTTCTTGAAGTTCGTGCTGGGGCAGAAACAAGTCGTCTGGACGCCAAGGAAAGGATGACCATATTACGTCTGTTAACTTCCGTGTAAATGAGGGGGCAAAACGGAGGATGGAAGTCGTTCCACTGTTTACAAAAAAAGTCATCGCGAGCCGAGCCTGGCGAGGCGTGGCGATCCACGCTTGAGATTGTTGCACAGAATGTATAGTCGATTTCGTTAAGCAGTACAGAAAGTACTCATGGGTATTTGAAGATGTGCGGGATTTGCGGAATATTTAATTATGGCTCACACGAGCCCGTCAGCCTGGAACAGCTCCAGGCGATGAACGACACGCTGCGCCACCGCGGGCCGAATGACGAGGGCCGCTACACTGACGTGGACCTTGGTCTAGCCATGCGGAGGCTTTCCATCATCGATATAGGGGGAGGAAAGCAGCCGATTCACAACGAGGACAGGACGATCTGGATCGTCTTCAACGGGGAAATCTTCAACTATCCGAAATTGAAAAGATACCTGGAGGGCAAAGGCCACACGTTTTACACCCGGAGCGATACGGAGACTATCGTCCATCTTTATGAAGAACACGGGGATGACTGTGTCAACTATCTTCGGGGCATGTTTGCCTTCGCACTGTGGGACGGTCCTTCCCGGTCGCTTCTTCTTGCCCGGGATCGTGTCGGGATCAAGCCCCTGTTCTATTGCGACACGGGAAAGGGGGAACTGCTTTTCTCGTCGGAGCCGAAGGCCCTTCTGGCATCTCCGAAGGTGTCGCGCGACATGGACCTGCAGGGCCTCGACGCGTACTTCGCCTACGGGTATATCCCCGCTCCCTTGAGCATCTATAGGTCGATCCGGAAACTGCCTGCCGGCCATGTCATGAAAATCAGACGGTCAGACTCGTCAATCCGGAAATACTGGGATCTCTATTTCCGGCCGGAACGTGGAAAGCCGGAATCCTACTTCGTGGGCAAATTCGAGGAAATCTTTTCCGAGGCCGTAAAAATGCGGCTGATCAGCGAAGTGCCCCTCGGCGCATTCCTGAGCGGGGGCATCGACTCGGGTCTCGTGGTCGCCTACATGGCGGAAGCCATGAATGATCGGCTCCACACATTTTCCGTTGGTTTTTCAGGAAATGTGGGGGGCTACCTGGACGAAAGACCCTACGCCCGGATGGTCGCGGAGCGATATCGCTGCGAACACCGGGAGCTGTTGCTGGAACCCCGCGTGGAGACGATCCTGGATGACATCGTCGAGTCATTCGATGAACCCTTTGCGGACGATTCCGTCATCCCGTCCTACTACATCTGTGAAACGTCGAGTCGCGACCTGACAGTCGCGCTTACGGGACTGGGCGGAGACGAGCTGTTTGCAGGCTACGAGCGTCATCTTGGTTTTCGAATCAGCCTGCTGTATGACTACCTTCCCTCCGCTCTGTCGAAAGGCATCCTCGCGCCGATCATAGAGGTGTTGCCCGAATTGAAGAATGGGCACTATACGGTCAACCATCTCAAGCGTTTTGTCCGGGCATCGCACCTGCCATTGCCGGAGCGATACGCAAGGTACATGACGATGCTGAATCCGGATGAGCGTGCGCGCCTCTACCAGCCGGATATAGCCGAAGCGATCGATTACCGGGCGACGGAAGAACTGATGACGGCTTACTTCAGAGCGGACGATAACGCGTTAGACCCCCTGGACAAGATGTTTTACCAGGATATCAAGACCTATCTGCCTGAAGATATCCTAACCCTGACAGACCGTATCGGAATGCGGCACTCCATGGAGTTGCGCGTGCCTTTTACCGACCACGTCCTGATAGAGATGTGCGCGACAATCCCGGCCGAGATGAAAATGAAGAGAATGCAGAAGAAAGCCCTTCTCAAGAGTATCGCTGCCGCAAAGCTTCCGCGACCCGTCCTGGCTCACCGGAAACAGGGATTTGCGTCGCCCATGGCGCAGTGGCTGAAAACGGATCTGAAATCGTGCAGCGATGATCTCCTGTTGAGCGAGACGAAAAACAATAGTGACATTCTGAGAAAAAGCGAAATCCGGGAAATGATCGCCGATCATATGCGGGGCCGGGAGCTCAACGATAAACGGATATTCGCGCTCATCATGTTCCAGAAATGGTGTGAAAGGAGTACGAAATCTGTATGATAGGAAGCGGAAGCAGCGTGTGCGCACGGTGCCTGCAGGAACGTGGGTACAAAAGAGGAATAGGGATCACCGGGGAGTTGTGCGAGCGGTGCAGAATCATCGAACGGCATCGGGATGTGGTGTGCAAAATCGGAAAACAGGAGAACATCCTCGTCGAGAGGCTCCGGTCAGTTCGCGGTCAACACAAATACGACTGCGTGGTCGGTTTGAGCGGCGGAAAGGACAGCTCGTACATCATTCACCGTCTGAAGAACCATTACGGGGCAAATGTGCTGGCGTTCACTTGCGACAACGGGTTCCTGAATTCCCCTAAGTAATCCCCCGGCTTTGCCGGGGGACTCGCGGAGTTTGACAATTCCGGGAATATAGGAAAGCCTCCTAGCCGTGAACCGCTCAAAGTTTACAGCACAGGAGGCAAGAATTGAACGGCGTTGAGAGTTTAAGCCATACAAAGTGGGAATGCAAGTATCACGTGGTGTGGATACCGAAGTATCGGAAGAAGAACTTTACGGGCCAGCATTTCTGGGCGCGAGGGTATTTTGTGTCGACCGTTGGCACAGATGAGGAGACGATCCGCGAGAATATCCGGCAACAGGAGCAGGAGGATCGTCGCCTGGATCAGATGACAATGTTTGAGGGATAGCCACCTGCAGGTGGCTCATAAAACAACCGCTTTGAGCGGTTCACACATTATCAAGCCTCCGGCTTTGCCGGAGGTCATGACTGACTATGCACTGGAAAACATTAAAACAGTTGTAGATGGCCTGGAAGTCGATCATGTATGGGTCAAGCTGCCGGATGATTTACTGCGTAGATTATACAGGGGAAGCATGTTGGCGGAAGGATGGCCCTGTACTGCCTGTTTTCACCTCCTGGAAGCGTCCGGATGGAAGCTGGCCTTCGAGCATAATATTCCATTTATCGTACATGGAAGGACCCCGGAACAGATATTCCGTAATCTTTCGGAGAATCTGTTCACGTCGTCTCTATCGATTCTGCGCGACAATTTTGCAGAATACAGTGCGGCCCGGGTAAAAGAGGCGGCGCTTAAGAATCTGGAAAGAATGAGCATCGTCAGGCGCTGGCTTTTGGGAGAACCGAAACCCGGGGATGACTCTATTCAAGATCTCCATCTGCCCGGAGAGAGTGTGGAAAGCAAGCAGTTCTTTCCTGAATTACTGGCGTTTTTTCTCTATGAACCTCACGATGAGTTCAATATTATGTCGTATTTGGAACGAAACTCGGGCTGGAAACCTCCTCAGGAGCGTACTAGGCTGTCACATGCTGATTGTCTTGTTCATGATGCGGCGGGGTATCTCTTTAATCGCACCTACAAAACGCCTTTTCTTGCAATGGAAGTCAACGCGGCCATCGGACTCGGGAAGATGACACGAGATGAAGGCGCTGAAATGCTGAGGCGTGAACGCGTAAAACTCGGCATGATAACAGGGGCTTCGCTTTCTCGGCTTTCGGAAAAAACAGGGATGAGCGTAACATTTATCAGGGCATTGCCTTGGTACATCAACATGAAGAATAGCGCACACAGGTTTATCAGTCGATTAAGAGGTCTGTAGACCGCGAGACGAAATCTTTTCGGCAAAAATGTGATCCGAATGGGAAAGAACAAAAGAACCGTAAGCGTTATTGTCCCGACCTACAACAGGGCTCATTACATCAGCGAAGCAATCGACAGTATCCTGGCGCAGGATATCGTGGATTGCGAACTGGAGATTATCGTTGTCGATGATGGGTCCAAGGACAACACGGAGGAAGTTGTCGGCAACTACGGCCAGCGGGTGCGGTATATCCGGCAGGAAAATCAAGGGGCCGGTGTGGCGAGAAACCGCGGCATCGACGAAGCGCGGGGGGAGTGGATTGCGTTTTTGGATTCGGATGATCGATGGCTTCCGTACAAGCTATCCCTTCAATTCAAGGTGCTCGGGCATTTTCCGGGAATCAACATCATTCATTCGAATTTTTATACGTTCGACGGCGATCGCATTATCATCCCGCGCGGTCTCGACTACTGGGTCATGTCGTTCAGGGAGGAAAATGCGGTTGATTGGTCACTGGCGTATTCTAGAAAATATCGTTCGTCCGATTTCAATATCCAGCTGGATCGAATGGATTTCGACATATACGCGGGAAACATCTTTGCCGCTCTTCTGTACGCATCGTACGGCGCATGCTGGACCATGCTGATCCATCGAAGTTGTCTCGGTAACGATATCCGCTTTGCTGAGCATACGTATGAAGACTATTGGTTCTTGTGCAAGCTGGCCGAACATAACGAAATCGTGTTCTTGGACGTACCGACTGCAGAGAACAGAGGACATGGTGGTGAACGGATCACATCAAGAGAATACCTCATCGATCCATTGAAATGTCATCTGGCCATCTGCCAGAGTATTTTCATGGGTTCGAAAAGCCCGTTCAAACCGGATAATGCTGTAATTGATGATAAATGTAAGGATCTCAGGTTAAGGTTGATGAAGGAGTACATGAAGAAAGGCGATCTGGAGGGAGCAAAGAACATTCGCGCATTGCTAGACAAGACGGCCGGATTTCGAGGCGGCATGACGAATTCTTTGTACCGGCTGCTGACCTACCTGCCGTTCAATATCGTTAGTCACCTGGTGCGCGCGAAGAGGAACATTGCAGGCCGATAATGATCGTTTTCCCGGAGCAGGGGCGCGCAATCTGACGGCGATGATCAATTGCTGTCCGAACGGCCATCCCTGTTTTGCCGTATCTCGGTTCTTAACATGTTCTCCTTTTCGACGTTGCTATGCTTGAGCCCCGTGGCCGTCCCCGTGAGAGCGTCAAGAGCGGTTAAACAATCTCCATGATAAAGAGAGTCCAATACTCCATACGTTCGAAGATCCGCTCGCTGACGCGGCATGGTCTGTCGCATGCCTTTCCGCTTGTACGCGGAAGAATACGTATCGTCGTGCTGATGTATCATGAGGTGCTGGAGGACGATCGAGACCTCGATGCATGGACGGTCCTCCGGGAGAGCGAATTCAGAAAGCAGATGGAGTACCTGAAAGGGCATTATGATGTGGTCAGCCTCGGTGCTGCGCGAGATCTCATGAAAGGTGGGGATCGGAGCAGGGCGAAATACGCTGTGGTGACATTCGACGACGGCTATGAAGGCAATCGCAGGGTGGTGCTGCCCGTCATGGTGGCCTTGAATCTCCCCTTCACCGTATTCTGCACGACGGGGTCGATCGAACAGGGCGAACCTTACTGGTGGGATAGAGTCATCCATTCGGCGCTGTCCTGCAGGGCGAGGATAACACTGACGGACATGCCGCGGGCGACTTACAACTTTGAGAAGCGTTTGTCTGGGGAGGCCGGGTGGAACGAGATACAGCGGCTGCTGACCGACTTGAAAAGTATAGAGCGGGAGAGGCGGGAGCGGATCATTCGCGACATTACCCGGCAGAGCGATGAATGGCATCAATCCGTACCCCTCCGACCAATGACCCCGAAGCAGGTGCGGGAGTTATCCGACGCCGGGCTGGCTACCATCGGCGCCCATTCCCAAACACATGACATCCTGACGCAGATCACGCGGGAGGAAGCGGAGGACAGTATCCTTCGTTCGAAAGAGAAGCTGGAGGCGTGGACGGGCAGACGGGTCGATTACTTTTCATACCCCAACGGGGATTATTCGCCTGCATTGATGTATGCGGTGAAACGTGCAGGATTCCTGGCGGCAGTCAGCACGGAAGAGAGAACGTGGACACTGAAGGATGACATCTATGCGATTCCGAGAATAGGGGTCGGCCGGTTCGATTCCCTGGCTCAATTCAAGACAAAAGTGTCATGTGCGAATTAGATGGGAACGAGGCCGCGCCGCATATTGTACATGATGGACTATTTCTTCGGCACCGAGGGCGGTACGGAGAGACAGGTGTTGGAGCTGATCTTGAGCCTGGACCGATCCCGTTACGGGCCGTCGTTTGCCGCGCTTCAGTCGTCGGGTTACCTCGAGCGGGGCGATTTTCCCTGCAACACACGGGTTCTGAACATCCGCAGGGTGTTGGGTCCGCAGGCGCTCCTGAAAATGCTGGAATTGGCAGTGGACATCCGCAGATCGAACATCGAGCTTGTACATGTGTATTTCAACGATGCGGCTATCCTCGCACCTTTTTTTTGCAAGCTAGGGGGCGCCAGAGTCATCACGTCCAGGCGCGACATGGGTATCTGGTATACGCCGCGTATTATTAGATTGCTGAGAATGGCAAATCGATTCGTGAACCGGATTGCCGTCAACAGCCATGCCGTAAAGGAAAATGTGACCGCCAGGGAAGGTTATCCGGCAGACCGGATCGAAGTCCTGCACAACGGCATGAATGGCAGAAGATTCGAATCGGTAAAAGACGCAGGATTCAAAGAGCGGCTCGGCATCGGGTCAGGAGAGTACATTGTCGGGATGGTTTCAAATCTCTATGCCGTCAAGAGACCCGAAGACTTGATAAACGCGATCTCGATGATACGGAGAACCATAGGTCGTGTTCATCTCGTCCTCGTCGGCGGCGGCCCGATAGAAATCGAGCCCCTGAAAAAATTCGTCAGCCATGCAGGCATGACCGGAAACGTACACTTTCTGGGAAGAGTGCCGGATGCGATTCCTATCATCAAGCATTTCGACGTATGCGTGTCCTGCTCGGAATCCGAAGGACTGTCCAATTCCATCATCGAATACATGGGATGTGCCAAACCGGTTGTTTGCACAGAGGTTGGCGGCAATCCGGAACTGGTGGAGCATGGGACAAATGGGTTTCTCGTCGACGTCGGGGATACAAAGGCTCTGGCGCAAAGAATCCAGGAGGTCCTGCTGAACGAGTCATTGCGATTTAAGCTCGGACAGAACGGAAGAAATCGTTTTTTGAGCGAGTTCACGAGTGATCGAATGGCCTTGGCGCATATGGACATGTACGACGAGGTGCTGAGCGGATGCCAACGGGCAATAACGTGGACAAGGACGCACGGGGACAGGCGCCTGTAAGGCAATGAGAAGGCAGGAAAAGGAGCCATGTTGAGAATACATGCAGCAGATGTGAATTTATTCAACGCAAGCAGGGCTGTATGGAACGCTCTCGTATTGTCGATGCGTCGGCCGTCCGTGTTCTGCACATGGGAATGGATCGACGCATGGCTCCGAATCTTCGGCAACATGTACCAGCCGGTTATCCTGTTCGCCTACCAGGGCGACACACTGGTCGGTATCCTGCCTTTTGCGTTGAAATCCATGCGCATCGAAGACGGGCTCGTCCCTGGCCGGGCCATAACATTCTGCGGAAGCAGGGAGTTGTATCCGGATCATATGGACGTTATTGCTTCGGCAGAACACGCAGCGGGATGCATGCACGCGGCCATGCGCTACCTGTCGACCGACTTCAAATCCTGGGACGTCATGCATCTTTCACATGTATCGGACGATGCGACCCTGCTTTCGTACATCCGGGCGGAATATCCGGAACCCGATATTCAGAACGTTTCCCAGGCGCCCTATATACCGATCCGCGAGGCATTCGACGGCAGTTACGAAAAATACATGATGTCGCTGAGCCGGAACAAGAGGCATGATCTGCGGAGAAGAAACAGGAAGTTGATCATGGACGGGGTCCTGTACGATGCGGATGATCCAAGAAGAAACGCTGACTGCATCAGGACACTCTTTTCTTTGCATAAGCAGCGAGCGGACAGCAAGAGGATCGAGACAACGTTTTCAGGAGAGGCCATGCAGGCATTTCACGTAGAAATCGCGGGTATTTTTCACAGCAATGGTTGGCTGACGCTGCGGGTGATGAGGCTGGGTGATAGAGTCCTGGCCTCACTCTATTGCTTTACCTTTGCAGGCAGAGTGTTCGCCTACCAGATGGGAATCGACCCAGCATGGGAAACCAGGGGAATCGGTTCGGCAATAATCTTTAATATGGTAGAAGAGGCATTCCAGCGCAACTGCACAGAATTCGACTTCCTGCGAGGAGGCGAAGAGTACAAGGGCAGCTGGACAGCGCATTCCCGGTCCCAGTACACAATCAACATCTACAACAATTCCGTAATGGGGCAGATGATCAGTGAAACGGGCAAAGTGCGTGCGCTGGCCAAGCGATGGATTAAAGGCTGATGTTCGCATGATCCAAGGCTGACGATAGGAACCGAGGAGGAAAGAGCAGGCGATGCCAGGCAGGCATATACGAAGCATGGACGAACTGGAACGGACAAGGGAGCAATGGCATGATGTATATGAGGCCAGCGCGATGAAATCGCCCGTTTTGACCTATGAATACGTGAAGCTATGGTACGAGTGTTTTTCCTCGTCGGAGGACATCCGGGTATTCAAGGTTATGGAGGGGGACAAGGCCATAGGGTTTCTTCCCCTGGTCGTCAGGACCAGGGGAGGACTTCGTGCATTGACGAACCAGACAAATGACCACTGCTTCTACGGGGAAGCGCTGGTCCGACGTGGTTACGAGGAAGCTTTCAGGAAAAAGCTGCTGGATGAGATCCTGGACGAAAGCGGGTGGGACGTCCTGCATCACATCTTCGGCTACTCCTTCTCCGCGGTGTATCCATTGCTTCCGGAATCGTTGCTGGATCATGGGAAGCGTCGCTGGAAAATGAACGTACAGCCGACCTATACTGTTCTGCTGGACAAGACCTGTGACGAGTATTTTCAGAGGGATCTGTCATCGAGCATGCGGAAGAGCCTCAAGCTGTCGAAAAACCGGCTGAAGAAAGCCGGACCGCACAGGTTTCTACACTTTGAAAGGGATGAAGCGGTTGAAAAATGGCAGGACTTCCTGCGAATCGAAGACAGCGGGTGGAAAGGAAGGAACGGGACGTCCATCCTGAAGACCACACCGGAATACAGAAGATATTACGACGGATTGATTCGTATCCTGTCCATGTCGCGCGATCTTCATCTTTATTTCCTGGAGCTGGATCAGAAATACATCGCCGCCGCGGTCGGCTACACGGCCGGTGATGTCTTCCAGTATCTAAAAATCGGATATGATGAGGCGTATCACGCCCTGTCTCCGTCGAACATGCTTTTCATGCACCTCATGGAGGATATCCAGGAGCACCACGTGGAAATCAGGCGGATTCACTTTTTCCCCTACGACGACACTGGATACAAGAAGCGATTTTCTAATGAAGAGCATCAATTCGCAGAGATCATTATTTACAACAACACGCTCAGGGGCCAAGCCTTATGGATGGCAGACAAACTCAAAGAAAGAATTAAAAGGCATTCGAGATTGGCGGTTTCTTTAAAAAAGGCGATACATGTGTAGGCACATATTTCTCGATTCCGCTTGCATGTTTCGCGTACGAACGGATCGTCACAAGGTGAATATGGGGGATATTGGAATAGCCGGAAGGCTGCGACTCCCTTGATGCAGTTAACGAATCACTGTCGACGATAATAGAGAACATGTACGCAAGAACCAACTACCTTCTGCTCTGCTGCGATCGATTCATCGGATACTCGGGAGGACGCGCATCATGGCACGTGGAGGTTTTGCATGAACCCGCACCGATTCTCGATACGATATCCGTAGTCGACCGAGCCGCAATCGATCGACGTTTCAAAAACGGCGATCAGTGTTTCCTTGTGCATAATGGACTGAAGTGTCTAGGTTGCGTTTGGGGACATACTGGAGATTGTTATATCCTTGGAGCGGCCGAGAGGTTGTCTCTCGATCCTCAAAGCGTCTATCTGTACGGCGTATTCACGATAGAGGAGATGAGAAGGAAGGGCATCTACGATGCCATACAGGCGGTATTCTTCCGATATTACATGGAGAGGAACGTGACGAGAGCCTATACCATGATCGAGAAGGACAACATCATCATGAAGGAGGCCTTCTTGAAGGCCGGATTCAAGATCAAATCCCACATCCACTATGTGCGGTATCACAAGAGGGGAATCCGCTACGTGCACGATTATGAGTCAGGGAAGATGGCGGTGCAGTATATCACCCGTGAACCCAGGGATTGCGCGATCATCTAAATGTTAAAACACTACCTGATCTACCTGGCCGGCATCATTCTGGTCAACGGCGCGGGCTTTTTGCTGATCCCGGTATACGCCAAGCATTTCGTGCCGTCGGAATACGGCGTACTGGAAATCATCTATAACTGCATCGATGTGTTCAACATCATCTTTTCCGCCGGTCTAGGTATCGCAAGCCTGAGCATCTACAGCAAGGAGACGGAAGAGTCAAAAAAGCGGAAAGCCATTTCAACGGCTGTGATTACATCCCTGTGCATCGCGTCCTTGGGCTCTGTCGCGTTTTTATCCGTCAGCGACGTATTCAATGATTATTTTTTCGGCTCGAAGGACAACCTGATCCTGTTCCGGATCGCCGGATTCCTGATGCTCACCCAGATCATCTGTGCCGTGCCCATGGCGTTTCTTCAGGCCCGCATGGCATCCAAGACGTACATCACGGTCTCTTCGCTTCAATCTCTCTTCATCATCTCGATGAACATAGTCGCCGTAGTCTTCCTGGGCTGGCGCGTCCAGGGTGTCCTGGTAGCGACTCTCGCCGGTAATGCGGTCTTTGCGCTCGGGTTGAACGCCTGGACGATCAGGACGGTGGGATGGTCGTTCGACAGATCCTTCTTCAAGAGACTATTGCGTTTCGGTCTGCCGTTCATCCCCGGCGGCCTTTGCCTCTTTGCGCTGAACAGCGCGGACCGCTTGTTCCTGCAGAAGTTCGTCGACTCGTCCTCGGTGGGTATCTACCTGCTCGGCTACAAGCTGGGCACTGTGGCGGGCATTTTTGTCCTCGGGCCTTTTCAGCGAGTCTGGGGCCCGTTCATGTTCGAAGTGGGCAGACGTCCGGATAGCAGGGAAGCCATCGGCAAGTACTTTATATATCTGCTCATCGCTTACTGCACGGCTGCGCTGGCCGTCTCGTTTTTCTCCGCAGAAATCATACGGCTCATATCGGCGCCGAGCTACTGGGAAGCCCGCTACGTCGTTCCCTATGTGCTGTTTGCCTACCTGTGCTGGAGCGCCGCGGCATTTTTCGACAGCGGATTCTACATCACGGAAAGGACTTATTACAAGCCATTCATCATGGGAAGCGCCGCCGTCGTGATATGCGCTCTGTACTGGTACCTCATCCCGGCCTACGGCTTCATGGGCGCGGCATACTCGGCCGCCGCTGGCTTCCTTGTGTTCAGCATCCTCACCTATGTAGTGTCGCAGCGAATGTACCCCGTGAACTACCCATACGGCAAGGCAGCATTCACCATCGGGTCTGCAGTCATGCTCTACTTTCTTGTAGATACCTTTCTCGAAAAGACCTCGTGGTTGACGTTCAGCATGAAAGCGGTCATGCTCGCGTCGTATCCAGCCGTCCTGGTCGCGCTGGGAGTCATAGACCGCGAAGACGTCCGGTCGATCTTAAACAGAGCGTATTCGCTGCTGCGACAGGCAAAACAGGTACTTGAAAACGCGGCGTGAGGAGCAATCGAAGGACGTGACACACTTCAGCGCGATACGACGTCGGATTGTAGAACCGGCCTGGGCAGCCTGGAGTGCTAGCCCACTGCTGAAATACTGGCACGATCTCGAGCGCACGCAACACCTGTCGCCGGATGAAATCCATCAACGCCAAATGAGCAAACTGGCCGGCATCGTCAGGTATGCCTACGAGAACAATGCGTATTACAGGCAGCGCTTCGATGAAGTCCAGATCGACCCTCGTGGCCTGCGGTATCCAGACGACATCGACCGGATTCCTTTGCTCACAAAGACGGACATCAGACAGCATCGTGACCTGCTCATCTCGAATGGATATGAGAAGCGCGGATTGATGGAGGCGAGGACCGGGGGGTCTACAGGAAAATCCGTCTATGTTTACTTCACGGAAGATTGCAGCGAGTGGAGGAATGCTTGTGCCAGGCGTCATGATAGGTGGTCCGGATGGGAAGTCGGCGAACCGAAGGCCTATGTATGGGGAAATCCCAAATACCCGACGGGACTGAAAAATCGCCTGAAGACCTTTCTGTTGTCACCTGTTCTGTACCTGGACACGATGGCCATCACGAAAGACAGTGTGCGCAAGTTTGCCCGGGACTGGAGAAAGGTAGGGCCTACGCTGCTCTTCGGACACGCACACTCGCTGTACGTCCTGGCAAAGGCGGTGATGGAGCACGGCATCGACGAGATCAAGCCCAGGGCAATCATCTCGTCATCCATGACACTGCTCCCTCATGAGAGGATCCTGATCGAAAGAGCGTTCGGCCTCAAGGTGTTCGACCGGTACGGGTGCGAGGAGGTCGGCCTGATCGCAAGCGAGTGCGAGGTGCACGAGGGATTGCACATCAACGCGGACAACCTGTACGTGGAATACTTGAACGCGGACGGGCGCCGCAGCACATCCGGGCAGTACGGCAAGCTTATCGTCACCGATCTGACAAACAGGGCGATGCCCTTCATCCGTTACCAGATTGAAGACATGGCAGTCCCGCATGACGGGGCGTGTGCCTGTGGGCGTACATTGCCCTTGATGAAAGAAGTATCGGGGCGTATTGCCGATTTTCTGGTCCGGAGAGACGGAGCCAGGGTCGCAGGCATCTCGCTGATTGAAAACACGCTTACGAGATACCCCGGCATCGAGCAGATGCAGATTGTGCAGCATGATTTGGACCGCATGACCCTGAACATCGTGAGGGACGGAAGTTTCGGGGAGGACGGCGTCAGGTGCCTTGAGGCCTCCATGTGCGATATGTTCGGATCAAAGCTCGACATTACCTTCAGCTTCGTAAAGGAAATCCTGCCGGAACCGAACGGCAAATACCGCTTTTCCATCTGTCGGATCCGTGAAAGCTGAATTGCCGGCGAACGGTCTGATCCAACGGACGATCTGATTATGGCGTTTGTGTTTTATCTCCTGTACGTGACGAGCTATTTCCTCCATCTCGGGATGAGGCTTCCCGCACTGGGAAGCATCCGTATCGATCTGATCCTGGTCGTCCTCACGACGGCAAGCCTCGTCCTTCTGAAAGAGAAGGATGGGCAGTTTCGCCTCGACCGATCCGGCGTCATTTTACTGGGCCTCCTGTCGTACGTCGTCGCCTCGCTGCCATTCGTTCAATGGCCGGGCTCCGTCATGCGATTCGGACTCGAGAATTACTTCAAGGTCATCGTCTTCTATTTCTTCACTGTGATGACCGTTACGAGTGAGCCGCGGCTGAAAACGTTTATCGTGGTCTTTGTCGCCTGCCAGGCCTTCCGGGTGCTCGAACCGATGTACCTGCACTGGACGACGGGCTACTGGGGGGACAACACGTTCATGGGCGAAGGGGAAATGATGGACCGCCTCGCCGGCTCGCCCTACGACGTGATCAATCCCAATGGCCTGGCCTACGTGGCCGTCACAGTCGTTGCCTACCTGTATCCTCTCTGTCCGCTCTTGCCAGGTGCGTTGAAGGTTGTAGGGTATACGACACTTCCCGCAATAGTCTATGCTCTTGTGCTGACGGGTTCACGATCGGGAATGCTCGGTTTGATCGGCGTGGCTGCTGCGATTATCTTGACATCTCGCAAAAGGGCCCTTCTGCTCGCAGCGGCGGGCATCGCCGCGCTGGTAACGTTCCAGAATCTTGGTGAATTGCAGCAGGAAAGATATCTGTCAATCTATCGTGATGATGTGAGAGGCGCCTCAACCGCTCAGGGGAGAATCGACGGCCTGGTCAAGGATTTCGAGGTCGTTATGAACAGCCCCATATTCGGGCATGGGCTGGGCACATCGCTGGAAGCGAATTACAATATCGGACAATCCGTATTCCGGTCGCACAACCTTGTCATGGAGGTCTTGCAGGAAATAGGCCTCGTAGGCTTTATCATTTTTGTCTATTATATTGCATCAGTAATCCGAAACTACGTATATGCGTTTAAAGAGATCATTCAAACGGGCAATAATCAACTCCTATACATGGCAAAAGCAGTTGGTGCATGGCTGACATTGCTATTGATTTTCATCATCTTCAGTTATGGACTGTCCTCTTATTCGTGGTATCTTTTCGGTGGATTGTCCGTCGTTCTAATGAGACTATCCAAAGATCATGTAAACACCCGAAGGATCACCGCAACCCTGTGATGAAGAATGACAAAATAAATATGCTTACTGTCATCCGACACCCGGTCGGAGGAATCCGAACCTATCTGAAATACACCTATAAATATCTCGATCCCGGTAAATACCGGATCACTGTCCTGACTGTCCGGAATCCGGAAGGCAGTCAAATCCGGACTGACCTTGGAAATTTCGACATCCGGATGGTCGAAGTTGATAATCAGCAGGCAGAGATGCGCCTGGTTCTCGCGATGGTCAAGCTGCTTTCGACAAATACGTATGACCTCATCCACTCTCAGGGTTTCACTGCCGGTGCACTCGCGGCATTGGGTAACTCGTGTTTTGGAGTTCCCCACGTCCTCACGTCCCACGACGTGTTGCGCGAGGACCAGTTCGGTAAGACCGTCTTCGGACAACTCAAGAGACGCCTGTTCGGCCAGTTGCTTGGCCGTGCCGATGTCATTCAGTCTGTCAGCCACGATGCCGAGGCGAACCTGCTGGAATATTATCCGGAACTTTCGGGCGGAAAGCCGATGCTGCGCGTCATCCTGAACGGCATCGACGTCGATGCGTTCACCATGAGAGCGGGCCAGAACGGCAACGGGGGGCTACGACGGGATCTCGGGATCCCAGAAGAGACTGCTCTTTTCGGCTTTCTCGGGCGGTTTATGCCGCAGAAGGGCTTCGAGTATCTCGTGGACGCAGTGGATATGGTATCGAAGGACGACAAATACGGGAATCGCGTGAAAATCCTGGCGGTCAACGACGGGGCCTATGTCAGGGAGTACAAAGCCCTCATCGATTCGAAAAACCTCACAAGCTACTTCCTGTTCCATGGCTTTGTCCCCGATGTGCGAAGGATTCTGAGGGTCATTGATGCCTTGGTGATGCCTTCGCTGTGGGAGGCATATGGATTGATTGCGGCAGAGGCGTTATTAGTTGGTTGTCCGGTCATTGCCTCAGACTGCATCGGGCTCCGGGAAGTCACCCGGGACACGCCGGCCCTGACGGTAAGGTTGAAGGACGCAAAGAGCCTGGCCGATGCCATGAGACGATACATGGACAACACAGAAATGATCAGGCGGGAAACGGAAATGTATCTGCCAACGGCCATGGAGCGTTACGATTCGAGAAAGACGGCGGCTCAGCTAGATGCCCTGTTCGATGAGACGATGCAGGGAACAGGCCGGCGATGACCCGGTTGCCGTCGCGCAGGATCATATCCAAGATCGTGTCAGGCTTATCGCATTGAACGTCGCAATCTCGATACTGACCTTCAATAGGGTTTCCGTGCTCCGGGAGCTTCTCGACTCCCTGACGGCATTGAATCGTACGGTCCGGGAGGTGATCGTCGTCGACAACTGTTCCGAAGACGGTACACAGGAGATGGTCAGATCGCACAGTGTCCGTCCGACCTATGTTCGCCTGGACCGCAATATCGGTGCGGCTGCCAGAAACCACGGCCTGAAGATGACGACGGCGGATATCGTCGTGACGCTGGATGACGATATCATGGGTCTGGATGACGGCGCCATCGAGAGGCTGATCAGGCTTTTCGAAAGCAATCCCTGCCTGGGGGCGGTCAATTTCCAGATTCGGGATTATTTCACAGGCGAGCGTTGCAACTGGGTCCATCACAAAATGGAAGAGATTTACGCGGAAAGGGAGTTCCTGACCTACGAAATCACGGAGGGCGCCGTTGCGTTTCGCAGAGCGGCGATCGAGAAGGCGGGATACTACGCAGACGATTTTTTCCTGAGCCACGAAGGGCCGGATCTCGCATACCGGATCATGGACCAGGGCTACGAGATCTATTATTGCGGGAATGTGACAGTGCGTCACCGGCATGAGAATACGGGTAGAAAGGCATGGTATAATTACTATTACGACACGCGAAACCTGTTCTGGCTCGCGGCAAGGAATCTGCCCGTGCCCCATGCGCTCCGCTATGTGTCGCGCGGCGCCATTGCCATGCTGATCTACTCGCTGCGCGACCGTTTTTTCCTTTATTGGCTGAGGGGTGTCCGTGACGGACTTGCCGGCATGGCCAATGCGGCCAAAAAGCGACGGGTACTGCGCCCTGAAACTATGAGGGCCATGGCGAAAATCAACGAAGACAGGCCAGACATTATTTACTATTTGAGAAAGCGACTATTTCAGAAGAGCGCAAGGCTATGACACAGTGACAATTTGTGGTGAAGGTAAAACCCTTCATGCCTATTTTCGCATTGATAGGAGTTTGTGAGAAGCCTTCTGCTCAAATTGTATGCAAAACCCTACATTTGTGCGGCCCTTCTCACTCCCTTAAGAGGGACGCAATTTGAATATGTTATTAATAATCGGGAAGTTATAAGTCATTTTGATGCGTGGTACGTTCATTGCTATCCAAGTTCCGCGTGGTATCGACACCGACTGCTTAAAGTATTCTCTGATTTCACCGATAAGGAGTGAAACGAGTCAGCGGATTTTCACGATGCCATCGTGCTCCCTTTGCGTAGAGCCTCAGGAGTCGATTACCAAACGGTATGCAGAGCGTCGAGTCGCCCGTGATATGCAGAAATGCAAGATAATCACGTGAAATGCCAAGGTCTTGAAAAGCTGTCATGTAAAAAGGGTAGATAAATGAACGCACCAATTAGGGCAATCCGCAATCATTTCGATTATTTTGCTTTACTCATTGCTGTCGTGTGCTTCTTGTGTTCTCCGGTAGGCGCGCTGGCAGCCCCGGCAATTACCGGTGTCGGAGGCACCGTTGGGAACGGGGAGTCGATCACTATCACGGGCACCGGTTTCGGCGCGACGGGACCCACGGTCGTCGTCTTCGACGACTTCGAGAAGGGGTCGAACGGTGCCACGCTTTCCAGCATTCAAAGGGCTGCCCAGGTCGGGTTCTGGGATAACCTGTCGTCAACCATGGGCCCGCTGTACCCAACCTATTCCAATACCTATGCACGAAGCGGCAGCTTAAGCATGAAGTCGGACTGGTCCGACAACAGTGCGTGGGAAGGCGGAAGGCTTATTCAGGCGAGTCTGGGTGGGGCGACGCAGGTTTACGCCTCCTGGTGGATGTACCTGCCGACGAACAGGAACGTGCCCGGCACGTCCATGGGCTTACCGAACTGGAAAATATTCTGGATCTACGCGAACCCCTGGCCTGCCAGCGATTATGTTTGCACGTTTCTCGACAATGTCAATTCCGGGTACCTGTCCTGCGGCGTCTGCGACGACCAGAATGCGCCCCTGAGAGCCGATTTCGGGCCCGTCGCGGACACGTTAACCACGGCCACCTCCTTCGCGAAGGGCACATGGATGAGGTACGAGGTATACCTCGTCGGGTCTTCTTCGAGCGGTATCATCAACTGGTGGGAGACTAGCGCCACACGCGCACGGATTCAGCGAGCGAACAAGACGGGCGTAAATACGATGCACTCGGGGGAGCCTTGGGTCTATTTCCATCTTCCAGGTTACGGGAGGGGTGACACAGGGAGCCAGACCTATTACGATGACATATACATCGCGAAGGGGCCCGGTGCATTGGCACGCGTTGAGATCGGGAACAATTCGACGTATTCGAACTGCACCAACCTTGCCGTCGTTACACCCACCTCGTGGAGCAGCAACTCGATCACGGCGACGGTAAGGCAAGGCGGGTTTGCATCGGGCTCCTCGGCGTATCTGTTCGTCATCGATTCAACCGGGGCGGCGTCGCCGGGTTACCCTGTAACACTCGGAAGCGGCGGGCCCGCACCGGCGCCTGCCAGTGTGGCCGCTCCAACGGGATTACGGGTTGTTCCGAACTGATGCTCTACACTGACTGATCCATCGGGATATCGGCGTTGCGGACAGTGCAGCGCCGATATCCCGAAAATTTCTTTTATCCTGCAACTCATTTTCCCCCCGTAAGCACTCGTTTCACATGATTTCCCGTACGTCTTTGCGGCCGACGGGTGTGCTTTGACCAGTCTCTTCAATGCGTGATGCCCCGTGGACGCTGTTCGCCAAGGACAGACGTGTCAAAAACACTGCATCAGAAGCGGAAAGGTGCCCTTGAACATGTATCGGAACATCGTGCACGTCATTGCAGCCATCATATTCATCTTGTCGTTGCCTTGGGAATTGCAGGCTGAACCGCGCATTCAAGGCGTCACGGGTGTCGTATCTGAGGGGGCGCGAATAAGCATTTCCGGATCCGGTTTTGGGCCTGAAGGCCCGATGATCCTCCTTTTCGATGATTTCGAGAAGGGACGTAACGGGGCGCAGATTTCCACGGCGCCGGGAACGGCAGCCGTGGGCAACTGGGATTACACGCAGCTGACGGTCAGATATTCGTCGTCTTTCTCGCACAGCGGGCGCAATTCGTTGCATTCGGACTGGGGTTCCGATGGCGCGGCGGAAGGGAACAGGCTGGCCGGGAAAAAACTCGGTGCTGCAACGGAACTGTTTTTCAGCTGGTGGCAATTCGTACCGGTGGGAGCGCACGTTCCCGGGGGCGGGGGACCTCACGGTCCGAACTGGAAGTTTTTCTGGCTCTTCGGGCCCCGATTTCCCCAGAGCGATTATGCCTGCGTACTGATCACGGACACGCTTCCGCCAGGCTATGCGGATTATGTTGGCTTCGGACTGAAAAATGACAGCAAACCTCCAGCACGCTATGCCCTGGGGTGGATTTACCCCGTCGAGTTCAGGAAGGGCGAATGGAAGAGGTTTGATCAATACTTTAAGTGGGGCACCTCGAATAACGGGCACTTTGGCCTGTGGGAGCTGAAGAGTAGCGGCTATCATCAATGGGCGGATGCCAGGAATGTCACGACCGGCCACGAGGGGGAGATCTGGGAGCACCTGAATTTCCCAGGCTACGGGCGGGGCGATGCTAACAATGCCCACACGTATTACGATGACATCTATATTGCCAGAGGGCCGGGAGCCAGGGCGCGTGTGGAGATAGGCAATAAGTCAAACTATTCGAAATGCACAAATCTGGCAATCCTAACCCCGACAAGCTGGACCGATACACAGATTACTGCGACGGTGCGCCAGGGCGCTTTCATGCCTGGAAGCAAGGCCTATTTGTTTGTCATCGACGCGAAGGGGGCAATCTCTTCGGGTTATCCGGTTACGCTTGTGGGGTCGGCAGGCCTTACCGGCTCCGGGCGATACTAGGCCTGTTCAGTCCTCCAACTTGCATCTCTCGGCTTCCCGGGACAAATCACATGCGCGTGCACGGTATGTCATGCTAGAGCAGGATGAGATTCGCCTGTACCGCCTCATTTCAAAGTCACCCGTCGGGTATGTCTTTCATTCTCTAACAGGCTGTTGAAAAACTCACAACAAAACTCATTTTACTCTGCTCTTTGAAAGATGGTTGTGCTACAGTTCAGGCATCCCTGAAGAACCCCCGGAGGCTTGCGATGCGCGGGATTGAAGACAAACGA
>JAXDCM010000063.1:0-3152 GCA_034677965.1 Syntrophales bacterium
TCATGAGCTGCAGGTAGTCCAGCACGACGAGCCCCAAACCCGCATCGGCCTTGAGCCGCCGGGATTTGGCCTTCATCTCCATCACGGTGATCGCCGGCGTGTCGTCGATGTAGATCGGGGCGTCCGACAGGCGGCCGGCGGCGGTGGTCAGCTTCGGCCAGTCGGTCTCTCCGAGGAATCCCTTTCGGAGGCGCTGGGAATCCACGCGGGCCTCCGCCGAGAGCATGCGCGTGGCGAGCTGTTCCCGGGCCATTTCGAGGGAGAAGATCGCGACCGGGACGCCCGCCTCGAGGGCGGCATCCTGGGCGCTGTTCGGCGCAAAGGCGGTTTTGCCCATGCTCGGGCGGCCCGCGATGATGATCAAATCCGAGTTCTGCAGGCCGGAGGTCAGTTCGTCGAGCCTCTCGAAGCCCGTGGCCACGCCGGTGATCAGCTCCTTTTTGTCGTAGAGCCGCTCGATCGTTTTGAAGCTTTCGCGGATGATCTCACGGATCGGGTGAAACGCGGGGCGGATCTTGTTTTCCGAAATTTCGAAGATGGCGTGCTCCGCCTCGTCGAGGATGTCGTCGACATCCATGCCCGCGTCGTAGCTCTTGTTGAGGATCTCCGTCGCCGAGCCGATCAGCCGCCGCAGGACGCTCTTTTCCTTGATGATCTTGACGTAATAGGAAATGTTGGCCGCCGACGCGACATTGTCCACCAGCGAGGCGAGGTAGGCCGTTCCCCCGACCTGATCGATCCGCTTCTGGTCCTTGAGGATGTTGCTGAGCGTGATCAGGTCGCACGGTTCGTTGCGTTCGGAAAGGTCGATGATCGCCTTGAAGATCTTCCGGTGCGCGTCGCTGTAGAAGTCGGCCGGGGTCAGCGCCTCCAGCACCGTGTTCAGCGCCGGGTTGTCCAGCAGGATGCCCCCCAGAACCGACTGTTCGGCTTCCAGGTTCTGGGGAGGCAGCTTGTGCAGGGAGGCGTCGATGTCTTTCATGGGATCGGTCCTCGCGAAACGGCGTGCGGCATTCTCAGGATTCGGCCGTCACGACCACCTTGATTTCGGCGGTCAGTCCGGCGCTGAGCTTGATCCGGACGGGGAATTCGCCGAGCGTCTTGATCGGCTCGTCCAAAAGGACGCTTTTCCGGTCCACCTCGACCCCCTGCGCGGCCAGGGCCTCTTCGATGTCCTTCGCGCCCACCGAACCGAAGAGCTTCTCCTGCTCGCCGACGCGCCGCGCGATCGTGCAGGTCACCGCGCCCAGCCGCGCGGCCTTTTCCTCGGCCAGCTTGTGGATCTTCTCCGCCTGGAGCAGAATGCGTTTCTTTTCGTGCTCAAAGGCCTTGATGTTGCGTTCGTTCGCCTCCGTGGCGAGGTCCTTGGGAATCAGGAAATTCCGGGCGTAGCCGTCCGCAACCTTGACCAGATCCCCCGCCTTGCCGAGGGTTTCCACATTCTGCTTCAAAATGACCTTCATGTTTTTCCTCCTTCAGGGATGTCGGCGACAGGCGCCTTCATCCGGAATGATTTATGCGGGAACGTTTTTCATCCCCCCGATCCGCTTCCGGAAATCGACCCACATGTCGAACAGGCCGAGGGCGGCCACGAGGATCAGCATGTACTGCTGAATCAGAATCAGCAGATAGAACAGCCACCGGATCATCGCCGGAACCCGCTTCTCCCGGAAAAAGAACGATGCGATGGCCAGCCCCTGGAATAGGTAGACCACGCCGCAGAGGATCAGGATGTTTGCCCCGACGAGGCCGAACCCCTCCACCGGAGCCATCACCATGCCCCCGGCCGCGATCAGCAGCCAGACGAGCCGTTCCGGGGCCTTCCAGGCGGCCAGGTCGCCGAAATCGGGGAAGGGCAGGGCGTTGATCTGAAAAAGCCGGCGTCCGACGAGCAGGTTGAACCAGACCGTGAAGATGAAGCCGGCCAGCGTCATCGCGGGGAAGATCCCGGTGAACACGGCGGCGATCTCGGGAGCGCTCTGCCGGATCAGTTGAATCTGCTCCTCCGAGAGGTTCAACTGGGAATACAGTTTTATGTTTTCCTGGACGATCCCCGATACGTATAGCTCCACCATCCGCCACGGCGTGACGCCCGAACGGGCGGCGTAATACAGAAAAAAGCCGGCGGCGCAGCCGAACAGGGCCAGCGAGGAGATCGCGAACGTCTTTTCGACGGAAAAGCGCCGTTTCAGGACCTCCGACAGCAGTACCCCGGTAAATCCGATCATGAGCAGAACGGCAAGGTTGGGGCTCTGCCGCGCAAGGCTGAGGATGACGTATGCCGCCGTCAGCGACACCGCCAAAACGGTCAGCCCGTTTTTTCTTCCCAGGCGGGTGTGGAAATACAGGACCGGAAGCGGCGCGACGATCAGCGCAATGGGTCCGACATGGGGAACCGCGGCCGCAAAGAGAAAAGCGAGCGTCAGGATCACACCACCCTGGATCATGCCGCTATCCAATAGGGAACGCTTTTCTCTTTCCAAGTTTCGAACCCGCCATCTGCTTCGGTTATCCCTCGGATACGACAAAGGGCAGCAGGGCAATCGTTCGCGCCCGCTTGATGGCCACGGTCAGTTCCCGCTGGTGTTTTGCGCAGTTTCCCGTGATCCTTCGGGGCATGATCTTGCCTCGCTCCGTTGTGAAATCCCGGAGGGTCTGCGTTTCCTTGTAGTCGATTTTCAGGTTCGAGTCCGTGCAGAACCGGCAGAATTTTCTCCGGTGGAAGAACTTCTTCTGTGGTCTGGGCCCTCTGGCGGGACCCCTGGGTGCCGGTGTTATCGCCATGATCAGTGATCCCCCTTCGTTTCGGTTTTGGTTTCTTCCGGGGCCGCCTGCGGCGCGGCATTTTCCGCCTTGCGGTCGGCGGTCTGCGTTTCGGCGCCGGCCGTTTGAGCCTCCTGCTTCTTCTCTTTCGCCTGCGCGGCCTCGGCGATTTCCTTCTCCAGGGCGGCGGGATCGGCCGTTTCATCCTTGAGAACGGTCATGAACTTCAAAACCCTGTCATGGATCTTGAGGTTTCTTTCCAGTTCGTTGACGACGGCCGTTTCGCCGGCATAATCGAACAGGATATAGAACCCCCTCGGCTGCTTCTTGATCAGGTAGGCCAGTTTCCTTTTGCCCCACCGCTCGACCTTGACCAGGATGCCCTTCTG
>JAXDCM010000064.1:0-31374 GCA_034677965.1 Syntrophales bacterium
GGGTAATGGGGCTCCATCTTCTGCAAATCCTCTCCCGTCAGATAAGAATTGGACAGCGGGGCGGCACCCAGGGAAAGAAAAAGATGCCGCAGATGTGTGTTACAAAATCGACATTCCATGACCTTCATAGTTCCTTTCGTAAAAAATCCGGGTTCTTTTCCGTTTTTTGTATTTTGCACATGCCGCGAGCGGTTTCAATGGACAGCGTTCCGTCATAGCCTGCTTCTCGTCAAAACCACAGGCATTGCAACAGGAGCAAACACAATCGCATCGACGTCTTTTAAAATATCCTCATCATGTAAATTGCATCCTTCAGAAATATACTGCCTGCTGAGATAACTCTTCGGAAGCAGATCCACCCTGGTCAGTTGGTCGGCACAATACCCAATTTCATAACCAATCAGGATCGCAAATGATGGTTTTGCGGTTATTTTGTGGTAATGACGAGTGCTTTGGTGGACATACAATTTTCTATTCCGTCATCCATGACGGGTTCTGATCGGGGTGGATATCCTGTTCCTCGAACTGTTGCGAGCTGACGCCGATGCGTTGACCCTCATGCATGAAATAGGCCGTTTGCCGCAGCCCCTTATTTTCTTCCTGAAGTATTTCGAGCAGTTTTTTCGCCGGATACTTTTCTTTGAGATCAATACATGTCGACTGTTTTCGGATTTTCTCTTCCAAATGATCGGTGAAGAATTGTACCCGCACATAAACACGCCGACCGTTCTCGAGAAAATAAGCTGCCGGATAGGGTGGATAGGTTCTCGCGCGGAGAAGGTTCAGCAGTTCCCCGGCCGGATACTCCCTATCGGGTTGAATGCAGTCCAACGCCGCAAGGTCAGCGCGCCGATGAAAGGTGCCCTGTGAATGGTCTTGTGGTTTGCGTGTGTTTTTCCCTTCACGGATCAACGGCCAGGTTTCCTTGAAGAAATCCACCATCCCCATTGTAATCTTTTGATGGAGGGAACCGCCCGTATCGGTCGGACCGACCGGAATCATTCGCTGGGCAATCAAATCACCGGTGTCGACTCCCGCATCGATGTAATGTATCGTGAGTCCCGCCGGTGAACCGTCGAGGATAGGCCACACATTTGTGTGCCATCCACCGTTCCATGGCAGGTAAGCCGTGTGAAGGTTGATACACCCCTGTCGGAATACCTGCAGCAGCTCCGGTTTCAGGATGTATCCGAACCAGCCCGATATCCCCATATCGGGTTTAAGATCTTTAAATCTGGCCACGGTCTCCGGGTTCCTCAGTTCAGGGGCCTTCCAGATGCGGTCCATCGGCATGTTCAGGGCGTCTTGAATCTGCCGGGCAAATCGCTCATCGCTCTCCGGTTGAACTACCAGCCCCACAATATCCTCATCGCGCCGGCGGAGCCACTTGGCAACCTGCCACCCGCCCCAGTTATTCAGGAAAAGAATGATTCGCATCATCACCTCGTGCTGATAGAATTTTTGCCGCCCTTCGGCCGCCGATCCGTTCTTGTAGCTACGCTTCTTGCCCGAGTGACTTTTGTCATCTCGATTTCAGGATGGGGCTGAACGCCCCTCACCGCTTGAAAATAACTTGTCTGCAATGCCTGGAGAAGCGGCGCCTTCGCAGCGAGCGGATGTCCCTCGATCCTTTTGACCCGGACGACTTCGGCTAACGTTCCGCAAATGGCCAGCTCGTCGGCAACCATAAGTTCGGTTCGGTCGATCGGACGTCGTTCAAAAGAGATGCCTTTTGCATGGGCAAGACTTTCTATGGCTTGCAACGTGATGCTCTCAAGAGCGCCTTCGGTCGCAGGAGGGGTGTATATCTTGCCTTCACGAACCATGAGGATGCAGGATCCCGTGGCCTCTGCAACGCGCCCCCACGGGTTCAGCAGCACCATATCCTCGCAGCCGAGAAGCCGCCCCTCGATTCGCGCCAGACGAGCCACCTGGTAGTTCGTACCTGTCTTGATTCGGGCAGGCAGCGAAACATCCGGACTTCTCCGCCAGGTGCTCACTCCCAGATGAATGGGACGAGGCAGAGATGTGTCCGTCTGGTAGCCCGTAATCACCATTTCTGCCCTCGTGTCTTCACCCCAATGACCCTGGGTTACAAAGAGCGTAACCCTGAACCACATTTCTTTGTCGGGCTGAACCAGGGCTTCGGCCAATTCACGCAGCCCATCCACCAGCCCCTCATAGCTAATTTCGAACGGGATATACAGAAGACGGGCCGATCGCTGCAGGCGCTCGAAATGGTTGCGCAACATGACGATGGCCAAAGAGCCGTCCGGCTGCCGATAACTCTTGACTCCCTCGAAGACATTAAGACCGCGGATTGCGGCCTCGCAACCGACGTGCAACGTAGCCTTCTCCCAAGGAAGAAGTTTACCATTCATATACACGAACGCGGGTTTCTGCAGTTTCATAATTCAGCCCCTTCGATAAAACCTTGAATACCAGGCTCCGTTTCCGAGCCAATCCGTCCATCGCTGTTTCATCTATCCGGCAGCTTTCAGAGAAGACATTGAAATTAAACCTGTACGGCCGCAGCCTATACGGGCGATGGTTTCGTTTGTCAAGTTCGATTTTTGAACTTGCGATTTTTGAACTTTTTCAAATCGCTTTATCGATCCCAGATGGTCTTGATCTTGCAACGTATTCATAATCCTTAAAGAATGATTCCTGTTTCAGGATGTGCTTGAAGATGAACCGGGTCAAAGAACGACTTCCGAGAATACTCAACCGCAACGCCGCAAACCGTGGGTCCAGGAAAATCAAATAGTATACCTCTCTCTCGTTTGCCTTCAAATAATCAATGATTCCCATTACATACATGCTATCTTTCATGAGGAGAGCCCTAACGATGATTTGAACGAAGTAACGTTTTAACATCCGCCTGCGCCAGCGGACCAGGGTCTCTTGTGTGAAAGCCTTGATCGAGAGGGCGTAGCGGTAGGGAGAATCGATGTAGGCTATGTTCTGAAGATCCAGATTCAGGGTCTGCTTGAAGGTCCAACCTGAATCGTGCCTCCGCCAGACACCGACAAATCGGTTGATAAAACCCACCTTCTCATTGATCATGAGCTTTAAAAGATTTTCCCAATCTACACTACGAATGTCGTAATCATAGAAACCGACTTCCATGGCCTTTTTCCGGTCGTGCACGACGGTCAGGGACGTGAGGGAGTATCCTTTGTAATAGTTCAGGAAGAGCCAGTTGCCGTCCATAACAGCCGGGAGATCGCTGTTGACCTTGTCTTCAATAAAGGTTTGATCTTTCTCATAGAATGACTTTGTCCTGCCAAAAACCATGATCAATCCATGACGGTCCATCATCTCAACAGCTTCGGAAATATAGTGCGAATCGGTCAGGAAATCATCCGCATCCATATGAAGAGCCAGTTCTCCCGTAGAATACTCGTAGAGGGCCTTCTTGAAGTTGCGCAGCATCCCCAGGTTGGTGGGGTTGCGGAAATAATGCACCCGAGGATCCGACAGGTACGGCTGCATGACCGCAGGCGTGACGTCCGTGGAGGCGTTGTCACTGACAACCACTTCCAGGTTCGGATAATCCTGGGCAAGGATCGAATCCAGGGCCTGTTCGATAAAATGGGCCTGGTTGTAAGCCGGAATTGCGACGCTGACTTTTTTCATGATCCCTCTTTTGTGTTTGCAGACCTATTGATCAAACTTTAATGTTTTATTCGAATCCCTTTTGCCTGCCGGAATAAACGTTTTAAACCGGTATATTGCGTTTCGAATCCTCAGTAGATTTTGAAGGAAATCAGAGGCAACCGGATATGGCCTCAGGGTCCGACCCAGACATCGGGGAAGAAGTCTGCCCTCTCGTTATTGGTCACTTGCCACCAAGATTCGATGACCGTGAAGTTGGCATCGATGAGACCGACATAGACCTCCACCCCTTGGCCGCCCCCCGCGATACGGTTCACCCCTGAGGCTACGGTGTAAGGTCCCGTCATCGTCATGATGCGCGGATGATTGCCCCAACGCGGGTGGTAGACCTCGTAACCATTGATGCCCGGCGCCCCGTTGATATTGATCGAGCGTCCCTGGCCCCCAGAGGCATTCGTCAGAAAAAGATTGCTGTGCGCCTCATCAAAGATCCAGAATGTATAGGTGTTATCCGGTGAAAGCCCCGTCCAGCAACCGCTTCCCAATTTTATCCAGGACTGGTTCGCCAATCGGGCGATGCCGCCATTCGGATAAGGAAACAACCCTCCCGCCATTAACCCGTCTGTAGACAATTGAAAATTGTGCACGCTCACCGAAGTCCTGTTCCATACCAGTTCCGGAGATTTGGGATTGTCCAACAAGACCCGATAAACCGCCTGACAATACTCGTCCCCGTCCTTGCCTTCGATTGCACCATAATAAAGCCACTCCTGCCCATCCTTCGGGTCCCGCCACAACGCCAATCCAAACCCCCCCAACACCTCCCGCAAACCCGTCCCGTCCCAGTTTACCGCATAAACCTTCTTCTGAATCCGGTCAGAATAAACCACCCGGTCCCCTTTGGGTGTAATCAACGGCTTTGCATAACTCCCCACCGTTCCCAAAATCACCCGCTCCCCCTGACCGTCAGACGTGTCCGTTCCCATTAAACGTAAATTGCTGCCCTGGGCAAAAACATCCCGACCGTCACCCACGTCCTGAACCCACACAACACGCACCCGGGAATTGCTCAGGTCAGCCCTTGGAATCGCGGAAACCTCCTGGGAATTGCCACTTTCACCATATTCATTATATGCTGTGACCACATAATAGTATGGGGAACCGTTTCCCAATCCGTTATGTACGTAAGGACTTGAAACATTATCAATTTTAGTGCCCGTACTGCTACTGACACCTGTCGCATGGGACCAGTAGATGTTATAGCCGGTCGCTTGATCGACCGCATTCCAAGTCACGACGACCTTGCTGTCCCCGGCAACCGCGCTGACGCCTGTCGGCAAGGCCAGAGCGGGGGATCCGTTTAATATCGCCGTCACTTCTGCCGATGCCCCGCTTTCCCCATATTGATTCACTGCCGTGACTATATAGTAGTAGGTTGCCCCATTGGTCCGACCAGTGTGTGTATAAGGGCTTGAAACACCGGCGATCTTTGTTCCCGTTGCGGGGGAAACGCCCCGCGCCTCAGACCAGTAAAGATTATAAGAAGAAGCTCCGGACACGGCCTTCCACTGAACCAGAACCTGGGCATTGTCCGGGGTGGCCGTGACTCCGGTCGGCTCAGCGGGTGCGCTGCCCGAAGGCTCATCGTCCGAACCGGACGGCCACTCTAACAACTCGTTAAAATCTACCGAGCCACAAGACAAAGTCAGGGCGATGAGCAAACATAGGAATGCACGAATCAGTTTCTGCATCTTTTACATACCTCCAAATCATTGTTTTTTAATACGCCATCGTCATGGTCATGGCTCCGTCAAAAGATCGTTTTTTCGCAACACCTCTGCGGCATTTTTGATCATGGTGAATTCATAACCGGCTTGTTCGGCAATATCCAACAGCGAATGGCTTCCATCCGACAGATTCAGCACCCACAACATCGACATTTGATCGAAACCCGTTTCACGGTCGCCGCCGATGAAGCGATAGAGTCCGCGTTTGCCGAGCTGCGGCTCACATTTGGGATTCCGATTCAGATAGGTCCGGTTATTCTCCAGAATTTTCAAAACGGCAAAGTATTTATGGAAGGAATCGGAAAGGCATTCCGGACGCACAAAGGTGAGATCATCGGCCGATGTGTGATATTCGGGGTAGCGTCCGTGAGGCGTTCTCATAAGGCAACCTACGGGCAGGTTGAAGCCCGGCGAGCCATACTGCCGCTCATCGTAACCGTATGGCGAAAAATCCAAAATTTCATAATCGTTCCCGGAATGCTTCAGGACATGGGCCACGGCCCGGTCTACCTCCGCGTCTCCTCGGCGGCTCTTTTTATAGGTGGATTTTCCCGAATCTCCGACGCACGCCGCCACCAAACCATGCTTGATTCTGTGGACCCTTTCTTCATTCAAACAGAGCCAGGCTATGGAACCGATCGTCCCGGGGATAAAGAGGAAACGGTAGGAATAGCGGCGAGGCCGGATGCTCAGATGCCGGGCCAGGAACGTGGTTACCGCCACGCCGGACAGGTTGTCATTGCACAGCGAGGGATGACAGGCATGACAGGAGATGAGAACCTCGTTTTCCTCTTCGCCCGGCAGAAAGCATTCTCCGTAGGTGAGATGACCGGACTCCAGGGAGCTGTCGATACAGACCTCATAACGACCCTCCTTCATTTTTAAAAGATCGTTATGACTCAGGCAAAACCCCCAGTTTTCCTGATAGTAGCTTGTACGGTAAGGGATCCAGTCCGGTTTCTCCGGGACGGTGAAGAGGTGGCCCTTCAGTTCCGTCAGTGTCATGGTTGCCCGAACGGGCGTGCTGTAGCTGACCACGTGAAGGTTCGATGTCCGGAAATCGATGATTCGGTTGCCGGCGCTGTCCTTGACATAAGCGTCTCGAATGTTCCATTCCTTCGGCACGGTCCAGTCAAAGACGGTCGTCCCGGTCGGCACCTCGTGGATCTCCAGCGGAATGTGACGGCCGATCAGGGACAGGGTTTCCCGGAGCCCGTTCCCGGTGATGCTTCGGCAGATCGGGTACATTTGCCCGATAAAGTCGCGCATCTCCTGCCCGATGTCGTCTTTCTCTTGCATGTTTTCTTCTGACAGGGTGTTCAACTTCTCCGCCTCCTGGCAATCATTTCGTGTAGTCCGGCCAATCCCGATCCTTTTCCGAGAGGATCGCCCGATCCTGCGCCGGCCACTGAATCCCGAAAGCCGGGTCGTTCCAGCGGACGCCGCGGGCACATTCGGGATGATAGAACTCGGACATCTGGTAGACGACTTCGGTGTCGTCGGTCAGGGTCTGAAAACCGTGAGCAAATCCTTTCGGAATGTAGAGCATCCGCCGATTGTCCCCCGTCAGCTCGACGGCGGTCCATTGTCCGCAAGTTTGCGAATCCGGACGCAAGTCAAGAATCACATCATACAGTCCCCCCCGGGTGCAACGAACAACCTTATCTTCTGCATAGGGTTCCTCCTGGTAATGCATTCCCCGAAGGGTTCCCGCCTTGCGGTTGAAGGAGATGCTGCACTGTGCCACATCGGCATTCAGCCCCCGCTCAATGAATTCACGGCGGCAGAACAACCGGCCGAAAAACCCCCGTTCGTCCTCCAGATGCTGAATTTCGATGACAAACGCGCCTTTGAGTCTTGTGTCCCTGAATATCACGTCATTCGCTCCTGTCTCAATGTCTTTTCACGGATCGTCGGTCGGAAATCCCATCCCCCAGTTCGTCTCTATTCTTTCGCCGCAAGAATCAATCCTTATGGAAAGGTCCGGCCAGTTTCAGACGCTTGACCGTTCCATCCGTCAACACAACCAGACCACCCATCAGGGTAAACAGAAGGCTGAAGGCAAGGAAGAAGGTTGACAGGACCAGCGAGGTCTCCGGCGCTACCTGATAATATTTCCCCAACAGATAAATGATGCTGATGTCTCTCACGCCCAGCCCCGCAAAGGAGACCGGCAGCATCTGCACCAGGTTGACCGCTCCGAGGAGCCAAACGGAAACCTGGAACGGAAGCGAGATTCCCACCAGGATCATCAGCATGTAAGCGAACAATATCAAAGATAAGTGATACAGGACGGACAAGGCCAGTGTCCAAAGCATCACACCCCGATCGATGCGGGTGCATGTGATGACGGCATCCCAGAGCTTGCTATTGAGCCGATCGAGCGCATTTCTCCATGTCGCATGGGGTGTTTTCCGCACGATCGTCCGGGTGAACTCTTTCGCGGCAGTCGCTGCCCTGGATGAAACAAAAGGAACAAACATCAGCAGGAACAGCAGCGCCATGATCATCACATACACCCTCAGATTGAGGTCGATCAGCTTCTCCTCAAACACGAGCCCGATGGCCGTGAAGACGATCAGCGTGATGATGCTCAGGAGCCGAAGGAAGACGATAACGGACGCGGAAGCAGCCTTCTCGCCCGATTTTTCCGAAATCAGATACCAGGTGATCAGACCGCCGGCAAGATCACCCGGCAGGACCAGTCCATAAAACGACGTGATCAACTGGGCCTTGAAAACAAAATGCGTCCCCAGGGAGCTGTTGAAAACCTTCTTGAAATAATAGTGGATCTGATACGCGCCGAGGTACCTGCAGACCATGGAAAGGAGCAGCAGGTAAATAAACATGCCGGGTTTGACATATCTCCATGCGGCGATAAAATCCTCACAACGGATGTATCTGGAGAAAATGTAATAGAAAATCGCGCCGCTGATGGATAGTTTGAATGCATTCAAAAGCATCCGGTTCCGTTTTTTGGGGCGGGCATCGATCCCGCCGTCGGCATCTGGCGTGATCATCTATGGGAATGCTACGGGAATGGTTTCAGCCGCACAGGGGTTGATCTGTAAAGGTCTCACATCGCCTTTCCGCGCCCCGGTAGAAGGCGGGAAAGGAACTTCGGGGAAACAGAGGCGCTTGAGCAGTTCCGTGAACCGGGTGTTTGGCTTCCCATCATTCATCGCGACGAGACACCATGAAAACCCGCGACAGCGGCTGGTAGCTCGGCAACGGCTGTGCGGTCAACTGTTTGCAGTCCTGAAGAAACTCTTCGAAGGCGTCGCTCTGACCTTTCTGTTCATTACTGCCCCGCGCGCTCCAGTCGTCACAGATGACGATCGCATGATCCCGGATCAGCGGCTCCACGTAGTAAAGCACATCGCGCGATGCCGAGTAGATGTCGCAATCGACCATGATCAGACTTGCCTTTTCCAGCGCAAGGCGGTTTTTGGTCTGCGCGGTGCAGGTCTCGCTGAACCAGCCCTTGACGAGCGTGACCCGGCTCAGGTCCACGCCCGCCCTTTTCAGATAGGCCGTGGCAGCATCGTATGTCGACTTGAAATCGCCGGGAACCCAACCCTCGTCTGCCGCCTCGGGAGGCAGTCCTTCGAACGAGTCGAAGCCGATCAACCGGACATGAGGCAGTTCCCTGTCTTGCAGCGTCCTGTACATGCAGGCCATGGAGGTTCCCCGGTTGACGCCGAATTCGAGATAGTCGCCGACCTGCGACGCAGGCACGAGTTTTTTCAACTCATCGATGGCTGAACAGACGCATCTATAGAAAGCCTGTTCCGGAACCAGCGGTTTGGGCGCCAGACGACGCATCAGCATCCAGGCGCGTCGCGCCGGCATCAAAAGTCCTACAGATCCGAGCATTTTTGATACGGCGTGCTTCATAAAAACAATCTCCACCGAATGATTTCCAACCTACCCGATGTTTTCGAAGTCCTTGACGAACGACTCCTGTCCCAAAATGCTCTTGAATACGAAGCGGATCAGGGCAGGATATTGAGCCGCCTGCATCAGGGCGCGAAATCGGACGTCTCTTCCAAGAGAGTGGTATACGCTCGCATCGTGCAACTTCAAATGTTCACGGATTTTTTGTTCCAGTCCCCGATTCCCGATGATGACGGCCGTCACGAGAATTTTGGTGAAATACCTCTTCAGCATCTGTTTTCGCCAGTTCTCCGCAACCTCCCTGGTGAAAATTTTCTTTTCCAGAACATAACGGTACGGCGACTCGATGTATTCGATATTCGCGATCAATTTATCAAAATCCTGCTTCATCGTTTCATTCTCGCCGTGCCGACGCCATACACCCACGAATTCATTGATGAAGCCGATTTTGTTCGTCGGAATCAACCGCAACAGGCCCTCCCAATCGGAACTGCGAATGTCTTTTACGAAAAAGCCCAAGTTCATCGCTTCGTGACGGTCATGAAGGATCGTGAGGGTCGGCAGCGAATAACCCTTGTAATAATTCAGAAAAAACCAGTTTCCCTCCATGATTTGCGGCAGCCTGCTGTTGACGGCATCTTCGACGAAGACATTTTCTTTCTCGTAAAATGCTTTCAGTCGCGCGAAAACCAGGACCAGCCCGTTGCGCTCCAGAAGGTCAACCGCTTTGCTGATATACCCCGGATCGATCAGATAATCGTCCCCGTCCAGATGCAGAGCGAGGTCTCCGGTAGAATAGTCGTACAATGCTTTTTTGGCATTGGCGATCATTCCGATGTTCCGCTCATTCCTGAAATACTTCAGACGTGAATCATGGAGATACCCGGCCATTGCCCGTTCGATCCCGTCCGTCGAATCGTTGTCGCTGACCACCACCTCCAAATTCGGATAGTCCTGGGCCAGCGCGGATTCCACCGCCTGGCCGATGAAATGGGACTGGTTGTATACGGTGATCGCAATGCTGACTTTTTTCATTCGTTTATCGGCGGCAATGCCCCCCGGCATCGGCGGGAAGCTAAACCCAAAGAGGGCAAGCAAAAAAATCGATACTTCCGAAGATATCCTGACAGGCAAACGACACGGCACAGGCCCATTGATAGAGAGAGGTTTTCGAAAGCTTGAGTTTTTTCATGGGCCGGATGACGATATCCTTGATTTCCGAGGTCTTCGACAGGCGCAGGGCACTCATGAGCACTTTCGCGATGTCTTCCGGTTGTGAATGATCACTCTTGACATATAGCATCCCTTCCGCCTTGCAGATCGCTTTCTGCATCGACGTGGCTGTCCGTCCGGGGAAAATGTTTATGACGCGGATCCCTTCCTCGTTGACCTCCTCCCGCAAAATGTCGGTCACCGCCTTGAGTGCCTGTTTCATTGCACTGTACTGGGAAACGTTCTTCGGGCTTCCCCCCAGACCGACGCTCGAATTGATGAAGACAATCTGACCCTGGCTTCTCCTCAGCATCGTCAGGAACAATTGCGTCAAATAATACGGTCCCCGGACATTCGTATAGTACAATTGATCGAAATGCTTGATGGATGCATTCTCGATGCTCCCACTAAAAAAAATTCCCGCACTGTGCACGAGAAGATCGATCTGCTTCTCTTCATTTCCGACATGGCTGTAAAATTTTTTGATCTCGTCGCACGAAGCCAGATCAACGCTGTGGGTCTTCACTTCACAGCCGTTCCTACGAGCAATCCCGGCAACCGATTCCAGTTTGCGCCGTGATCGGCCGACAAGATGCAATTTGCCGTAATTTCGGCTGCATTCCATGGCGATGGCTTTGCCGATGCCGCTGCCTGCTCCGGTGATAACCGCAATCTGATTTTTCAACTGAAAAGACCTTTTTTCATTTAAATCCTCTTCGGAGGCGGAGAGGGTGACTTTGCAACCCTTTCGGCTACCGGAATCCTACCAGACCTTCCAGGGGGCATTCCCATCGTTCCACAGCCTGTTGAGGTATTCCATCTCCCGGATGGTATCCATGCAGGCCCAGAAGCCGCCATGCCGATAGACCATGAGCTCCTCCTCGGCAACGATCTTTTCAATCGGTCCGTATTCCAGATCGCAGTTGTCCGATTTGTCGAGGTAGTCGAAGATCCTCCGGTTGAAGACGAAGTAGCCGCCGTTGACGAATCCCTCGATGCCGTTCGGCTTTTCAAAAAACTCGCTCACCTGGTTCCCTTCGATCGTCAACTCCCCAAACCGGAGCGGCGGCCGGGGCACGCCCGTCACGGTGGCCATTTTCCCATGCTTGAAGTGGAAATCGATCAGCGCATTGATGTCGATGTTGCAGACCCCGTCGCCGTATGTCACCATGAAGGTGTCTCCCTTGACGAACTTTTCGACCTTTTTCAGCCGCGCTCCCTTGAGGGCCTTTTCGCCGGTGTCGGCCAGGGTGATCCGCCACCCTTCCTCCTCGTGGTTCTGGTGGATTTCGACGTTCTCCGGCTTTCCCAGCTCGATGGTGACATCGTTGTTCATCAGCTCGTAGTGGCAGAAATAATTTTTGATCATTTCCCCCTTGTAACCGAGCGCGAGAATGAAGTCCCTGTGCCCGTAATGGGCGTAGGTTTTCATGATGTGCCAGAGAATGGGCCTCGTTCCGATGTTGACCATCGGCTTTGGGCGGAATTCCGTTTCCTCCCGAAGCCGAGCGCCGATCCCGCCGCAGAAAATGACCACTTCCATGATCCTGAATGCCTCCTTCAGTGTTAGTTTCACCCTTTATTCATAAAAAATCCGACCCTCTATGCGGGGTTGAGCAGCTCCGATTTGCCCGCCGTGTATACTTCTTGCAAGTATCTTTCCACGACGGATTTCCAGCTCATTTCCTCCGCCATCCGGCGCGAGCGTTTCCCATGTTGCGGGATCAGCTCGGGGTTCCTGAGATAAACGTCAAGCGCCTCGACGATCGCGTCCGCATCCGCCGTTTTACGGATCACTACGCCGTTTCCGTCGATCATTTTCCCGACCCCTCCGACCTGGGTGCTGATGATGGGCAGACCTGCCGCCATGGCCTCGAGGGTCGCGTTGCTCATCCCCTCCACAAGGGAAGTGGATATAAAAATGTCGGCCCGGTGAAGCTCCCGGTTCAGATCCGCGTGATCCACATACCCCCTGAACTCCACATCCAGCCCCCTGCTTTCCCTTTTCAGGTTTTCCATTTCGGCGCCCTGCCCCACCAAAATGAGGCGGTATCCTTTTGCTTTTCGAAGCGCTTGAATCAGGTGAATATGGCCCTTTCTCTGGCCGAGCCGGTTTGTGGAGATGAGTGTGAGCGGCGTGCGGATTTGCCCATAGTGTTTGGGATGGAATTCGTCCGTGTCGACACCGTTCGGAATGATGGCGATCCTGCAACGCAGCGTGTTCTGCGCCAGTTCGGCCAGCTCTTTCGAGTTGGCCGTGACCGTTGCCGCGTGTTTCCAGATTGCCCTGGAAAGGTCGCTGAGAACGATCTTCTCGAGAAGGCGAAAGCGGATTTCGTAGCCGGGAACGTCATTGCCTCTCAGGGCGATCACATAGGGCATCTTTTTTCTATAAAGATACCCGAAGAACCCGGGCGGCCAGCCGTTCCAGCAGTGGCAAATGTCGTAGGTGTTTCCCCGAAGCAGCTTTTTCAGGTAGAAGTGCGAGCGCAAGCACCACTCGAGCATTTCTGATCCTGTCCAGTGATGCGGATCGCCCTTGTGTATCCCGATCTTGTGCAGGCGTACATTTTCTGAAAAGTTTTCGATCAACGTGCCGGGATGGGGTTTTACCGTAATCAAATCGACGGTAACATCCGAATGCTTGGCCAGTTCCCTGATGAAATAATAATTCGCATTGGCCGTACCTCCGCCAACCGGCGGATACTCGTAATTGATCATCAACACCCGCATGGTCGGCAACTACAGATTCCCCTTCTCGTTTTCAATATAGATCGGCCTTTGCTTCACCTCATTGTGGATCTTCCCGACATACTCTCCCAATATCCAGATGAACATGAAAAGAATCCCCATCATCATGAACAGCAGGACGACCAGGAACTTGTAGAGGTGGTAGTACTTGTCGAAGAACAGCGTGTCGAGGGCCATATACACAAGAAAGAGGGAGCCCAGGATGATGTTGACGATGCCGATGATGAAGCCGATGCGAAGGGGCAGGAGCGAGAAGTTGAGCATTCCGTCCATCCCCAGAGAGATCAGTTTCTTGAAGGAATACCCCGTGTCACCCAGTTTCCTGTCCGGCCGCTCGTAGTCGACAAAGGCGTGAGAAAAGCCCGCCCAGGCCACCATGCCGCGCAGGTATCGAGCCCGCTCGGGCATCGCTTTCAGTATGGACAACACCTTCCGGTCGATCAGTCTGAAATCACCGACATTTTCCGGAATGTCGATATCGGACGTCTTTCCCAATACGAAGTAGTAGGCCATGGAGGCGTATCGCTTGATCAGGCTGTCTCTCCGGTAGTTGCTGCGACGGGCGTAAACGATGTCAAACCCCTCCTGCCACTTCCCGCAGAGCTGAGGAATCAGTTCCGGTGGGTCCTGAAGGTCGCAGTCGATCGAGATGATCGCCATTCCGGACGCATGGGCAAGGCCTGCAGTCAGCGCGGCCTGGTGGCCGAAATTCCGGCTCAGGCTGACGTATTTCACGCGGTTGTCCTTTTTGGCCAGGACCCGGAGCGCGTCCAATGTGCCGTCCGCGCTGCCGTCGTTGACGAAGATGATCTCCCACGGCTTTCCCATCGAGTCCATCGTCGACCTGGCCCTTTCGTAGAAAAGGTTCACGCTGTCCTGTTCGTTGTAGGCCGGAACGACGACAGAGTAAAAGACACCCTCCGCCGCAGGCGTTTTGTCTTCCGTGGTTTTCATGGCAGCACCCATAGACCGAATTCCCGATCCTGTCAAGAAATCAGAACCGTTGAATCCATGCCGGCATGATCCGATGCCGGCATGTCCCGGACGTGCAGTCCTCTTTCATGAAGAGGTCGAAATGGTGCGCGGCCGCTTCCCGCTCCAGGCGCTCAGGAGCCAGAGGTTCCACAGGAAAGCCCGGTGGTCGGTGCGGCAGGTCGTGTGCTCCGCCGCAAGGGCGGAGACATACGGGGCATGGATGTGAGGGATCGATCCGTTCATCTCGATCTTGAGCTTGCCTTCCTGAAACCACCGCCCGACCGGCACGCTGAATCCCTTCTTGGAACGGTAGAGGAGTTCCCGCGGCAAAACGGTCTCGAGCGCCTTTTTCAGAATATACTTGGTCCGGCCTTGACGGTATTTGTACTGGTGTGGTATTTTTCTCACAAAATCTACCAGTTCGATGTCAAGAAACGGGGCCCGGACCTCCAGAGAATTCATCATGCTGGCCCGGTCGGCCTTGACGAGAATGTCATCCTGCATATAGAGCTTGGTATAGAACTGCAGAGTCTTGTCCACCAGGTTCTGTTGTTTGCAGGCATCCCACTGTTCTATCGCCTCGGCATAGACCTCCTCGATGTCGGTGGGCTCCCGGAAGAGCTCGTCCAGGTCACGCGGGTCGAGCGGACCGATCCAGACGGGGGCCCAGAGGTTTCTCGGGTAGGACATTCCTCTCAGTGTGCGCTTCAGGCGGAAATCAAGGCTCATATTCCCGAACGTGGAGGGGAAAGCGGTCACAACCATCCGGATTGCCTCATGGACCGGGCCGGGAACAAGGCGGTCATACCACTGTGCCATTCCGAGGGCCCGGAAGGGATCATACCCGGCGAACAGTTCGTCGCCGCCGTCGCCGGCCAGGGCCACGGTCACATGTTTCCTCGTTTCCCGGCAGAGCAGAAATGAGGGCACGAGTGAACTGTCCCCCATCGGCTCGTCGAGTTTGCCGATGATCTCCGGGAGAAGCCCCCGGGCACGCTCTATGGAGAGAATCTCCTCGTGGTGCTCCGTGCGGCACAGGCGGGAGATGATCCGGGCGTATGCGGTCTCGTCGAAGCCGGCCTCCTCGAAGCCGATGCAGAAGCTTTTCATGCGCGCCTGCCCGGCTTCGGCCGACGCAAATGCCGTGATTGCGGATGAATCGATGCCGCCGCTGAGGAAAACGCCCAGAGGAACGTCGGACATGAGGCGTCGCCGCACCGATTTTCTCAGCAGGTCTCGAAGTTCTTCTCCCCATGCCTCTTCCGGTTTGGCCGGGATATCTTCAAAAGGCTCCAGGACAAAATCCCAGTATTTCGATACCCGGCATGTCCTGTCGTCGGTTTTCAGCAACAGATAATGGCCGCCGGGAAGCTTGAAAATCTGCCGGTAAAGCGTGGAAGGCGCCGGAATATAACCGTAGGCAAAGTACTTCTTGAGGCTCCCCGGATCAATGTTGGCCGTGATGTTGGGATTCCGGATCAGGGCGCTGAGCTCCGATGCGAATGCAAAGGTTCCGTTCTGCAGGGAATAGAAGAGGGGTTTTTTCCCGAAACGGTCTCGGCTGAGGAAGAGCTCCCGTCTTTTTCTGTCCAGAAGGGCAAAGGCCCACATGCCGTTGAGACGGGGAAGCAGTTCCTTTCCCCACTGCCGATAGCCGTGAAGCAACACTTCCGTATCGGAATGATCCGTAAGGAAACGGTGCCCCTCTTTGATCAACTCTCCCCGAAGTTCCAGATGATTGTAGATCTCCCCATTGAAAACAATCGCCAAGGCGCCGTCTTCCGTCCACATGGGCTGCGCGCCGCCGCTCAGATCGATGATCGAAAGACGACGGTGCCCAAGATAGACGGCTTCCCGTTCGTCATGCCACATCCCTCCGGCGTCAGGCCCCCGATGGATCATGGCCCGGCTCATGGACGCCAGAATATCCCTATCGCCGGCGCCGACAAAACCACAGATTCCACACACGATTGATACTCCGGATTACCGTATGCTGATCCCATAACGCATGACAAATTTACAGAAAATCTGGGACCCCTTTTTCTTTCAATAGACGGTCACGGTGATGCCCGCCCCCGGACTCTCGATTCTTCCGCTGTCATCCACGGCCCGGCTCTTGATTGTCGTTTGTCCCGCAGCGCCCGGCGTCCAGGTTGCTGTCCAGTTTTCCGTGCCGTCAGCCGGATGCCACGTCGCGCCTCCATCAATCGAGTACTCAACCCCTGCCGGCTTTCCGCCACCCTCATCCGTGGCCGTGCCGCTGATCGTCGTCGAAACTCCAACCGATACGGTCGCCTTATCGGAAGGCGTCAAAATGACGGACTTCGGGGCAACGGTATCGGTCGACTGGGTTGCCGCGACAAGGCCGGATTGCAATGTCGCCGGCTGCACCCCCATATCCGCGAACAGATTTACCGTTGCCTGCTGCATCCGCGAATCGGCAGCAGGCCCACTAATGTCGTGATAGGCGTCCAGCCCCCAGGACCATTGAATGGTTCCCGCACCGAAGACCAGCGCGCCGCTGCTGTGGCGGTAAAGCGTCAGATTATGCGTGACGACGCCGGGTGGCGAATAGGAATAGCCGCTCCTGATTTTTGACGTATCGACTTGGACTTTTGTTGTGGACAATCGAAACAGCCCCGCCGGCAGATATCCATTATCTCTCACCTCATCCCACTCAAAACCCAACATGCCCTCCGCCAATTGCGCGGTCTGTCCGTCCGCAAGCTTGTCGATTCCCGTGTTGCGCCAGAATCGTAATTTACCTTCGCTGGAAGAAATCCGGATCGGGTCATATCGAGCGGCATCGACCGCATACCATTGTCCCGTCAGGGCATTTTCGGGACTGACATCACGCCACATGCCGGTCCACTCAGAGCTCGGATCGCTGTTCAACGGCGCCCAGTTTTCATGGTAACAAACCAAGGTTCGATAATTGTTCTCCCAACGCGTTTTCCAATAGTACTCATTCCCCGTGAAAAAACCGAGGTGAACCCCCGCCGCGCGCGCCGCCTCGACATTGGCACGCTGCCCCGCCGATACATACTCATCATGACCGACGGAAAGAAAAACCTTGTGCGACTGAAGTGCAGCGGCTCCCCGTCGATCCGTGTCCACGGCCGATGCATAACTGACGTCATATCCATTGGCTTCGAGCCAACGAATCATCGGATACTCGGTGTTGAACAGAAAAGTCTCCCGTTCGAAAAACTGCGTCGTCGAACCACGATTGATGAACGGACGGTTGTAACTGACCTTATACGCACGGGTCGTTCCATCGGTGGAGCTGCCGGTGCGATACAGATTGCTCCCCCCATACTGATTGAAAGCCTGCCAGGTCGCATCGCCGGTCTGAAACAATATATCGGATTTCCCCTCATCGTCACGAACAACGAATACAATGTGACTGGCTCCACCCGTATCCGACCGAACCGGTCTGGCGATGTACACCCCTGACGTTGCATCGGAAGGAACGGCCCAACTGGCTGAAACGGCCCAGTTCCCGCAGTCGACAAGCTTTGTCGATGTATCAGACATACAGGACGGCTGGTTTTGAGGCAAACTTACCGAAGGGGTAAGGGTGGCCACCTTCCGAGCGCCAAGACCGCCATAATAGCCAAGGCGATAAATATCGATACGATATGCCGTTGCGGTAGATTTGATCTTGAATGAAATGGTCTCACCATGATTTACGCTGAAGTCCGTGGCGAATCCCTGGATGCTCGGATCCCCGCTTCCACTAACCTCCCATTCGCTCGCCGGGTTCCCGGTCTTTTGGTTCTCGGCAGCGATGGTTGGGGCAGAGGGAGCCGGAGCCGGAGGCAAAGGGGGGTTGGCAGACGATGGCGTCGCCGATACCTCTTGGGATTCAGTGCTTTCACCATACTGATTGGCAGCGGTCACTACATAATAGTACGTCGTGTTGTTGGTCAGGTCGCTTTGGTAGTAGACATTGGATTCATGGGATATTTTTGTGCCGCTCTCCTTGTTGACCCCCGGCGTTGTCGACCAGTAGATCTGATAGGATGTCGCCCCCGTCACACTTTCCCAAGACAGCCTGACCTGGCCGTTGCCGCCCGTCGCTGCAACATTTTGCGGCACTTCCGGGATGGTATTCGGTACCGTACCGTCTCCCCCCCCTTCTCCGCCTCCGCCTCCGCAGGAAGAAATCACCGTCAAAACAACCGTCAAAAGAATGACCGCGAGCAGGGCCTTTTTAAAACAGGAAATGATTTGCACCTCTCTGACCGATTGTTTCATAAGGCACCCCCATTTTTGCATTCAGCCGCTATTGCCGAAATCGAGAATCCCATCCCATCATTAAGAAACTGCAAAAGATCAGCAATCGATAAAATCAGCCGGAAAGCTTTGGTATCATTTTGAGCGCCGTGGATAGAAAAGACCAGGCGCTGAGCATGAAGAAAACAAAACTGAACGAAGGGACAACCTTTTCTCGAAAAGAAACGGGCAACTTCGTCAGGCCGATGATCAGCATAGGCAGGATTGGAAACAGATAACGTCCCTGGGGCTCATAATCAGTCACCCAGGAGGTGTAGAGCGATTGACCCACCGCCAGGCCGATAAAAAGAAAGACGAACAGGATGAAGATCCCATCCCGCTTGGGAAGGGTGAAGGCCGCATAAAAGAAAACCAGAAGGAAGAAAGCTCCCAGCACATGGGTAACAGCCCGATAATAGCCTTTGCCGGAATGAATATCCATGTTGCCGTAGAGACCAAAAAAACTCTTGTAGGAGAAATCACGCCATTCCGGGTCGTGAAGGAAAAGTTGCTGGAGGGTTACCCCTTTATCCCGGAGACGCAGGCATCGGTAACTCGCAGAGATATTGTTGCGCAAGGTGCTGGGTTTGAATTCCGGAGCGGCATGGTTTTCACTGACGTCCAACATCTTTTCATGCTTCCTGAAATCATTAATGTACTGGTCGTAAACCATGGGCGGCAAACAGATACACAATGCCACGCCTGAAATCAAGGCAGCTTTTTTGATCAAGAAAAGATGTCCGGAGACTTTTGCATATTCTTTTTCAAAGACAAAACGCCATGCGATAACAAACAGAACGAATACGACGTAAAGATAGTAATTCGCCTTTGAAAGCAGCATCAACCCTAAAAGGACGCCGAAAAGGACACCGCCGGAGACCTTGTTCACGATATCGGGACTGCATAGATATTGATTCGTCAGCGAATCAGAATCGATGAGCTGCCATGCGATTAAAAACGCAACGAAAAAAGCAAATCCGTCTCCGTTGAAATAGGAAAAAATGTACCAAATCTGGGGACTGACAACCAAAGCCAGTATCAGCAATGGGGCGCTGCGTGTTTTGCGCGACGCAATCAAACCGAGAACGCAAAAAAGCATTGCATTGAATAACCGTACCCTCAGGTAATGATTATTGACGAGTCCGGACAGGATCGAGGAAAACTTGCCCGCAAACCAATAGACAATGTCCACTCGAAACAAATAACTCGTGCCCCAACCTCCTACGGTCTTTAATACCTTTGGATCATCCACGGCTCCGGGCAACCAGGAATCTCTATAGTAATCGGCACACAAGATATGCGACCATTCATCAGGGTGGCTGTTTCTGCCGCCGACGAAAGCCATCGCGATCATCATTCCAAAAATGCAACCCAAATAGATTAAAGGAAGTTTTTCTTGAAAAAAGGAGGCCTCCATCAAACAACAGATTCTCTCCTTTTTTCTTCTCCATAGGTATATGCTTGAGAAGAGAAGCGCAAAAATGACCGACCATTCCAAGAACGTGATCATAACCCTATGGAGGAGGGAACGCGCATGGCTTTTCTGAACCCATGCCTCATCCAGCTTGATGTTGATTTGCGGATCCGTTGCTTTCTCCGTTGTTGTTGCCTTCAACTCCCCTCCGGAGGATTCCAATGCTTTGATTTCCGAAGCCGGACTCAAGTCGCTTTGTGTAAAAGACTTTAGAACATGGCCGTAGCGGTCCGTCATTTCCATCTTTTGAATCACGACCGTGCCGGCTGTCGTCAATGGATCGAACCTTAAATGTTTGATGCCTCGCGGTATCCTGAAGGTATAGTCGTGAAATAGGTCGTCTCCATGAATACGCGCATCAGAAGCGTCCTCCTGCGACAGCCCGTACCCCCGATCATAATACAATTCCGCGCTGCCCCCTTGTGCAGCCGATCTCATGGATACTCTGAAATATACCGAGGAAAAGTCATGATAGGCTGTCCAACCCGCAGCGAGGATCGCCAGAAAAACCGCTGTGGCAATCATCGGATCGGCCCAGCGCAACCAGACATACATCATCAGAACGCAGATCAGAAACAGGGCTATGAATTCGGGGACCACCCGCTGTATCAACACCAGGGCAAGCAATTTCGACCGACTCAACGATATGGGACGGTCAAGCAATATGTGGATCTGGGGGTCGTTCGCTTTTTCTTCCACAGAAAAATGCAGCTCGCCGTCCATGAAACCGAATCTCCCGATTTGATGGGCCGGTTTCAGACGGTCGATTCCGATATCGTGAAGGATCCTGCCCGAGCGATGGACGATATCCACCCTGTTGATGACGATTTCACCTTTCGATCCGGCAGGGGGATCAAACCGAAGATTGTAAATGGTCTTTTGAAAGGGAATTTTCAGTCTGACATCATGGAATTTATCGTCGCCATAGACGATCGAAATGCTGACATCCTTAGCATTGAACTGTTGTCCCAGATCGTAATACAAGGCGACGGCGCCGGCTTCCGGTGATTTCATGGATACCCTGAAAAAGGCCGACATATCGTTGTGGTATAAAGTCAGGGCTCTCCATCCGGAAATCAGCGCGGCCAATAGAAGGGCTGCCCACAGCATACGTTGGGCGCCGCCGCGGGACAGAAGCTCTTTCATCGCAGTCCGCATCGTTGGCTGACGTTCATTGGATTCCATATACGAACGAAATAAACCATTCCGTGGCTTGCCTTCCGGCAGCCATCATCAAGACGCCTTGCGCATCATCGTCCGGCCGGTCATCCAGTCACGCCGTCGGATGATTTTTAAAAAACGGGTCGCGCAGTCGCTCTCTCAGCAATCTTATCTGTATATGGTGCGATTGATCTGTCGGCATTGAATAATCCTCAAAGGTTCGAGTAAGATTGGGATTATAATACGGGTCATTCAGGATCCGGTTCCGCCAGCGCCGTTCCATAATCGCCGTGTCACGATTCATTAGATCCTTGTGCCGGTTATCCTTCTCCTCACTGTCTTCTTGTCTCCATGTTTTGTGATAGTAGAGGCGGACATGGGAGAGAACGATGTTCCGGAGCCCCTTCTCCAGGAGTCGCAGGCAATAATCGACATCGCTGTAAGCCGCGGCCAGATCTTCATCCAGACCGCCGATATCCAGATAATGTTTTCTGGTCGTCATCAGGCATGAACCCGTCACCGCCGCAAGGTTCGCTGAAATCGACAGCCGCCCGAAGTAGTTTGTGCTGTCCGCCGGCATGAATTGATGGCTGTAGCCCGCCACCCCGCCGATTCCGAGGATCATGCCTGCATGTCGGACTGTGCCGTCGGGATACAGCAGGACGGCGCCCACCGCGCCGATCGTATTGCGCTGCGCCTGCCCCGCCATTTCCTCCAGCCATTCTTCCGTGATCACTTCGGTATTTTCATCCAAACCAACCAGAATTTCCCCATGGGCATGGCGAACGGCTTCATTATGCAAAAGGGCCCTGTTGAACGGCCCATCGACGGAAACCCTGTGGAAACGATCTCTCTCCAGTTCCTCCCAGCGTCTGCATAGATCGATCATCTCCTGCCGTGGACAACCGTTTCCCACAACCAGGACCTCAAAAAACGGATATTTCGTTTTTTTGAAAATAGACAAAAGGCATCGATCCAAAACAGACGCGTTGTCCTGTTCCGGTATGATGAGGATCGAAATGAGCGGATTGCCCCGAACGGCATAGCGGACGCGATAATTGCCTCGCCGATTCGCGACCAGCTCGACGCGTCCGCCTTCTCCCCTTCGGTCCAGCGCTTCCTGGATGGCTTTTTCTGCAGACGAGTAGGCATAATTCTTTGCGCCGGCGGATCTCGCCGTGGATTCCCGGATGGTGCGCCAGTGGTAGAGAATTTTGGGAATGTGATGGATTCGGGACGTTTGTTCCGTGAAACGAAGCGCCAGATCGTAATCCTGACTCCCCTCGAACCCCTTCCTGAATCCGCCGACTCTGCGAACCAGCTCCGTCCGATAAACCCCCAGATGGCCGGTGTACATCTGGGACAGATGCGTATCCGGCGACCAGTCCGGCTTGAAAAAGGGCGTGTGCCGGATCCCCTCCTCGGTGATCTTGTCCTCATCGCTGTAGATCATATCCGCATCCGGGTGATCATTGATCAGGACCGCATTTTCATAAAGTGCATCGATGGAAATTTCATCGTCGTGATCCAGCAGCGCGACAAAATCCCCCTGCGCCAAGGTCAAAGCTGAGTTGGAGGCCTCCGAGATGTGACCGTTTTCCTTTCGGTAAACGACCCTGACCCGGGAATCCCTTTCCATGTATTCCCCGAGAACCTTGTGCACATGCGGCAACGTGGACGCGTCGTCGGCCACGCAAAGCTCCCAGTGCGGATACAATTGTTCAAAAACGGAATCCAAGCATCGCCTAAGCCACCTTTCGTCGGTATTATAAACCGGCACGATTACGGAAAATACGGGCCGATGGGACATCCGGTCGATCTCCGCCTTGATCTTTTCCAGCTCCGCCGGCGTCGGACGCTTGGATTTGATCCAGTCTTCATAGTAATTGTAAGGCAGGCGGCCGTCTCTCACGCCATATTCGACAAAATGAGCCAGCGGATTGAATCGGGCCTCCACCACATCCTGGTTGATTTTATTGTAGTAATCCGTATGAAAAAAGGGGTGCGGATTCTTTCCCTCACAGGCGCCCGACTCCAGATAATGAACCAGCGGATTCAGGCCGGCCGCGGCAACGTCGGGGTTTTCCTTCAGGTAATAGCGCGTGTCGAACATGGGATTCGGATCGTATCCCTGCCGGCCTCCGGACTCGATGAAGTGGACCAGGGGATTCAGGCCGGATGCGGCAACATCCGGATATTTTTCCAGGTAAAAGGTCGGGTAGAAAAGGGGATGGGGTTTGATTCCGCGGTCGGCCCCCTCCTTCAGGAAATGGACCACGGGATTGATGCCGGTGATTTTCAGTTCCGGTACGCGGAGCAGATAATACTCCGTGTCGAACAGGGGATGAGGGTTGCGCGCCTCCTGCACCCCATGATGTAAATAGTGCGCCAGAGGATTGATGCCCACCGCCGCGATATCCGGATAAGAGGCGGAGTAGTGGCTTGTATCGAAGAGCGGATGAGGTTTACATCCGGCCGCCGCACCGATGGTCAGATAATGGACGAGGGGGTGTTCTTCCGGATCCATGTCCCGCAAATATTTTTCTCGGTAGTATTTCGTGTCAAAAAGAGGATTGGGATCGCGGTTGTTCTTTCCGCCCAGCGCCACATAATGCGCCGGCAGATCAAACCTTTCCCGGGGAAGGTCGGGATTCTGTTCACGATAAAAAATCGGATCGAACAACAACGACTTTTCGATGAGAAAAACATTCCGCAGGAAGAGGAGCGGCCGACGAACCCGAAAGGCGCGGATCCACGGCATCAATGTCCATGCCCGACACAGAAGCGCGAACCTTTCTTTTATGCCGACCCATATTCGTCTCACAATGTCCGTTTTCCCCTTTTTCGAAAAAACGACTCCATCCGGGATGCATTCAATTTTTGTAGATGGCAGCCAAAGCATATCGAACAAACGACCAGGCGCCCATTAAAAAACAGGCCGTCGTAAATATGGGCAAAAAACGGCGATGGAATATGGCCGGCAGTCTGGAAAGGCCGATCATGAGCATCGCAATGATGGGGAACAGATAGCGCCCCTGCGGTTGATAGTCTGTCGTCCAGGAGTAATAAACAGATACAAAACAGCTCAACAAGACGGAGCAACAAGCGCCGAATACCAGAACGACGTCGGACCCCCCTGTCCCGTAGACCGCACAGATCAGGATCACAACAAACAACAGAACAAACAGACCTTTCATCGTGGTGTAATATGCCATCTCCGAGTGGTGGTTCATATAACCGTAAAGTCCGAGCATGCTTCTAAACGTCAAATCGCGCCATTCCGTGTTGTGCAAAAACATCTGCTGCCAGGAAACCCCCTTTTTCTTGTAGGCCAATCCTCGATACGACTCACTCAATGAATTTTCAACAGTGCTCGGTTTGAACATATGATGCGCATGCTTCTCCGCGATTCGAGTCACATTTTCCGTCTTCTGAAAATGGTTAATGTACTGATCGTGGGCATATCGCGGCAAGAATACGCAGCAAGCAACAAACCCCATCAGGAGCCATTTCTTCAGCAGGAGAAGACGACTCATCGGAGGCTGGGCAAAGATGATCTGCCACAGGGCAAAGCAGCACAGAAACACGAGAAACAGACGGTAATTCAACTTGGAGAGCAACAGCAAACCCACCAGGATCCCCAAGAGCATTCCGCCCAGGCAATGCTCGCGAAAACGGGGCCCATGTAAAAACCGGTACCCGCCGGTCATCGGATCGATACATTGGATCGCTATCAGAATCGACAGGAAAAGCGGGAAGGCGTCGTTGTTGAAGTATGAAAAAATATACCAGACTTGCGGGGTCGCCAAAAGCGCAAAAACAGCCAGTTGCGACGACTGGACCCGCCTGGCAATCAGAAAAACAAGAATCGCAAAGAGAAGAACGTTGAACAGTCGGAGCCCGACGTAATCCGGCATCATGAGGGGTTGGAGGAGCAACGCCGTTTTAGCGGCGAAGAAGTAGACAACGTCAAGATTGAAAAGATAGCTTAGCCCCCAACCCGAGATCGATTCGACCATACGGGGATCATCCACCGCCGGCGGGATCCAGTTCCGGAAATAGAATCGCGCGCTTTGCACGTGTCCTCCCTCATCCGGATGCTGGTTGAAAGCGCTGACGAAAGCCATGGAAAGGATCAGTCCGAGAGCGCAAGCCAAACACAGAATGGGCCATTGCTTGCGGAGAAAAACATGATCCAGAAGTCCCGACACAACGCCCTGAAACCGTCGATACCCCCAGAAAAGGATCACCCCTATGAGACCGATACCGGCAACATTCTTGAGCAAACGGATAGCATAAGCCCCGACGGGAAAAGGTCGCTCTTTGTCCAGCGGGATGGCCGTCGGCGGCAAAATGTATACCTGGGGATCATCGGCCTTGTCGGACGTAGCCAGAACAACCTGATCGTCTGTCGCTTTGAACTCAGCGATCTGGTTGCCCGGTCTTAACCACGCAAGATCGATGCGCTGATAAGGATGGCCATATCCGTCGACAATGGAAAGCCGACGGATACTCACCCGGCCAGGTCCCATCAAGGGATCGAACCTCAGATATCGAATGGAGGCATGGGGTAGCAAAAAGCGGTAGTTTTTATCCTCCTGACTCTCTTCGATCATCGCTTTGGACGATGCTCCCTCCGACAATCCTGAACCGGTATCATAATAGACGGCAGCCAGGCCCGGTGAGGATGAACGCAGGGCGATCTGGAGATAAGCTCTTCCCCCTTCCATGTAAGCCGACCGGACAGACCAACCGACGGCAACAACCAAAAGAACGAGAAGAATGCACTTTCCGGGGTCTGCAAAGCGGGATGGCAGATAGGCCAACAGAAAAACAATTATAAAAATTCCGACGAACTTTATGATCAGTTTCGATGCAAAAGCGAAAAGGGGATAGGTATCCCGTAGCGATAAGTTCAACGGCGCCGTCAATACCACGGCAATCTGCGGATCGATGGCGCCCGTCGGAACCTGAAAGACTTTGCCATCGTTTGATGGCCCGACAATCCCAATCTGATAAAGGGGTTGAAGACGACTGGGTTCGATCCGCACAAATGTCTTTCCCGCCGCATTCGAGATGGTCACCTCCCCAATAGCCACCATTCCCGGCCCTCTCAGCGGATCAAACCGGAATTGCCGGATCGGTTTTTGCGGAAGGGGAAAAGAGATTGTGTGAAATTGCCCATCTCCCTGAATATCTTGATGGATCGTTTCCTGCTCCCGAAAACCCTGGCCGGTATCATAGTAAAGCGCGGCCTGATCGGATACGTTGGATTGAATCGGGATGTTCAAATAAACGGGTTTCAGTTCCTCGTAAAGAAACAATCCCTGCCATGCGGTGATGAGCATCGCAATGATGCCCGCGACGCAACCCGCCTTCAAATATGCACGACAGGTGCGGTTCAACAATCCATGCCTCCCCGATGGATGGAGAAACCCTCGCCCGGCTTGTACATCCAGCCTTCACCCGGAATACGGAGGGAAAAGTCCTCACTCACGAGGCTCAGGTGGGGGCTGTAACAGGGATCGTTTTTCAGGATTTCGCCCCACCGTTCCATCATGCAGTCGATCTCCCCGCAGAACCGGATCTGTTTTTCCACCGTGTCCTCCAGGCCTCTGCTTTTGGATTCATGATGCCGGAGAATCACATGCCCCAAAAACACGTTATGGAAACCCTTCGCCCTCAGGCGGAGGCAAAAATCGATATCGTTGAAGGCGACGCCCAGACGCTCGTCAAAGCCTCCCACGTCGGCGAAGAGGTCCTTTCGCACCATGAGGCAGGCGGCCGTCACGGCGGAATAGTTCGAAACCATGCACAGCCTGCCGAAATACCCCGGGTCGTCTTTTGCAAAAAACTTGTGGCTGTGGGCGGCGATGCCGCCGATGCCGAGAACGACGCCGCCATGCTGTATCGTGTCGTCCGGATACAGGAGTTTCACCCCGACGGCCCCGACGGTCGGGCGTTGGGCCTGGCCGGTCATTTCGGAAAGCCAGTCCCCTTCCATGACCTCGATGTCGTTGTTGAAAATCAGGAGAAGCTCCCCCCTGGCTTCCGTAGCGCCGAGGTTGATCAAACGGGAGAAGTTGAACGGCATGTCCGCCGGTATGACGCGGAACCGTTCCGGTTCGCGCCTCTGCCAGACATGGAAGAGGTTTTGCGTCTCTTTTTCAACGCTGCCGTTGTCGATGACGAGCACCTCGAACCGCGGATAAACGGTCTTTTCGAACAGAGACGTCAGACACACATTTAAAACCGGGGACAGGTCCCGCGTGGGGATGAGGATGGATACCCGGGGATTGTTCCGGGGGCAGTATCGCACACGGTAGCGCCCGCAAAATCCGGGCAGGGCATCTACCTCGCCCCGCTCCCCACGGCGGGACAGGGCCTCCCGCAGGGCCCTTAGGGCCGCTTCCCGGGTATAGCCCTTGGCATCGAAGGCCTGGGCCGCCGATCCGGGAATGGTCCGCCAATGATACAGAATCTTGGGAATATGGTAGATCTGTCCTGTCTTCTCCGTTAAACGCAGAACCAGATCATAGTCCTGGCTTCCGTCGAATCCTTCCCTGAACCCTCCAATCTCCCTGACGATTTTCGTTCGATAAACGCCCAGATGACAAGTATACATCTGAGACAGGAAGGTATCCGGCGACCAATCCGGTTTAAAAAAGGGATCGAATCGCTCGCCCTCCTCACTGACTTTATCCTCGTCACTGTAAATCATATCGGCATCCGGATGGGCGTTCAGAAGCGATGCCGCTTCGTACAAAGCATCCTCGCTGAGTTCGTCGTCATGGTCCAGGAGTGCGATATATTCCCCTGTCGCCAGTTCCAGGGCCGTATTGGAACATGCCGAGATGTGGCCGTTCTCTTCCCTGAAAACCGCCTTAATACGCGAGTCTTTCCGGATATATGCCTTCAGGACCTCGGCAACATAAGGCTCTGTCGAGGCATCATCGGCGATGCACAGCTCCCAAAAAGGATACAACTGTCCCCTTACCGACTCCAAACATCGGACCAGCCATCTTTCATCCGGATTGTATACAGGGACAATCACCGAAATCAGGGGACGGTAAGAAAACTGATTGATTCGATCCTTTATGGCCTTTCGATCCGCGTCCGTGATGTCGTGGTCCAGCAACCAGCGCTCATAGGCGCTGATGGGCCTTCGCCTCTCTTCGAATCCATATTCCAGGTAATGAATCAGGGGATTCAGGCCGCTATCGGCCACATCGCGATTCGATGAAAGATAATAATCCGTATTGAATCGTCTGCTCGGATTGCGGTGTTCCCGGTATCCTTTCTTCAGGTAATGGATCAGAGGATTGATCCCGTGCATTTGAATGTCGGGATTGTGATCCAGGTAATATTTCGTGTCGAACAGCGGGTTGGGCCAGCAGCCGTCATGGGCGCCGGCTTGCAGGTAATGAACAAGAGGATTCATCCGGGGTTCCAGGATATCCCGATATTTTGAAAGATAATAATCGGTATGAAACAGGGGGTGCGGGTTGCGCCCTTGAAAGGCGCCTTCTTCCAGATAATGAACCAACGGGTTTTGCTTTTTATCCCTAACCATCGGATTCTTTTCCAGATAATAGGATGTCGAGAACAGGGGATGTGGGTCTCGACCGTCTTCCGCTCCTTTATGCAGATAATGAACCAGAGGGTTCATCCCCAAGTCGGCCACATCAGGGTATTCCTCCAAATAGTAACCGGTATCGAACAAGGGATGGGGGTTTCGTTTTTCTCCCTGGCCCAACAAAAGGAAATGCCGCAGCGGATTCATTCCTTCCGGCAGTGCCTTACCGTATGTCTGCAAATAATATTCGGTATCGAAAAGTGGATGCGGCTTTCGCCCCGCTTTTGCGCCGACCATAATATAGTGAACCAGCGGATTCACCTTTCGGGAGAGGACATCCGGGTTGGTTTTTTGATAATAACGATTGTCGAAAAGCGGATTTGGATTCCGGGCTTCCTGAAAACCAAAAACAAGATAGTGAATGATCGGATCGACGGAATCAGCGTGTTGCCCACCGATTGGCGGGTAGTCATTCAAATCGAACAGGCCGGATCGGCGAATAAGGCGATACTCTCTCAAAAGAGACAACGGCTTCTTGACGCGAAGCCGGACCATTGAATGCAGGATTTTCCCTATTTGACGGAGGATCGTCCGATATCTTTGCAGAACGGGGTGGGCCATCTTTTCAAGGCCCGGGTGAGAAAAAGCCAAGGGTAAAGTCTTCTCGATCCCGGGTTAGGTTGGGATTGTAATACGGATCGTTCTCGATCAGTGCCGCCCATCTTTTTTTAATGATTTCAGCCTCATGATCCGGTCGGATCCGATTTTCACCCATCCTGTCCGAACCGCGATTTCTGGATTCATGATGGAGGAGTCGTGCCTGGGGCAAGACCACATTCCTGTAGCCCATCTTCAACAACCTGAGGCAGAAATCCACATCGTTGTAAGCCGCGGCCAGGTCCTCATCCAATCCGCCCGCATCCATGAAAAGTTGTTTTTTCACCATGAGACAAGCGCCCGTCACGGCGGCGTAATTGGACACAACCAGCAGGCGTCCGCGATAGCCGGGGCTATTTTCAGGGGCATAGCGATGGCCGTGACCCGTGGGGCCCGCCACCCCCAGGATCAATCCGGCATGCTGGATGGTCCTGTCGGAATAGAATAGAAACGCGCCGACGGCGCCGATGCTCTGCCGCCGCGCCTGCCCGGCCATTTCGGCAAGCCAGCATTCGGAGAGCGCCTCCACATCGTCATGGAGAAGAGCGATCAGCGATCCCTGTGCCTGCCGCACGCCTTCATTGATGAGCCGAGAGAAATTGCAGGGGACATCCGGCCGGATGATCTTCAGCCGGCCGTGTTCCTTCCGTTTCCATGACATGAGCACATTGCGAGTTTCTTCCGACACGCTGCCGTTATCCAAGACAATGACTTCAAAAGGATCATACAATGTTTTCGTAAAGATCGACCTCAGGCATCGATCCAACGCCCGGGAATGGTCTTTTGCAGGGATCACGATGCTGATCAGCGGATGATCGGGGACTCGATAATGCACGAGATACTGGCCGGAATAATTCGCGATATTTTCCACCCAGCCCCCCTCGCCCCGGCGATCCAGCGCCTCGCGGATTGCCTTGCGCCCCGCCTCATAAGCATAATTTTTTGAATCGGAATTCATGGCTGTCGATCCGGGGATAGCGCGCCAGTGATACAGGATTTTGGGGATATGATAAATTTTCTCCGTTTTTCCGGCGAGACGCAAAACCAGATCATAATCCTGGCTGCCTTCATAGCCGACGCGGAATCCCCCGATGTCTCGGACAAGCTCCGTTCGATAGACTCCAAGATGGCAGGTGTACATATGTGAAAGAAAAGTGTCCGGCGACCAGTCCGGTTTGAAGAAAGGCGTATGTCTCTTGCCGTCTATGCCCAGCTTGTCTTCATCGCTGTAAATCATATCCGCATCTTGATGTTCATTGAGAAGGATCGCATTTTCATAGAGGGCGTGCTCGGCCAGCTCGTCGTCATGGTCCAGCAGCGCTATGAATTCGCCCGTCGCCATCTCCAACGCTGAATTCGAAGATGCGCAGATGTGGCCGTTTTCGCGACGAAACACAACCCGGATACGGGTCTCTTTGGCCTTGTATTCCTCAAGCACCTCTCTGACCGTCGGATCGGTAGAGGCATCGTCGGCAATGCACAATTCCCAGTCCGGATAGAGCTGAACAAGCACGGAATCAAGACAGCGCCGCAACCATCTCTCATCCGTATTATAAACGGGCATGATCAGGGAAAAGGTGGGCCTGTAGGACAGGGCATCCATCTGCTTCCATATTTTTTTTCTGTCCTCGTCCGTCAAGCGGTTTTCTCGAATCCAGTCCTCATAGACATTTCTGGGATATAGACCCTCATGGCTGCCGATCTCCAGATAATGAACAAGGGCATTCCATCCTGCACGGGATGATTGGCCTCTGTCTCCGGAATAATAAACCGTATCGAAATCCGGCCCCGGCTCTCTGCCTTCGGCCGCTCCCTTTTCCAGGTAATGGGCCAGTGGATTTTCCGAGGCGGCCACCACCTCGGGATTTTTTTCCAGGTAATACTTTGTATCGAAAAACGGATTCGGCTTTCGTCCTTCTCGCACACCGTAGGACAGGTAATGGATCAGGGGGTGGATGCCATTTCCCGCGACATCGGGATACCGCCTC